>JBFMDM010000104.1:0-7847 GCA_040753835.1 Planctomycetota bacterium
CCTCCTCCTGTTACGCCGCCACCGCCGCCGGTTACGCCTCCGGATAACGGTGGAGGGACACCGCCAGGCGGAGGTGGGACGCCGCCAGGCGGAGGAGAAACACCGCCAGGCGGAGGAGAAACACCGCCAAGCGGAGGCGGAACGCCGCCAGGCGGAGGTGGAACACCGCCAAGTGGAGGAGGAACACCGCCAAGCGGAGGAACACCACCAAGCGGAGGAACGCCACCAGCCCCTCCACCAGTGCCTGCAACTATTCAGAATGACCTCTATAATAATATAGGCAGATATTATACCGGCAGTGATGCCGAATTTACCTCAGGAGAAATTAACCTTGACGAAGAGCGTGGACTGGGAACCACCGGAGGAACTCCTGACCCGGTCAGCGTCTTTATGGTTCATTGGACCGTTTATAATACTATAAGCACTATAAACGGCTCGCAGGATAACGGCAGTATGCCGGATGGCCGGGTGGATGTTGTATTAGATAATAATAATCCACTAACCCTGCCCAATGACGGAACAGCGGTATCTGCAACCCAGAACGGGCCACTTACACCGGCTAACAACCGGCTAAGTTATAGATTGCAGTTTGTCCCTAATGCCAGTCCGCCGGCAATTGATACGATAATATTTGACGATATAACCTTCTATTATTACTCTACGCCCAAGATAATGAGTTGGCGGTATGAGCAATAAATTTCTACGAATTACGAATAGACGAATTACGAATCGCCTGTGAGAAAGTAGGCAATCTATTCGTAATTAGAGAAATCGTAATTCGTAGGAGGGTTTATACTTATTACAAGAAAGGAAAGCGTAGATGAAATTATCTTCTATAGCCGTTCTGGCATTATCATCGCTTTGCGCAATAGCCGTTTACGGCCAGACCCCGCCGGCCAAGGAAAAAGAAACCGCTCCTGAGCCCGCAGAAATCACCCAGGTCAAGGTTACGCGCGACGGCAAGGTCACCAGTTCCATTTCATTCAGCGCCAAGTCCGGTTATAAACCGACCACCATACTGGATTTTGTCCTGGCCACAGTTGTGGAAACTATCGCCGGTGAAAAACCAATCCAGGTAACCAAAGAGTCGTCAGAAATCAAGGACAAGAAATTCACCGATAAAATCTCGCCCAAACTGACGCTCCCGCCCGGACGGTATTATCTGGCCGTGGCTCCCTCTACGCTCCAGAAGAATAAATCCATCTCATTCTCCAGGGACGACCAATATCGCCTCAGCGCCACTAAATTTGTGTATATCGGAACGGTTGCCGAACGGCTGGAATTTATGAAGCAGGAATACCAGACCGCCTCAAAATACACGGACGAACTTGACAACATCTACAAGGAGGCGCAAAAGATTATTGACAAAAGCAAAGAGGACAAGAAACCGCCGGCTGACGACACGACCTTCCAGCAATGGCAGAAGAAGGCATCAGCCAAGGTCGCGGAGATTGACCGGGAAATTGCTGTTCAGATGCGCAACCAGGCATATATAACATTCTACACCAATTCATTCTCCAAACTCCACGAACTGACCGCGCTCTTACAGAACCAATTGGAAAGATTCAGCAGTGCGGTTATTTCAGCCAATAAGAACAAGGAGACCACTTTCTCCTTCACCATAAACAGCCGCGTCCCGCGCCTGGTATCCGATATCAGGTCGTTCCTGACAAAGGAGACGCTCCTTGACCTGGACTGGTTCTACTACGCCCTGGTGGAGGATACGGTGGTCGCCTACGAGGCCATCAAGGACTCGGCTGACCCGGCCAAGGAATGGCAGGCACAGGAGGCCGCCTGCGACGACTATTGCGGCAAGTCCGATATCTTCATCGCCGGCTTCAAGCCGCCGGTTGAGGCCATCTGGAAGAAGAATATCGGCAAGGTCAACGATTCACGAAAGGTCGCAATGGAAATCAAGTCAATCTACACCAAGCGAATCAACGGCGACCGGACCGAGGCGCTTGCCAAGAAACTGGAAGAACTCAAGAAGAGCGTCGGCGAAATCCTCTACGCCCTGCGCGAGGAACTGAAGAAGTAGCCGCCATCATCTTCAGGTATTCCGACTGCCTCCGCTCCATCTTAATACGCTCGGATTCGGCCAGGTCGTCATACCCAATCAGGTGCAACAGCCCGTGGATGCAATAAAGCGCTATTTCATCATTAAGCGGGATATTACGCCTGCGGCTCTGGCGCCGCGCCTCTTCAACTGAAACCACAACCTCGCCTTTTATGTTATCACAATTGTCAGCCAGCGGGAATGCAATAACATCAGTAATGCGGTTCCGGCCGAGGTAGCGGCGGTTCAGCCGGCGAATCTCCCGGTTGTCCACGAAAATGAAGTTGAATAGGCCGGACGGCCCGCGCTCTTTCCTGAGGATACATTTAAGAACCCTCCTCAGGCGGTCCAGGTTTATTCCCAATGTAAACACCTTTTGGTTGTTGAATATATTAATCTGATACATTGCTATCACCATCTCTATACTTTATCTTCTAACTGCTAATTTCACAAGTTTTTCTTGACCCCGCACATACTTTGCATTTATAGTTGGCATTGGAAAGCATCACCCTTTTAAGCCCTCTCTATTAAGAGGCGCTTTAGGAATATGACGACGTGTCAGATGTAAAAAGATGCTTCCGCGCCTTTTGATTAAAAATAAGTTTGGTTAATTCCGCGGCAGGAAATACCAACGCCGATGCAAAGTATGTGCGGGGTTGACCAAAATTAATCGGCATTAGAACGGTTACGCAAGATGCTTGAAATAAGAATACACGGGCGAGGCGGCCAGGGCGGAGTGGTCGCCCTGGAGATGCTGGCCAACGCCTATTTCAAGCAGGGCCAATTCGTCCAGGTCTTTCCCGAATTCGGGGCCGAGCGCCGGGGCGCGCCGGTCGCCGCCTTTATGAGGGTTGATTCCCGTCCGGTCCGGCTGCGCTGCAAAATCTATAAGCCCGACTGCATCATCGTCCTTGACCCGGTTCTCCTGAATTCGGTCAATGTCGCCGAAGGCCTCAAAGCCGGCGGCTGGATTCTCATCAACAGCGAAAAGACCGCCCAAGAACTCAATTTAGGCCGCGCTTTTAATGTTGCAACAGTAAACGCCACGGCCGTTGCCATTAAATACGGGCTCGGCTCGCGCACCAGCCCGATTGTCAATACCGCAATGCTCGGCGCCTTCTGCGGACTGCCCCTGAAACTCAATCTCCCGTTTGTGAAGAAATCAATTAAGGAAAAGATTAAGATAAAGACCAATAACAATCTCCTGGCCGCAGAAGAGGCGTATAGAAATGTAAAGTTGCATACAATATGAAGTTTAAGAAGGTTCCCTGTGCAATATCAACCGAGACGACGCTCTATAACAAGACCGGTTCCTGGCGCAATTACCGGCCGGTCTACCAGAACCGCCTCCCGCCCTGCAACAACGTCTGCCCTTCGGGAGAGAAAATCCAGGGATATATTGACATACTAAACCAATCTCCGGCAGATTATACAAAGGCCTGGGAATTGCTGACCGCGGATAATCCATTCCCGGCCACCTGCGGCCGGGTCTGTTTCCATCCCTGCGAACAATCCTGCAACCGAAGCGACTATGACGAACCAATCGGCATCCATCACATAGAGCGCGTTATCGGCGACTTCGGGTTAAGCAAATCCCTGAAATGGCGGATGCCCAAACCGGACAAACGTTTCAAGATAGCCATTATCGGCGGCGGCCCGGCCGGGCTGTCCTGCGCCTATCACCTGAGGCGGCTGGGCTACCAATCTACCATCTTTGAGGCCGACAATAAATTAGGCGGGCTCCTGAGCCAGGGCATCCCCAAATACCGACTGCCCCAGGATATCGTCCAGGCGGAAATCCGGCGCATCACAGCCAACGGCGTGAACGTCCGGCTCAACAGCCCAATCAACCAGAGTATCTTCAGCAAACTACTCAATGACTACAATGCGGTCTTTGTGGCCATCGGCGCCCATAATGAACGCAAACTTAATATTCAAGGCGAGGACAAGCCCGTCCCGCCTGATGGCGGGACTAATAGGGACAACCAATCGGTCATCCCGGCCCTGGAATTCCTCTACAATCTGGCGCATAACAAGAAGGTAAAAATAGGCAGCCGGGTGGGCATCATCGGCGGCGGCAATGCGGCAATGGACGTGGCGCGCAGCGTCCTGCGGCTGGGCAAGAAACCAATCGTCATCTACCGCCGGACCGAGAACGAGATGCCGGCCATACCGGACGAAATCCACGAAGCAAAAGAGGAAAAGATTGAATTCATCACCCTGGCCGCGCCGCACCGGATTATCACCAGGAACAATAAAATAGTCGCGCTGGAATGCGTCCGGATGAAGTTAGGCCCGGCCGATAAAAGCGGCCGCCGGACCCCGATACCGGTCAGGAACTCCAATTTCCGGATTGCGCTTAACACCATTATTCCGGCCATCGGCGAAGAGGTTGACGCCTCGTTCCTGCCTTACTCCCTGCAGGAGAACAACCGCATAAAGGTGCTGGAAGACGGAATCACCACCAGCCACAAGGGCGTGTTTGCCGGCGGCGATGCCGTGACCGGCCCCAGGACCGTTGTAGAAGCGCTGGGCGCGGGCAGAAAAGCCGCCGCTTTGATTCACTACCACCTTAAAAAACCCAAACTGCCCCAGCCGGCAATAGAAAAACCGGTGGCATTTGAGGATTTGAATACGGCATACTTTGAACACGCGGTGCGGGTCCAGCCGGAAAAGATTGGACTGCCCCAACGGTTTAGCAGTTTTGCCGAGGTCTATAAGGGCTATACTGCCAAACAGGCACTCCAGGAATCCAGCCGCTGTTTCAGTTGCGGGGTCTGCAATAAGTGCGATAATTGTTTCGTATTCTGCCCTGATATGTCAGTAAAGAAGAAGAACGGCCGGTATGAATACGACTACGAATACTGCAAGGGCTGCGGGGTCTGCGTCCTGGAATGCCCGCGCAATGCGATTAAGTTAGTGGAAGAAAAACGATAATACGATGGCAAAAGAAGTAATATCCGGCAATCACGCGGTCTCGTTCGGCGCGATGCTGGCGCGCGCCCAGGTGATTTCCGCCTATCCAATAACGCCCCAGACCCAGATTGTGGAGATGCTTTCTGAATTCTGCCGGACCGGCCGGCTCAAGGCCAAGTTCATCAAGGTGGAATCCGAACACTCGGCCCTGGCCTGCTGTATCGGCGCATCCATCACCGGCGCCCGGGCCTTCACCGCCACCTCATCCCAGGGCCTGGCCCTGATGCACGAACTGATTCACTGGGCCGCCAATGGGCGCCTGCCCATCGTAATGGCCGATGTCAACCGCTCAATGGGTCCGGGCTGGTCCATCTGGACCGACCAGAACGACTCGCTCTCACAGCGCGACACCGGCTGGCTCCAGTTCTATTGCGAATCCAACCAGGAAGTCCTTGACACCATCATCCAGGGCTTCAGGATTGCCGAACTCATCTCCCTACCGGTGATGGTGGTGCTGGACGCCTTTGTCCTGTCGCACACTTCAGAGGCGGTTGATATCCCGGACATAAAGAAGGTGGACAAATTCCTGCCGCCCTACCGGCCCAAATACAGAATGGACCTCAATAATCCGCTGGCCTTTGGCGCGCTGGTGCCGCCTGATTATAACTTCGAATTGAAATACCAGATTCAGGAGGCGATGGAAAAAGGACTGGCCGTCGCCCAAAAGGTTGATAATGAATTCAGGAAACACTTCGGCAGACATTACGGCCTGGTTGAATCCTATCGCTGCGACAATGCCGAAATTATCCTGGCAACCTCCGGCACTATTACATCCACCGCGCGCGATGTGATAGATGAATTGCGCAAGCAGGGCCAGAAAATCGGGCTATTAAAGATGCGGCTCTTCAGGCCGTTCCCGGCTGCTGCCGTGGTCAAGAATCTGGAGAAATGCAGGAAGGTCGCGGTCATTGACCGCAATATCGGCTACGGCGTGGGCGGGATTTTCTGCCAGGAAATCAAGGCCGCATTCGGCAACCATAACAGGCGGCCGCAGATATTCGGATATATCACCGGCATCGGCGGCCGGGACGTTACGCCTGATACCATAAAAGAAATCGTTCAGGATGTCCGCAAGGCCAATAAGGCGGACAATAGAATAAAATATATAGGGCTAAAGAAATGAAATTCAATATCCCCCAGGAAGAGAATTTATATCCGGGCCATCTGGCCTGTCCGGGCTGCGGCGGAGCGCTGGCAATGCGCCTGGCACTTAAGGCCCTGGGCCGCAAGACGATGATTGTCCTGCCGGCCTGTTGCTGGTCCATCATCAACGGCCCGTTCCCCTATTCGGCAGTCCGGGTCCCGTTATTCCACACGGCATTTGAGACGGCCGGCTCGGTCTCGTCCGGAGTCCGGGCGGCCCTGGACGTATTGGGCAAGAAAGACACTAAGGTCCTGGCTTGGGCCGGAGACGGCGGCACCTTTGACATCGGCCTGCAGGCCCTGTCCGGCGCGGCCGAGCGCAACGACGATTTCATCTACGTCTGCTACGACAACGAGGCCTATATGAATACCGGAATCCAGCGCTCATCGGCCACGCCCTGGGGCGCCTGGACCACCACCACGCCCATCATCAAGGAACAGCCCAAGAAGAATATTATGGAAATAATGGCCGCGCACCGCATACCTTATGCGGCAACCGCCTCGGTTTCTTACCCGGACGATTTTATCAGGAAACTGAAGAAGGCCAAGGATATCAAAGGCACGCGCTTTATCCATACCTTTGTCTGCTGCCCGCCGGGCTGGAAGTGTTCGTCCGAGAACTCCATCAAACTCACCCGGCTGGCCGTGGAGAGCGGCATCTTCCCGCTTTATGAAGTGGAAAACGGAACCAAATATATTCTCAACCGGCCCAATCAGTTGCCGTCCGACGACAAGATGGTCCGGCAGTACCTCCAGGCCCAGGGCCGGTTCTCCAATCTCACCGAAAAAGATATTACGAAAATTCTTGCCAATATCAAGCAGGAATGGTTAAGATTGATGAGTAAAATAGACAGGTGTTCGTAACAGTTTAGCATCGTGGCGTTTGTTGCGCCACATAGAGAAGGAGTCAACTATGTATAAAACCATACTGCTATCAGGCGCTCTGCTAATCGGCGGGCTATGCATTTCCTGTAATTCAGCGCCACAAACAGGCCTGCCTACCGGAGCGCAAGCGCAGGCAGGAGGCGACAATATGACCAAGACAAACAATGTCCCGGGCAAACAGAGCATGGGCCGGGAGTCACCCCATCCGGACATACCACAGACACTCCTGCCCGAGCATCAGATGACTGCCGAACAGAAGCAAAAGGTTGATAAACTCATCGCCTCGCTGTCGGCCCTGAAAGTCACGGAACTCTACGGCAAGTACGTTGACCTGAATACCCTGGAGACCCTGGATTACAATGCCCTGCTGGAACGGCTCAAGGGCATCCAGATTATCTACGTGGCCGAACAGCACACCAACTCAGCGCACCATAAACTGCAGGAAGACCTGCTCAAGAGTTTATTCCAGAAGAATCCCAAGGCAGCGCTGGCAATGGAATTCCTGTATCGCTCCAAACAGCGGGCCTGCGACGATTATATTTCAGGCAAAATCACCGAGGAGGAATTTGACAAAAGCGCCCAGCCCGGCTTCGGACCATGGTATAACGAGTATTATATCAACCTGATTCGCACGGCCAAGCAGAATAATATCAAGCTCCTGGCGCTCAACGTGGAAAAGGATATCAAGCGCAAGATGGCCAAGGACGGCTGGGACAAACTCTCGCCCGAAGAACAGAAACTCATTGCCAGGGACATTGATACAACCAATGAAAAACACAAAGAATTC
>JBFMDM010000105.1:0-7839 GCA_040753835.1 Planctomycetota bacterium
GATAGCGGCAGAGAAAGCGGCCAAGAAGGCCGCGGCGGCCGCAGCCAAACTGGCTGAGACCGAGGCAAAAAAGGCGGCAGCGGCTGCTGCGCCCGCCCCAGCGCCTGCTGAACCCGCACCGGCCAGGAAAACGGCTGAGCCGGAACCAAAGGCGCATCCCGAGCCAATCTCCAAGCCGGCCTTGCCGTCAGGCAGGCCGGCCGCGCATAAGACAGAAAAGAAAGCAGCGCATCCTGAAAAGCCCGCTGCATCACATATAAAGGCCGCAGCCGGCAAGCACACAACTGAAAAACACGGGCATGCGCCGGCTATGCCTGTAATCACCATCGGCAGGCATTCTGAGCCGGCGGCGCCCAAACCGGCGGTTAAGCCGGGCGCGCCCCAGCCGAAGAGCGCTGCGCCCAGGCAGGATATGCCCAAACCATCAGGGCCAATCATAGAAACGCTCGCCAAGGACACGGATGACAAGGATATCCGCGCCCTGCACGCCAAGGAACTGGATTTGTATTCCAAAGGCGCCGCCACCGAGCAAACCAAAGGAATACACGGCAAGGTTATCGGAATGCCCTCAACCTTCGGCAGGCAGAAGCCGTTTATCAAGAAGACCTTCTTCTTCAAGAAGAAATCAGCGGGCCACCACCAGCAACAGGTGGTCAATAAACCGGTTGAACGCAAGGTCACGGTGAGCGGCCGGATGACCCTTAAGGAACTCTGCGAGAAGATGGGCATCAGGGCAAATATCATCATCAAGAAACTGATGGAGCACAACATAATGACCGGCATCAACGACGCCCTGAGCGAGGACGCGCTGGTGCTTATCGGCCTGGAATTCAACTACGAAATAATATTTGAGAAGCCCAAGGACATTGACAGCCATCTAGTGCACACCACTCCGGACAGGCCGGAAGACCTCAAGAGCCGCCCGCCGGTGGTGACCTTTATGGGTCATGTGGACCACGGCAAGACCTCGCTGATGGACAAAATCAGGTCGGCCAACGTGGCGGCATCGGAACACGGCGCGATTACCCAGCATTTAGGCGCATACGAGGCGGAAATCAACAATAAGAAAATCGTATTCCTGGATACGCCGGGCCACGAGGCGTTTACCCAGATGCGTTCCCGGGGAGCCAATGTCACTGATATCGTGGTCCTGGTCGTGGCCGCGGACGACGGCGTAATGCCCCAGACCGAGGAGGCCATCAGCCACGCCCGGGCCGCCAACCTCCCCATCATTGTGGCGATTAACAAAGTTGACAAGAAGGAAGCCAATCTCCACAAGGTCCGCCAGCAGTTAAGTTCAATGGACTTGGCGCCTGAGGACTGGGGCGGCAAGACCATCTTCGCCGAGGTTTCAGCCCTGACCGGCCAGGGCATAGACCATCTCCTGGAAATGATTCTTTTACAGGCGGATATGATGGAATTGAAGGCCAATCCCAACCGCCGGGCCTACGGAACGGTGATGGAGGCGAAACTCACGGAGTCGCAGGGGCCGATGACCACCATCCTGGTCCAGAACGGGACCCTGAAAATCGGGGACGTCATCTTCTGCGGCGGCGCATACGGCAAAGTCCGTTCAATGCTCAACAGCCGCTCGGAAAATATTGAAGAGACAACGCCCGCAACCGTGGTCAGAATCAGCGGGCTTTCGGATTTGCCTATGGCCGGCGACAAGTTCTACGTGGTGGACAGCATCCAGACCGCCTCGGAGATGGCACAGACGTTCAATGAGCGCAAGAAGACCGCGCTGGCCGGGCCGCAACAGCATACCACCCTGGAAAACCTCTACGACAAGATTGCCACCTCCCAGACCAAAGAGATCAAGGTCATCCTCAAGACCGACGTCCAGGGCTCGCTGGAGGTGATTACCCAGTTACTCAACAACTTCGCCTACAAGGAGGCGCGGGTGAAAATCATCCACAGGGGCGTAGGCCAGATAAACGAATCGGACGTGCTGCTGGCCCATGTCTCGGATGCAATTATCATCGGGTTCAATACATCCGTGGAGGAGCGCGCCAAACCGCTGGTGATTGACCACGGCGTTGAAGTGAAGATATACAACGTCATCTACGACATCGTGGAGAACATCAAACTGGCCCTGGAAGGCCTGCTGGAGCCGGAAAAGCGCGAGGTGACAGTCGGCAAACTGACCGTCAAGGACCTGTTCAAGATTTCTCGGCTCGGCACGATTGCCGGATGTATGGTAACCGAGGGCAAGATAGAAAGGTCATCGCTGGTCAGGGTCTATCGCGAGAAGAACGTGCTTTATGAAGGCCGGCTGTCATCCCTGAAACGTTTCAAGGACGACGTCCGCGAGGTCAATACTGGATTTGAGTGCGGCGTAAAGATAGACGGGTTTGACAATCTCAATGTCGGCGATGTCATTGAGGCATTCCAGATAGAAAAACACCTGAAGAAACTGACGACTGCCTCGTAACGTTATGACCATCGGTTCGCTGGTAGTAAAACTGCTCATCCGCGAATCCTTTTCGCTCAAGGACAAACGCCGGATAGTAAAATCAATCAAGGATAATATAAGAAACGATTTCAATGCCGCGGTGGCCGAGGTTGACTGCCTGGATTGCAGGCAGGAGGCCGTGCTGGCCATCGTGACGGTCGGCAATGATTCCAGGTTCGTCAGCAGCGTGCTGTCAAACATTATTAACAGAGTCAGGTCCTTCCCGGTGGAGTTGATTGACCAATCGCAGGAGTTATTATGAACAACAACAGAATGGGCCGGGTAGCCAGCGAATTGCAGAAGGAAATCAGCCGGATAATCCTTTATGAAATGAACGACCCGCGGCTGGGGTTTATCACGGTGACCAGAACCGAGCCGTCTCCGGACCTGCAGTGCGCCAAGGTATTCGTCACGGTCCTGGGCAACGAAGCCGCCTGCAAGACATCCATTGACCTTCTGAATAATGCGGCAAACTACATCCATAGCACCCTGAACAAGCGGATTAAACTGCGTTATATACCCAAACTCTCGTTCCATTTTGATAATATCGTGGAAGAGGAGCAGGCGGTTTACAGGTTGCTGGACAAGATTTCACAAGAGAACGCCGCTCTCGCGGTTAAAGAGAAACCCAAAGCATCCAGGGCTGCCTGCGGCAGGCAGGCCCACGGGACAGGCAGGCGCCCAAAAACCGGGACGCCTCGGGCCCGCAAATCTCCCAAAGTCGGAAAAAGCGTTAAACCAAAGGCCGCCGGCGGGGTAAAATATAACGGGGAAAATGAATAGGAGCCAGGGGCCCAGTTAGGCCTCGTCCCATAGGGACGAGGCAACTCCCTGCGGGCAGCACTATGCTTCGCAAAGTGCTGGGTCGTATTGAATGGGATCCCTAACTGAGTCCCCCGCCCTATTCAATTGGAGCGGGGCTGGGATACCTCTTTGAAATTCCATACGATAAAATATCGGATTTTTCTTGACCCCGCACATAAATAGTGCTAAATATCGTCAGGTATTTGGTTGTATTACCGAAAACCCCAATGGGGTTATGTGCGGGGTTGACTCCCCTATTATTTTTATATAAATTATTGGTATATTGTTACCTGTATACTAATATATCGTAATCAAGGAATATCCCGACATTTGCTGGACGCGCCTGCCTGCCGCAGGCAGGGTCTCTGCGGAGTTCGTCGGGCTCTAACTCGCTGATAACGCCCTTACGGGCTAACAGCGAGTAAGAGGAGGTTGCTATGACAAACAAGACATTATACCTCATCATCGGCGTTCTTGTCGGGATTATCGCCGTCCTTGCAATAGAAAAGTCGTCATTCAGCAGCAACGTATTCGCGGCGCCTGACAGGGCGAGCGAAACAGCCGCAAACAACAACTATATTGCCATCGGCTCAATGACCAGGACTGACAACAACCTCCTCTGGCTGATAGACACTCAGAATAAAAAACTATTGATTTATGAATACGCGCAAGATTATCTGATTCGGCTGAGAGCGGCGCGCGATATTCAATATGACCTTAATATCCCGGACGGCGTGGCTATGCCCTATTTAAAGAATTCAGATGAAGGGCCACTACCAAACTCTATAAAGAAATTATACGAGGACATACGAAAACAGCAGGAAAAAAATAAATAATCTATGGCGAAATCAAAGTCCGATGAATTCTTTACCTTTGACGAGGTCCTCAAGGAACTGAAACTCAGCGAGGACGAACTCAAGAAACTGGTCTCTGAAGGCGAGATACGCGCCTTTAAGGACGAGGACCGGATGAAGTTCAAGAAGGTGGACGTGGAAAGCAAGAGGCAAGAGCATATCACCGAGCCGACCGTCATCCTGCCGCCCGGCGAAGAGGAGATACCGGCCGCCAGCAACGACGCCACATTTATCGAAGAAGACACCACCAGCAGCATCGGCGCCGAAGACGAGGTCCCTATCGGAAGCGATACGGACGTACACCTGCCAGGCCTGGTTGAGGAAGCCGACGTCACCACGCCCATAGAATCGGTATCCGAGGACATCGGAGCGACCGTGCCCGAGGAGGAGATTGAGGTGGCCGAGACCATAGCCGAGGAAGGCGCGGTGGAGACCATTCCGGAAGAACTCGTTGAAACAGTGGCTGAAAAGGCGGCCCCGGCAGGCCGGCCCAAGTCACGGCTTTCCAGGTTTGCTCCCGCTCAAGCGGGACCGCCCAGCGGAATGGCCTATCCGGAAATGCCACTCTCGGTAACGATGGCCGCGCCCAAGTTCAAGACGCCGGTGGTCTTTATCGCCTGTCTCGGCGCCATTCTTCTGTTCCTGACAATCATCGGCTCATTTATGGCCGACGCCCTGAGAATCAGTTCGGACCGCGGCAAACATCCCATCGGAATCACCCGCGAGTTCGGGCAGATGATTCTTGATATTGTCGGAATAAAAGACGTAAATCTTGACAAATTCAAGAAAGAAGAATAAATTACCGATATATTAAGGTAACGGTTAATAAAAGAGCGCCCGCACGGCGCCGCCGGAAAGGAGTCAATAAATATGGTTAACCTCAAGAAAATAGCAGTCGTAATAACGGTCGGGCTGTTGGTAACCGGATGCGTCTCCCGGGCGTCCTACCGCAAACTGGAGACGAAATACAACACCGACGTTGCCGCAATGTCAGCCCATATCCGCGACCTGGGCGAGGCGAACAAGGCCGTTGACCAGGACAGCAAGGGCCTGGCATTTGAACTCCAGAAAGCCAAACTGGAGAACGAGGCATTAAAACACAAGGCCAAGGTGGACGACGAGACCCTGACCAGGATGAAGGAGAAAATCGTCCGGAAACTCCAGGGCCTGACATCAGAAGAAGGCGTAATTATTACCGAAAAAGGCGTTGAAATCCAGGGTGAAGTCCTTTTTAGCCCCGGCAGCAGCGACCTAAAACAAAGAGGCAAGGAAATACTGGCCAAGATAGCCGATTTCATAAAGAAGGAAAGTTTTCAGGTCCAGGTATCAGGGCATACAGATACTGACCAGATAACCAGAACCGTCGATCGCTGGACAACTAAGTCCAATTTTGAACTGGCCGCATACCGCGCCTTAACGGTTCTTCTTTATTTAGAAGACCAGGGTGTTGACCCGGCCCGGATGTTCCTGGTCAGTTTCGGCGAGCACCGCCCCAAGGGCGCGAAGAAATCTGAGAACAGGCGGGTAGAGATTTCATTCATCGGAACCGAGGCCGAGGCAAAGGAAGAGGCCACTACGCCTGATGAAAAGACCGAGGAGGATGCCGCACCTGTATCCAAGGAACCGTCCAAATAAATCCTGTTTCATCACCCCCTCATTCTGCAAAGGATGAGGGGGTTTTTTAGTCGCAGTTTGAACGCAGCCAGTTAGGCCTCGCCCCCCGATGTCCATCGGGGGGCTCGGCGATTTATCCAGCACATAAGTTACCTGCCCGTCCGGTCAGGCGGGTGTGCTGGGTCGTATTATAGTTATCGCCTAACGCAGTCCCCCGCCCTATTCAATTGGAGCGGGGTCGGGACGGCTATTTGCCCGCCAAAGGCGGGTCCGCCTCTGGCGGAAAATTCCATACGATGAATTACTGCGACTTATCCTGAGCGACCCACCGGTTCCCAGTGGAAAGCGAAGGATTACCATTCTGATAAAATCGTAACCTCCCTTGTCGGTTTTACATCTGTTACTTTGATATGGTCTTCTTGAGAAATGCCTCCACATTCTGGATATCCACGCCGCAATCCTTGCAGGGCCCGTGCGGCCGGGTATTGGGCACGGCCAGGACCTTCTTGGGGAATATTGCCTTGATGCCGCCGGCCAGTTCCTTCTGGCAGGCAATCGCTATGACGGCGTCCACGTCGGCCGCATTGACCTTTTCCAGGGCCATTTCGCTGCCCGAGGCGACCGCGCATTTCACGCCGTAGCGCTCGCTCATCTCAAGGATGTCCTTGACCGAGCATTTGCCGCAGCGCTTGCACTCGGCCAGGTCGTTGACTATCTTCTGCGGGCATTTGGAATACTGGAGGCAGTGCGAGAAAAGGAGCATCACCTTTTCCGGCGCGAGCCGCTTCGGCTTCCTGCCCCGCAGAAAATTATTGAGCCCGATAATGATGTTATCAAGTTTCTTTCCCAAGAACGTCTCCTGTCTTAAGGCGATAGCCGTTGGCAAACTCCCGCGCCGTAAGCGCCCGGCCCCCGGCCGGTTTGACGCCAATAATAGATAACTTTTGCTCATCTCCGCAAGAAATAATTATCCCATTGTTATTTATTTCTATAATACGACCGGGCCCGCCCCCCGGTGGGGTTCGGGCAGGCCTGCCTGATTTACCGCCTTCATCAGAGTTGAGGCGGGCCTGTGTAATATCCACCTTTACCGGCGCTTTTCCCTGGGGCTTAAGCCAGGTATAAGCCCCGGGCCAGGGCTGCATCGCCCGAATCCGGTTGATGATTTCCCGGGCCGGCCTGGACCAGTCAATCTCGCCGTCTGTCTTCTTCAGTTTGGGCGCAAAGGTCGCTTCGCTTTCATCCTGCGGTGTTTCTTCCAGCCCGCCTCTTTCCATCCCGTCCAGCAGTCCGGCGATTATGGCGGCCGATTCCTCGGCCAAGCGCGCTTCCAGTTCCGGCGCGGTCTCGCCGTCCTTTATCTTTACCGACGCCTGCCTGATGACAAACCCGGCATCCATCTTCTCCGACATCCTGATGATGCTGACGCCGGTTTCGGCATCGCCTTTAAGGATGGCGTAATTCACCGGCGCGGAGCCGCGGTATTTGGGCAGAAGCGAGGGATGGATATTAAGGCATCCGTACGGCGGCAGGTCCAGCATCTCCTTGCCCAATTTCTGGCCGTAGGCGGCCACGATAATCAATTCCGGGTCCTTGTCATCTAACTGCCTGATAAACGCCGGGTCGTTTATGGACTTGGGCTGCCAGATTTCAACCTTGTGCTTCAGCGCCTCTTTCTTGACCGGCGAGACGGCAACCTCCTTCAGTCCCCTGCCCTTTTTGGAATCCGGCTGGGTAATCACGCCAATCAGCGGATGCCTGGACTGGCCGGCCAGTGCCTTAAGCGTGGGCACGCCGAACGCCGAAGAACCGATAAATATTATCTTCATTTATGAAAATATACATCAAACCAATTAATAATCTAAATAAATAATAACATAAATTGTGATAGTGGGTGGCGCCACCGCCCAAGCGGTTAGGCAGTGCCTTGCCCTCTAACCGCCATCGCCTTGCAAGGTATTAGGGGTCGCCTTCACCCCTAACCGCCATCGCCTTGCAAGGCATTAGGGGGTGAGACGCAAGGGATTAGGGGGCGAGGCGCGAGCCGTTAGGGGTGAGGGCGCGAGGCATTAGGGGGTAAGACGCAAGGGATTAGGGGGCGAGGCGCGAGCC
>JBFMDM010000106.1:0-7767 GCA_040753835.1 Planctomycetota bacterium
GGCTTTCTGTAAAGATTTTAGCATTAAAGCAACTTTTATTGTCGATTTTGACTACTTGTATAAATATAAAATGAAAAATTTATTAAATGCATGCGAGGAATCAGGAAAGGATGAGTTAAAAGAAGTCGCGAAAAAATACAAGAATATTGCTGAATCTAATGATGAGGCGGAGAGGAAAAAAGAACTGAAAAATATTAAAGATAGATTTTTTGAATACTGGACTGCTAATTATAAGAAAGATTGGAGTTTGGAGGCAATTAAAAATCTCGTCAATGCGGTGAAAGAGGAAAATATTTACATTGTTCCCTTTGAGGATATAAAAAAAATAAATAATTACGGCAATGCTGACGAACTACTAAAGAATATACTAAATGAAGTTTTATTGAATCATGGGCTGAAATTCCGGGGACAGCAGGAAACGAATTATAAGTTATGAGTTATAAATTATGAGAAATCTGGGGCAGCCCTTAGCGTCTTCGTGCCTTCGGGCCGAGGTCTAAGGGAAGTAACCCGCCCCGAAATTCTTCGGGGCGAGGTCTAAGGGACTGTAACGTTCCGCTGTCGCTAACAGTCCCTAAGAGGAGGTGATTTTTAATGTGAGTGAAAACAAGATAACCACTGGCTGGCAGAATCTGGATGCGGCTGAAGACAAATTGCGGGAACTGCTCAGGGGAATGCTGGAGCATAACGATTCCAGCGAACTCCGGGTCGAGGTCAAACCCCTGAAAAAGGGCCGGAAGAACGTAGTGGTGTATTCCGGGAAACGATACCACTTTATTCTCAAGCCAGTCAAAAAGCCAGTGGCGGGCAATCCCGGTAACTGATGGCGGTAAAACCGTCCCGATCATGTCGGGACGGACGGCCCTGTCATGCAGGGTCTTCTTAAGTGATCTTTCGGCATACCGAAAATCACCTCTCAAACGGCAACGTTTCTTATCTATAACCCGTGGCCTTGAGGCCGCAACCTTTGGCCTTGAGGCCAAGACCCTTGGTCTTGAGGCCAAGACCCTTGGCCTTGAGGCCGCAACCTTTGGCCTTGAGGCCAAGACCCTTGGCCTTGAGGCCAAGACCCTTGGCCTTGAGGCCGCAACCTTTGGCTTTGAGGCCAAGACCCTTGGCCTTGAGGCCAAGACCCTTGGCATTGAGGCCAAGACCCTTGGCATTGAGGCCACAACCTTTGGCCTTGAGGCCAAAACCAGTGGCAATAACGCCACAAATGAAAGGATATGAAAATGAGCACAATGAAAGACGATGATTACTTTAACTGGCAGGGTAAGGTGGTCAACAAGGCGGTGGCTAACCAGGTGGCCTGGAACCTACCCGCGGCCAAGGTGACGGCTTTAGTAGCCCGGCGCGCCTGGTACGAGCCGTTATACCACAAGGCCCAGGAAAAGGACGAGCGCACCAAGGCCGATGTGGACCGGCACCGCCAGGCCCGGAAACTCTATGAAGGGGAACTGCGCGCTTTTATCAACGCCCATATCAGGTATAACGACGACGTGCCCAGGGATGAGAAAATCGCAATGGGCGTGCCGCCCCGTGATTTGGAGCCGACCCCGCGCGGCAAGATTGAGACCAAGCCCTATATTGACCTTGAGCCGGCGGGCGGCGGAAGCATTAAGGTGCGCTGCCGCGAAACCACAGACCGGACCCGGGCCAGCCGGCATCCCCTGGCGGACGGCATAGAATGCCGCTATACCTTTGTGCCGGTGGGAGAAATGGCGCCTGAGAACTGGGACGACTGCCCCAAGACAGTGGTCTCCAAAAAGGCGCTCTTCAAAATCCAGTGCGGCGCCAAGGTCATCGGCCAGCGCTTCTACGGGTTCTTCAGATGGGTCAACCTGACCAACCCGGCCAACAACGGCGACTGGACCGAATCAAAACACGTGGTCATAGCGTAACAGACAAGGCATTAGGGATTAGGCATTAGTCATTGGGCCTAATCCCCTAATGCCTATTGACTAATGACCAATGACTAAGGAGGATTTATGCCATTAAAACCAGGTGAAGTGCAGACAGTGAATCTCGCGGACGAGGCCGTAACCACGGCCAAAATCAAGGACTCCGCAATCAAGACCGAGAAGATTGCCACCGCGGCCGTAACCGGAAGCAAAATCGCCGATAACACCATCTATGGCTCCAAACTGCGCGACTCAAGCGTGCGAGCCGAGAAAATTGCGGCCGGCGCGGTAATCACCGCCAAAATCGCCGAAGCCGCGGTCACCGGCTCGCGCCTGGCCGACCGGGCCGTAACAGAGGATAAACTGGCCAGCAATGCCGTCACCACGGCCAAGATTGCCAATGCGTCGGTCACGCCGGCGAAACTCTCATTCACCCCGCCGTCTATTGCCCGGCCCATTACCCCGCGCATCGTTACCGATGAAATCGGCAACGCACAGGTCACGCCGGAAAAGTTATCCTTCTCAGTGCCGACCAGGCCGATGGCGCCGCCGCTGGCAACAGCCGAAATCGCCAATGGCGCAGTAACCGCCGATAAAATCGCAGGAAACGCCGTAACCGCCGGAAAGATTGCCTCGGGCGCGGTCGGCGCATCCGAGATAGCGGCTAATGCAGTCGGGACAAGCGAAATCGCCAACGCAGCGGTGACGCAGGATAAACTCGCGCCCGGAGTCGGCGGAGACCGGTTCACTTTCCTGACGCCATCGGTTGAAGGGCTTTACCTGACCAACATCAGCGCGGATATTCCCTACACGGCCTTTGACTTGAGTCCTTGGATTCCGGCCACAGCCAAGGCCGTGATTCTGCAACTGGGGATTTTCAACCAGACCTTTGCCAATGGCCGGGCCTTTTTCCGCGTGCGCACGAACACTGACCAGCGCGATGCCCTTGGGGTCGGACTGGTTCCCGGCGCGAGTTCACAGACGGTAAATCAGGGAATTGTGCCGCTGGTGGTCGGCACGCCTTCTATTGAATATACGTTGGAAAGTGTCGGTGGACCCTGGAATGCGACGTTGACTCTGTATATCACAGTGGTGGGGTATATTGTATAACCACTACTAATAACGAATTTACGAATTACGCCGCCCACTTTGTGGGCGGCGTAATTCGTAGAGTTAGAGTTTTCTTGACCCCGTTAGAGCGATATGGTATAATATGTCCATGAAAAAGATGTGGATAAGGGTAGCCCATTCTTTCCGCCAGGCTGAGGAGTTTGAGCGCCGGTATTACCGGTCTCTGTCGCCGGAAGAGCGGCTCTCGACGGTCCAGTTCCTGCGCGAGAGTTATCATAAGTTTAATAAGAGACCTGTAAACGCACAACAAAAAGGATTACGAGGATTTATTAAGTTCGGTAAATTGGCCAATCCAAATTGCAACCACAGATTACCCCGATAAAGTGGGATAACCCAGTGGGTAAACACAGATTGTCACGGATGAGAATAAGGATAAATAGAAATAATCCGTGTTTATCCCGCTTGGCTGGACTCCGCAGTCGCTGCGTCTGCGTAATCTGTGTCATCTGTGGTTTCATTCCGATGTGAGGCCCTGAACCGACCGCAGGATAAAGTGGATTTAGACAACCTGTCCCAAGACCGCTAACATATCGCCCATCTTAAAGCGCCGGATTAATATTCATTCCGCCAGGCCGCCTGATTGCCTAACGCAGTCCCCCGCCCTATTCAATTAGAGCGGGGTGGAATTTCGCCTTTTAAATTCCATACGAAAATTTATTAAACTCCGGTATATTTCTCTTGACGCGCGGAAAAATAGTTCATAAGATATGAACAAAAAGTTCACGAATCGCGAACACCTGGTTTTGTTATATGAATCTTTTGTCAACCACAGAACGAGCCGGCATTCTAAAAGACATCATTTTCCGCTCCTCCATTCCCGGGGTCAGCCATTTGGCCAAAGAGTTACGTTTGAGCAAGGGTATGGTCTCGGCTTACCTTAGTTCTCTGGGGCGGCAGGGCGTCTTGAAGAAATCGGGACGGAATTACCTGGTTTTGGATACACCGGTAACCAAGGCCCTGAGGATTTTTTTCAATGTTTCGGCTTTTCGCCCGGTTTTTTTCAGGAGATTCGGATTCATCCGGGCGGCCGGACTTTACGGCAGCGCGGCCCGGGGCGAGAACACGACGGAATCGGATATTGACGTCTGGATAAAAATCCGCCCGCAACCAGATAGCCAACTGGCCCGGCTTACCACCGCACTGTCCAAACAAATCAATAATATCAAGATTCTTCTGCTGGATGACAAAAAGATTGCCCGGCTGAAAAGGGACGACCTGAATTTCTACCATTCCATTGTCTTCGGGTCAATAATATTATACGGAGACACTGATGCCATTTGGTTATAATGATTGTATCAACAAGGGACTCTTGCGGAAGATTCCGCCTTCCAAACAGCAGTCCGAACGTTCACTGGAAAAGGCCGGGAAATGGCTGCTTGAGGTGGCGCGTAGTTTAGAGGGCCAGGCGTATCATTCTGCGGTTCTGACATCTTATCTGGCGATGTTCCACTCGGCCCGGGCCATTCTTTTCCGGGACGGTTTCAGGGAAAAGAGCCATTTCTGCATTGCCCGCTATCTGGAGGAGCATTATGCCAAAAAGCGCCTTCTGGAGAATAAGTGGATTGAGTTGCTGGACCATTACCGCGAACTCAGACACAACGACCAGTATGACCTTTCATTTATGGCCACTGAAGAGGAGGCGCGCAATGCCCTGGCTTCAGCCCGGGATTTTGTAGAGCGAATGGCCCTTCTTCTGAAAGACACAAACAGATGAAAAAATACAATACCAGGATGTGCGTGAAAGCCCCGAAGGATAAATCAGGCGGGTATAAGTTGAGGGTCAGGCAATATCCGGGAAGGGGAAAAAGAAGTCCTTATTTAATGGTCAAATGCGGATGTTGCCCCCGCTCGGTTAGAATATATTTTGACAAGAAAAAAGAGCCGTTTGGCGAGAAATCACTGGAAATAAACGGTGTTTTTGCCGGGCTGAAGGAATGGCGCAGGTTATTGCTCCCGTTGTTGAAATAACCTGTATAGATACCGTTTAATCCGGGTAATCCCTAATTGGTATGTCCCCGGATTTCAAGACGGGACGTGGATAACCACAAATTCCGCGGATTCCACGGATGATTGGAATAAAAGAACCCCCGGGCGGCCCCGTCGTGAAGCGGCGGCCGCCCGTTTTATTTTACGTGCTATCTCCAGTACCGGGCCAGGGCGAAGTTATATTTCGTGCCCTTCTGGGCATAGCCGGCCACAAGAATCCGGTTGTCCGGCTGGACGAGCGCGGCATAGGCGGCGCTATTATTACTTCCAACTGCGGCATTAGTGATAACAAGGCCATTGTCGCCGAAGCCGGTGTCCAGGGAACCGTTGGCATTGTAACGTATCAAGGCGAAATCATAGTATGAACCCATGTCAATATCCCCGAGCAATATAATCTTGCCGTCTGATTGAAGGGCCGGCGCATAACAGCCATTGGTTCCTGATATGATAGTGGTGGTGACCACGCCGTCCGAGTCAAAGGCGGTATCCAGAGAGCCGTCGGTATTGTAGCGCACCGCGGTGAAGTCAAAGGCAACGCCGTTATTGGAATATCCGGCCACCACAATCTTGCCATCGGGCTGGAGCGCCATGGCTTTACCAAGGGCATTGGTTCCGATGGTGGTGGTGACCACGCCGTCCGAATCAAAGGTGTTATCCAGAGAGCCGTCGGTGTTGTAACGGACAGCGGCAAAATTAAATTTACCGCCGCCATAACTTTGCCCGGATGCCACAATCTTGCCATCGGATTGAATCGCTATGCCAAAAAAAGAATCGTTGGCTCCGAAGGTAGTGGTGACGATGCCGTCCGAGTCAAAGCCGGTATCCAGGGTGCCGTTGGTGTTATATCTGGCCATGGCCATACAGTCAATTGGATTGTTAGCCCATCCGACCGCCACAATCTTACCGTCGGTTTGAATCGCAATAGCCCTGATTTCTTCATTTCCGTTTCCGATAGTGTGGGTAATCACGCCGCCGGTTCCAAAGTCCGCATCCAGAGAGCCATTGGTATTGTAACGCACCAGGGTAAAGTTAGTTCCAGGGGCCTCTTCGCTGTTTCCGGCCACCACAATCTTGCCGTCTGTTTGAATCGCAACGGCTTTGGCAATGCCGCCATAAGTTGCTGTAGTAGCAGTAACCACGCCGTCCGTATCAAAGGTGGTGTCTAAAGAGCCATCAGTGTTATAACGTGCCAGGGCGAAATTATAATATAGGCCTCCGGCATATCCGGCCAGGACAATCTTTCCGTCCGATTGCCGCGCTATGGCATACGCCCTGCAATCAGTTTCTATAGTGGTGGTAACCACGCCTGCGTTGCCGAATGAGGCGTCCAGAACGCCGGTGGAAAACAGCGGCGCCGAAGAGCCGGAGTCGGAGCCGCCGCCGGACGAGCCGCCGCAGCCGTAATATCCGGCAATCAGGGCCGCGGTCAGAATAATGCCCAGGCCTAATTTTAGTTTCAGGGTTTTTTTCATACTTTCCTCCTTTGACCCCGCAGGGGTCGCGTTATTAATATATTTTTCTATCTCCAGTACCGAAGCACGGCAAAGTCATTGTTAGAGCCGTTATATGAATACCCGGCCACCACAATCCTGTTGTCCGGTTGCAGGGCTATGCCGTAGATGTCTCCACCGCCCCCGGCCGCGATGTTTACTCCGCCGCCTGTGCCGAATGTCGTGTCAAGCGAGCCGTCGCTATTGTATCGGATTAAGGCAAGGTTGTTGTTAGTATCGGACGACCCGGCCGCGATAATCTTCCCGTCCGGTTGTAGGACAACCGCATTGGCATAGTCCAAAGCGGTTCCAAACGCTGAAGTTACCACGCCGTCTGCATTAAATGTGACATCAAGAGAGCCGTTGGTATTGTAACGGGCCACAGTAAAGTCATCATTGACGCCGTTATTGGAACCCCCGGCCGCGATAATTTTCCCGTCCGGTTGTAGTACCGCTGCCATTGCTGCGCCGCCGCTTCCAATCGTGGTTGTTACCACACCGTCCGTGTTAAAGTTGTTATCAAGAGAGCCGTCGGTATTGTAGCGGACTAAAGTGAAGTTTGCGCCATTATTAGAATAGCCGGCCACCACAATCCTGCCATCCGGTTGCACGGCAAGGTCAAATGCAACATCGTTATTGCTTGTAACCGTGGTGGTCAGGACGCCGTCTGTATCAAAGGTGTTGTCAAGGGAGCCATCGGCATTGTAGCGGGCCAGGACGATGTCGCTGTTGACCCCGGTAGTGGAATCACCGGCTATTACAATCTTATTGTCTGATTGCAGGACAATAGCCCTGGCATAATCGTTGTTGTTGCCAACCGTGGTGGTGACTACGCCGCCTGTTCCGAAGGTGGCATCAAGAGCGCCGGTGACGGTGTAACGGACCAGGGTGATGTCGTCATTGGCGCCATCATTGGACGTTCCGGCCGCGATAATCCTGCCGTCTGTTTGCAGGGCTATTGCCATTGCTGTGCTGTCGTTTCCAATTGCAGTGGTGACTACGCCGCCTGTTCCGAAGGTGTTATCCAGAGCGCCGGCAGAGGTGTAACGAATCAGGGCAAAAGAAAAGTTAATGGAATTATCGGTCATACCAGCGACCACAATCTTTCCGTCTGTTTGTAGGGCCATTGCATAACCGTAATCATCATTGGTGCCGAGCGTGGTGGTTATCACGCCCAGTGCGCCGAACGAGGCGTCCAGAACGCCGGTGGAAAACAGCGGCGCCGAAGAGCCGGAGTCGGAGCCGCCGCCGGACGAGCC
>JBFMDM010000107.1:0-7737 GCA_040753835.1 Planctomycetota bacterium
GCAATCTGAGCCGCCGGCCTGACGTGAATGCCTGATTTATTGGAAATTTTTACTGTTCTCTCCAATTTATTTTAACACCTCATCAAACTCTTTAAACAGATTGTAAATCTCCGATGTATCCTTCGCGTCCCTGAGGAATTTGCAGAAGTTCGGCTGTTTCGTAGCGTGTGAAATCTGCCTCAGCACCTGAAGGTTGGCCTCCGGGTCGTCAAACGGCCCAAGAATGAGAAAGATAATATGCACCGGCTCGCCGTCAACCGCATTGAAGTCAATGCCGCCGGCCGAGCGGCCGAATGCGCCGATGACCGATTTCAGGCCCTCTATCTTTACGTGCGGGATGGCGATGCTGTTGCCGATGCCGGTGCTGCCTATCTTCTCCCGTTTCATCAGCGAGTCCACCACTTCCGCAACCTTTATCTTCTCTGACCGGTGCGCGTTTTTCAGCGCCTCCACCAGTTCAACGATAGCGCCCTTCCGGTCCGCGCTCTTCAAATCCCTGACTATGGCCGATTTGGCGATGAAATCACAGAGTTTCATTTTACCTGTCTTTCTCTAATACCAGTCGTCCTGTTTCAATTCGTTTCCGCTCTCGGATAACGGCGAAGGATAATACGTCTGCTTTATCTTCTCCTTCATCTTGACCAACTGTTTTTCTATCTTGTCCACGGTGCGGTTTACCGCAAGGATGTAATTATAATCGGAAATCTTTGAGACCAGTTTCCGGCCGCGGATTACGGAAACAACGGCCTCAATGACAAACTGTTCCCTGTTATGGTCCAGTATCACCTCAATATGCTTGATTCGGTTAAAATACCGGTCCAGCGAATCAAGTTTGCTGTGGATATAATCCTTTATCTCATCGGTGATTTTCAGGTGCCGGGCTGTAATCTTGACGTTTTTCATCGGTTACTTTCCCACTTCAAGCCGCTCGCCGAAATAATGGCTCAGCGCATTGGTCTTGAAAATCTTTTCCCTGGTAACGTTGAAATCGTACGGTATCCGGTGATAGGTTATCTTGTTATTATCCATAACAACGTAGCAACTGCGGTTATCCCCGTCGCGGGGCTGGCCGACCGAGCCGATATTGATGATATATTTCTGGCTGGCGCTCAATTCAAAGTTGTAATTGAAATCCTGCGGCTTCAGGAACCGGTATTCCTCGGTGATAATGCCCGGCTGGTGCGTATGGCCGACAAAACACAGGCGCGGGAACATCTCAAAAATCTGCTGGAGTTTCCTGGGCGGGCCGCTCCAACTCTGCTCCGTATCGCTTTCCAGGATATATTCGGTGGTTGGGTCGCGCGGCGAGCCGTGCACGTATAAAATATCGTTATCCAGATGCGTGGTCGGCAGGTTGGCGATGAAATCCCAGCGTCCCTTTGCGCCGCTGGAGGCCAGCCATCCGGGTTTTAACTGCTTTCGGGCCCATTCTATGGCGTCCTTGGCGTCCGGGGTGAATCCGATTGCGCCCTGCAGGAGCGCCTCGTCGTGGTTGCCCATCAGCACCAGTTTGCACTCCCGTATCAGGTTGATGCATTCAACCGGATTTGAGGCATAGCCCACGATATCGCCCAAGCAGATTATCTCCGTTATGCCCTTCTGCTTGATGTCGTTAAGAACCGTGGTCAACGCCTCTAAATTAGAGTGGATATCCGATATTATCGCTATCATTATTGTCCCTTTTCAAATATCCGTTTCAGGTCGTCCGGGTCGGACGTATAAGCCATCGCGGTATCGTAGGTAATCTGCCGGGCCTTGTAAAGGTCGAGTAATGCCTGGTTCATCGTCCTCATCCCGAGTTTTCCGCCGGTCTGGATTGCCGAATAGACCTGATGAATCTTGCTGTCGCGGATATTGGCCCTGATGGCCGGCGTGGCAATCATCAGTTCGGACGCCAGCACCCGGCCTTTGCCTTCGGCCTTGGGCAGCAACTGCTGTGCGAACACCGCTTGCAGGGTGAATGACAACTGGGTCCGCACCTGCTGTTGCTGGTGCGCCGGGAAGATGTCTATGATACGGTTGATTGTCTGGACGCAGTCCGAGGTGTGCAGTGTGCCGAACACCAGGTGCCCGGTCTCGGAAATAGTCAGCGCTGCCTCGGTCGTCTCCAGGTCGCGCATTTCGCCGATGAGAACGACATCCGGGTCCTGCCTCAACGCCCTCTTTAGCGCGCTGGTGAAATCATGCGTGTCAGCGCCGACCTCGCGGTGGTTCACCACGCAACTCTTGTGCTTGTGCAGGAATTCCACCGGGTCTTCCACGGTCAGGATATGGCCCTTGTAGGTGGTGTTGATGAAGTCAATCATTGAGGCCAGGGTCGTGGATTTGCCGCTTCCGGTAGCGCCGGTAACCAGGACCAGCCCTTTCAGGGTGTTGCAAAGGTCCTCGCAGGTCTTGCGCGGCAGGCCAAGTTGTTCAAAGGTCTTGATTTGGTACGGAATAAGCCGCATCACTGCGCCGACCGCGCCGCGCTGCCTGAAAACATTGGTCCTGAACCTTCCGATGCTCTCAATACCGAACGACATATCCAGTTCCAGTTCCTTCTCAAACTTGGAAATCTGGTTGGTGTTCAGCAATCCGTATATCATCTTCTGCGTGTCATCCGACGTCAACGGCTCGTTTTCCGTATTGATTAGTTGCCCATCAACCCTGATGCGCGGCGGAATCCCGGCCGTGATATGCAAGTCAGACCCGCCCTTCTTAACCAGCAGCAATAACAGTTCCTCTAATGATACCATCTATTACTCCTCTTAGAGCCAGTTAGTTACGCCAAGCGCAGCGCCGGCGGAACGTTACTGGCTCTTATCCCGACAGTTTTTGTCGGGATTTCTATTCTTCCTCTTTCTCCTCCTGCGGTTTGCTCTTGGCGACGATTGCTTCCTGCACCTTGTGAGGCACCGTGTCGTAATGAGAGAATTCTATTGAATAATGCGCCTCGCCGGCCGTGATTGAGCGCAGTTCGGTTGAATAGTTGGCAATCTCGCCCAGGGGTATTGTGGCCTTGATTATCTGCTGGCCGCCGGATGTGTCCATTCCGGTAATCCGCCCGCGCCGGGAGTTCAGGTCGCCGGTGATATCGCCCATATACTTGGACGGCGTGGTTATTTCAATATTGACAATCGGCTCCAGGAGCGACGGCTTGCCCTGCATAAACGCGGCCTTGAATGCCTTGGACCCGGCTATCTTGAATGCGGCTTCGGACGAATCAACCTCGTGATACGAGCCGTCATAGACCGTAACCTGGACATCCACCACCGGATACCCGGCGATGACGCCCTTGTCCATCACGTCCACCACGCCCTTTTCTATGGCCGGCAGGTACTGGCTCGGGATTGAGCCGCCGAATATCTCGTCCACGAACTTGAATCCCTCGCTCCTGGGCAGCGGCTCAAGCCGCATATAGACCTCGCCGTACTGTCCCCGGCCGCCGGATTGCTTCTTATGCTTATGCGAGGCCGCGCTCTTGGCCAGAATTGTTTCCTTATACGGTATCTTGGGCTGTTTGGTATTCAACTGGACGTCATACTTGCTTTTTAACCGGTTGAGCAGGACGTCAATATGCAAACTGCTCATCCCGGTAATCACCAATTCATGGGTTTGGCGGTCGCGCACCACCTTGAAGGCCGGGTCGGACTGGGACATCTTGGTCAGCGCCAAACTCAGCCGCTGTTCATCGCCCTTGCTCTTGGGCTCGGCGGCCAGCGACACCATCGGTTGCGGGAACTTCACTTCAGGGAAACGGAATGATTTCTCAACCGTAAAGACCGTATCGCCGATATTCACGTCTTCTAATTTCGGGATGACGACGATATCGCCGCAGGAGGCCTTATCTATCGGACGCTGCTCCTTGCCGAAAATCCTGAACATCTTGGCGAACCGCTCGGATTTCCTGGTACGCGGGTTGTATAAAGTCCCGTTGGCGTCCAAAGCGCCGGAATAGATTCTCAGGTATGAAAGCCGGCCAACGAACGGGTCGCTGACGCACTTGAACATATAGGCGCTGAAGGTCCCGTTATCAACGGGCTGGAAATTCTCCTCTGTCTTGCTGTCCTTCTCGGTGCTGAAGGCGGTCTTGGCTCCCCTATCGGCCGGAGACGGCAGGTATTTCACGATGAAATCCATCAGTTCATCCACGCCGACGTCCTTTTTCATAGAGGTAGCCAGCACCGGAATCACCTTGCCCTTGAGGATGGCCAGGCGGAAGGCCCCGGTAATCTCTGTCTCGCTGATGTCCTTGCCGTCTAAATACTTGTTAAGCAGGGTATCGTTCACCTCCACCACTGCCTCAATTAACTGGTCGCGCAGTTTCTTCAATTCGGGGGTGAGTTTATCTGGAGCATCCATCAGATTGGCGACCGACTTTAATTCCGCGCCGGCGCCTGAGGGGCTGGTGACCAGGAGGCACTTATCGCCGAAGACCTCGCGCACCGAGGCCATTATCTCGTCAAAATTTACATTCGGTATATCCAGTTTGGTGATGATGATTGCCTTTGGAACATTGAGATTGGTGGCGTGGTCCCACATCTTACGGGTATTGACCATAATGCCAGAAGCGGCGTTGATGGCGATAAAAGCCGCATCAGCCGCGGACAGTCCGGAGATTGCCTCGGCCACGAAATCAGGGTATCCGGGCGCATCAATGATATTGAGGTTTTTATCCTTCCACTTAAAATAAACCAGTCCGCAGTCAATGGAGTGTTTGCGCTCCTTCTCGTCCGGTTCGGAATCGCAGGCCGTGGTGCCTTCCGAGACCTCGCCGAGGCGGGTGGCGGCCTTGGCTTTGAAAAGCATCAGTTCGGTGAGAGATGTCTTGCCCGAATCGCCGTGTCCGATGAATGCGATATTTCGTGTGTCTTCAACTTTCATCATGATGTCCTTCTAAAAGCGGGGCTTGCCCCGCACATACTTTATGCTCCCGACATACGGATTTGAGGACTCTACCATAAAGTATGTGCGGGGTCAATATTTTAACCGGGAATATTTAGAAATCCCAATCATCTGTATATTTTATGGCATCTGCTTGCCCTGTCGTATGACGGGGTGTTTTCTTATTGACATTTTCCGTTGGACTTGGTAATTTGTTGTTCTACTGAGCAGAACATGGTCAACCCCGCACACCCGCCTGACCGGACGGGCAGGTAAGCATTGTTAAGCATTTATCCTGGTGTATAGATACCCACATCAATCTATTTGCATATCTGATTATACGCAGATTACGTGCGGGGTCAATATTTCTTTGCATTTTTCCAGCCGAATGGTATTATACCGCCGTTATGCAGGAATCACAATATCAACCAGATACGCCGACGCGGAAACTCCAGCCCGAAACAGCGGGTAGTTCGGCGTCCGAATCAGAACCGCTGGGGAACCAATTCGGTCATTATAAACTGGAGCGCAAGTTGGGCCAGGGCGGGATGGGCGCGGTTTACCTGGCCTTTGATACCACGTTAAACCGCCGGGTGGCCCTGAAGATTATGCTCCTGTCCGATGCCGAGTCAGAGGAGCGGTTCCTGCGCGAGGCGCGTGCCGCGGCTAAACTGAAACACCCCAATATTACCCAGGTCTATGAAATAGGGACCATCGGGAAACAGCACTATTTCACGATGGATTATATTGAGGGCGTCGGGTTGGACGAGGTGGTCTGCAATAACGAACGCAAACTCCAGCCACGGCAGGTGGCCGAGATTGTCCGCGACATTGCCCTGGCCCTGGATTACGCGCATAGCCAGGGAATCGTGCACCGCGATATCAAGCCGTCCAATATCCTGGTTGACTCCGCTAATAAGCCCTTTCTGACCGATTTCGGCCTGGCTAAGGAGATAAGCGGACTGGAAAAATCCCTTACCCTGACCGGTACGATTGTCGGCACGCCGGATTATATGTCGCCCGAGCAGGCAAAGGGCGAAAAGAATGCCGTAGATGCACGAAGCGATATATTCTCGCTGGGCGCAACGCTCTACTACTCCTTTACCGGCCACTCCCCTTTCAAGGGCGAGGAACTCTACGAGGTAATGAATAACGTGATTAACAAGGAGCCGGTAACCCCGCTCAAACTCGCGCCCAACCTGCACCGGGATTTGGAGACCATCTGCCTGAAATGTATGGAAAAGGAGCAGAACCGGAGATACCAGAGCGCCGGAGAATTAGCCGGAGACCTGACTAGTTTCCTGGCCGGAGAGGCAATCTCGGCGCGTCCGGCCGGCTTCATTACCAGGGTTGTCAAGAAAGCGAGAAAGCACAAGACCATTGCGCTAACGGTCCTAGGCGCTGCTGTTCTGATTGCGGCAGTCGCATTGGTACTGACATTATTCTTTTCAAGCAGCCAGGAGAATCGGGCAAAGGCCGAGGCAATCCTTAGCAAGATACGGATGGGCGAACCCTCTGCCGAGATGAAAATCACCGTGGCTCAGGAGGCGCTGAAGATTGACCCGTCCTTTGCCGAGGCCTGGGAGATTCTGTCTGAAGGATATTACGGTAAAAAGGATTGTATAAAGGAAGTAGAATGCCTGAATAAGGTTATAGAACTGGCGCCGGAGCGGGCTTCGGCATATTATAAGCGCGGCTGGACCTATTATTATGAGCTTAAAGAACCGGACAAGGCGGTTGCCGATTTTGAGAAGGTAGTTGAGATTGCGCCGGATAGTTATATGGGATTCTTTGCCAAGGGATTCGTGGAAATCAAGGGCCGGAGATTTGAAAGCGCCATTGAGAGTTTAAACAAAGCCGTAAAGATAAAACCAGACGCCCCGCATCTCTATCGTGAACGCGCCGTGGTCCATCTGCATCTCGGTAAAACCGACCTGGCTTTGAAGGACTGGGACAAGGCCATAGAACTCAAACCGGATGATGCAGGAACATATTACTCCCGCGGCTCCTTCTATAATATGAGAGGGGAATATAAGAAGGCAATGGCCGATTTCCAGAAAGTTATGGAGCTAAATACCAAAGATGCCGGCGCCTATGCGATGCTGGGCGATATTTATTACAAGAGAAAGGAATTTGACAGGGCCATCGCCTATTATACTAAGGCGATAGAATTAAAGCACCATAATATGCCGATGGTGTATAACTGCCGCGGTCTTTGCTATCAGGAAAAGGAGCCGCCGGATAATGACAAGGCGCTGGCTGATTTTAATATGGCAGCCGAGGCGGCTCCTCAATACTGTGAGGCGATTTACAATCGGGGACATATCTATCTGCGCAAAGGTAATTACGAGCGGGCGCTAAGCGACTTTACCAGGGTTATTGAACTTAACCCGGCAAAACCCTTTGCTTATTATCACCGCGGTGTGGCGCTGGTATGGAAGGGCAAGTATGAACAGGCCGTCGCGGATTTCAGCAAGGCAATAGAACTCGAACGGACCAATGCGGTTGAGCCGTATAACCGCCGCGCCGCGGCTTATCTGCATCTCGGACAACAGAGTAATGCCATGGCTGACTGGAGCAGGGCTATAGAACTCCAACCCAATAATGAAGAAGCATATCTTCGCCGCGCCGAATTCTACCGGATGAATAAGAGTTATGACAAGGCCGTCGTTGATTACACCAAAACGTTGGAAATCAATCCGAAAAACAACAAGGCCTATTCCGGACGAGGGCAGACGTACCTCGGTCTTAACCGTTATGACGAAGCAATCGCCGACTATGATATGGCAATAAAATACGGACAGGATAATGGAATGCTGTATTACAGCCGCGGTTTTGCCTATGTCGGCAAGGCAAAGGCCGTCAAATACG
>JBFMDM010000108.1:0-7732 GCA_040753835.1 Planctomycetota bacterium
TAGGAATCCTGGGCCTCTTTATACTGCAGGAATACCCTGGCCAGGCGCCCGGTCGGCGTCGGGTCCAATGATAACGTCTTGAGGATATCCTTGCTCCGCTCAAAATCATTCATTGAGGCCAGGACCAGGGCGGCAGACAACCTGATATCCGGGTCTTTGAGTTTGGAGATTCCCCTGACCTCTTCCCTGGCCAGAGAAGAACCATCCACTTCATACCACAGTTTTGCCAGCCAGAGCCGACGGCTTGCTTCAAGCGTCCCGTCCAGGATGGACTGAACCTTCTTGGACAGGTCGCTGCGGTCTATCTCGCCTGCGCCGCCGTCGCTGGAGATAAGATTACCCAGCACCTCTGCGGCTGCAGAGAATACCGTGTTATCGGCCTGCTTGGCCGATAGGGACAATACTGAAATAAGGGCCTTTACGGACTCCTCGCGGTATCCCAATAAATACATCGCCCGGGCGCATCCGACCCGCACCCTGGGTTCGGGATTCTCCAGCCCGATTGCCAGTTTGGCCAATCCATCCTTGCCGACTGCCTCAATCTCGGCCACGGTCTTCCAGAAACCGTCGGTCGTGATATCCTGTTTGGCCAAGTCGGAAATGAGTTTGTCAATACTGACAGATGATTCCTTTACAGGCGGCGGCAAGGCGCCGGTATTGGATGGCGGTTCGCTGATAACCGTAAAGTTCACCAAAGTAACCAGAATAAGGGCGTAAAGCAAAGTGATGACAATCTTCTTGGACATATCAATCTCCTCTTAGAAGTTCAAATATTCGCGTTATTTATGTATATTATGAAATTATTCCCTTAAAGTCAAGAGACAATGCAATAAAAAAGGGGATATCCAGCCATACCGGACCGGATATCCCCTGTTATCCCGACTATTATCCTTACGGCTTAAACCATTCAAAGAAGAATCCCACGCCGCCTGAGTAATAAAATATCCCGAAACTGTCCGCTTCTTCTACCTTGGACGCATCGTTATAATACCAGGTGCGAGGAGGCGTAACGGACGATTGGGTGGCCGGGTTGAAAGGAACGCTGTCATACCGCGTCTGGTTATCCGCGCTGAAATACACATCGCCGGAGCCAACCAGGTATTTCAGGACTGTTTTATCAGTTACCAAATCATATCCATCACCGGTTGCGTTTATCACATACCATTTAATCTCTACAGAGGTGATTATATTATCCGTTCCGGTAATCACCTTTAAAGTCGGGATAAAACCATTAAGTTTTCCGGTGCCGGTAATCGGTGAAGCCACCGAGACGTCAAACAGGCCGATTGTCGGATTCAAAGACGGGTTGGCGTCAGTGCCCATCTTCAAGAGCCAGGCGCCGGCCGGAATGGTGCCGGTCAGGTCAGTGGAACCCAAACTGAATGAAGTTCCCCAGGGCCCTTCTCCGGCCGAAATATTCACTGGGCTTCCGGCCCGTTTATAACCGTCCGTATCCACTGTATAGGTAACCACCGTGGTATTAGAAATCGGGAAGGTGTCGGTATAAGTCACTCCGCTGTAATTGGTCGACACCTGGGCGCCGGTCGGCGCATACAATGCCATTACCCTCTTGGTTTGCCCGCCTGTGCCGCAGAATTTATCTACGGTCGCATCAGAACTGTTGGTATCCAACTGGAACTGGTAACTTATATAATTGTATAAATTGGGGTCCTGGCCGTTGGCGTCGTCCAAACTGGCGTAAGTGCCCCGCCACTTGAAATCCGGCCTCAGCGTCCAGTAAACCCCGCCGGTGTAATTGACGTAGAAGTTCTTTACCGCCTTGAAGAAATCATCGGTCTTGGCTAATGCTATCAACTGGTCGACATTCATCGCAAAGGTGCTGGCCGTGATGGCGGTATTGTCTGAAATAGCCGTATCCGTATCGCTTACCAGATTGCCCAAATCAAGCGAATTGGTGTTGGCCGTTGCCACAGGCAACTGGAGCAAACTGTTGCCCGCGCCGTCATCCAGCGCCACATAGCCGACAAACTTCGCCTCGCCGCTGGCCTGGCTGTTCACCAGCATCAGAATCCAGTTCATACTCTTTTCCAACTGGAGCGTAAAACTTCCGTCTGCCGAACTGACTAACGCCTCCTTGGCATACTGCATGCTGTATTCGCCGAGATAACCGCCTTCGCACTGAAGGGCGATTATCTTGTCAACCCACGTGCCGCCCGTGCCATAGGCATAGGCGTTATTCATAAACCCCGGAATGAACCTGTCAAAAAACCTCTCCGGCTGGGTGTAGAATGCCTGATAACCGGTGCTGTCTATTTTGCCGGTTAATACCAACTTGGGCTCATCGCCGCTGCTGCCGCTGGAACTCTTGCCACCACACCCGTTGTAGCCAATGACTATCACGGCTATCAATATTGCAACCAGGCCTGCCTTCATCAAAAGTCCTCTCATATATCACTCCTTTTAGACGCTGTTAGAGATTCCGATACGAGCTCCGCAGAGACCGCGAAGTGAAGTAGCGGAATATCGTTACAGCGACTTATCCCGGCAGTATTTGTCGGGACGGTTATATTTGGGCTGTTTACATTTATATTACAATCACTATAACCGCCCTGAATAATGATTATTATGGCAATATATCAATTTACATTTATTTGTCAAGCCCCGCACATAAAAATATGATAATATTTATGCGGTGGTTGAAACCGTATTATTTCGCGGTTATACCTGGTAATATTCCCCTGCTTATGTGCGGGGTCAACTATAATCTGTTATTTTGCCGGCTCAATATTCCTCCCGATGATAATCGGGATAAGAGCCCATAACGACCTTCTGTCTAACGGGCTCTAATCAACACGCCCTTGTAGGAATTCAGGAATGCCTTGACGGCCTTGTCGTCAAATCCGGTTGTGGTAACCACCAGGCCGTCTGCCTGGACGTCGTCGCCCGTATAGTTGGCCTTCTTCTCCATCTTTTCCATCATTACGGACGAATACTCCTCTGCCGTGGTCATCTTCTTGGATGCAAATTTGGGGTCGGCATTGACCAGTATCACCGAGGCGCCGCCGACTGCGCCGATGGCCTTCTTGTTCTTTAAGCAATATTTTACCAGCGCTGTCACGCCCTTGTCGTTCCAGTAATCCCTGATATTATCCGCGCTCATCAGGATAACGCCGTCAATACCGCCCAACTGCGTCTTGTCTCCGCTTATGTCGCCTGATAACGTGACAAACTCCGCTCCGTTGGTCATCAGTACCCGGTTGACTATTTCCGAGTATTCCGCATCCTTTACCGGGCTCCACACCAATACCTTTTTTCTCGGCTTGCCGGCCGGGGCCAGGTCGTAGAACGGCTTCAGGGCCGTCCGCACCACCGTATTGCTTCTCTGGATAGTTAGGGCGATATATTTCCTCCGCCCGGTCAGCGACCTCTCCAGTTCCTTCTGGAAATCGTCAATGGTATTGATAGCAACTTCGTTTATGCCGGTAATCATATCGCGTATCTGCAGGTCGGCCCGGGCCGCCGAGGAATTGGGCTGGACCCGTGTTACCCGCACGCCCTTGCGGTGCGGCAGTTCGTAGATATACTGGGTCAGCGCGGTTATCCGCTTTACGCCCAGACCCAGGTCGTCGTATCTCAATTCCTTTATCTCGCCCAACTGGTGCGCGTATTCCACAGCCGGCTCGTCCTCCAGCATCCTGGTCTCAATGACATACTCGCTGTTTTTATCTGATGTCCGTATCACCTTTAACTTAATCGGACTTCCTACCTCGCGGCAGACAATGCTCCAGTTAAGGTCATTGGCCTCGGCCGGGGTGCGCGCTGAGACCTCCTTGCCGTCAATCTCAACCACCACGTCCCCGCTCCGCAATCCGGCCTGATAGGCATAAGAACCATCCTCCACGAAACTTATCAAAAGCCCCTTTTGCACGCCTGCCTGTCCGGTAGGCAGGCCCAATGCCTGCGCCATATTGTCATCCAGATGATTGCTGAAGAAGAATGGGATATCCGCCCTTTTGAAGCGTCCGTATTTCAGGAAATGCTCCCTCAATACCTTGACCACATTAATCGGAATGGCAAAACCGATGCCCTCGCCGGCCCCGCCGTAGGTATTCATCCCGATGACCTCGCCTTTCTCGTTCAGGAGCGGGCCGCCGCTGTTGCCAGGATTTATCGGCGCATCGGTCTGGAAGACCTTGGTAAAGGTCACCAGGTCGGTGCGTTCAATATTGCTCAAAATACCGGCTGTCAGGGTCCGTTTCAAACCGCCCGGCGAGCCGTAGGCATACACCCGCTGGCCGGCGCTGACAGAGTCGGAATCGCCTAATTCTATGGGAACGAGCGGATTCTCCGCTTCTATCTTAACCAACGCCACATCCGGGTCAAGCGAATGACCGATAACCTTGCCCTTGTAACTCTTCTCGTCCGAGAGCACCACGGTAATGAATTTGGCTATCTCCATCGGGTCTTCGTCATCCCGCTCCATTGTTGAGACCACGTGCCCGTTGGTCAGGATATAGCCGTCCGCGCTAATAATATAGCCGCTGCCCAGGCCCAGTTCGTGCTGAATCATCACGACCGAGGGGTCAATCTTCTTGAGGAGCGAAGAACCGGCCTCGTCCAAGCCGGGCGCCTTCGTCTCCGGCTTGCCTTCTTCAGGCGCCTGTTCCTGGCTGAAAGCATAAAACCCTGATAATCCAGCCAATAAAATAACCAAATATACCAAATTCTTAACAATTGAGGAACGTTCCCCTGTCATTCCCGCGCAGGCGGGAATCCAGTATTTACAAAGAAGTTTGGATTCCTGCTTTCGCAGGAATGACATCGTGGTGCCATTGTGTTCCTGGTTTTTACGAGAATATACTAAATTCTTCATTTTTTCCCTGCCTTCAGATTAAGCGCTTCAAATGTGGTAACAATGCCGTTAGATGCCTTTACCAGGACGACCGCTGACTTATCCCGCCTGACCGTCTCAACCGCCCTGATAAAATCGTCTATGTTCTTTACCGGCGTCTTGTTTAATTCAATGATAACATCATCGCGGTTAATCAGGTACCGCCGGCCCGAGATGGTCCCGGCCGGACTGCCCGGCAGGACGTTATTGACTATCACGCCTTCGCGGATGAAAAGCCCGCGCTCGTAATAATCCACGTCCGTAATATCCTGAACCGCGACCCCGATATCGTCGGCCCTGAATTCCTTGGGCTCAGGCCGCTTGGCGAACTTCGCCTTGACCTGAACAGCGCCGGCGCCTCTTACTATTTTAAGATTAATCTCCCTGCCCACTTCAGGGTCTATGTATTTAACGAACTGCGACTCCAGCGCCTTGGCGCCCACCTTGCTCAATGGCTTGCCGTCAATCTCAACTATCAAATCGCCGTCCTTTACACCGGCCTGTTCCATCGGGCTGTTTTTAATGACGTATTTGACCACCACGCCCTTCTTGGGCAGTCCGGTCATCTCGGCGTATTCCTCGTTGATTGGCGACCATCCGAAACCCAGCCAGGGCTTGCCCTTTTCGTTTTCCTTATCGTTGCCCGGCTCTTTCTTTTCCTGCACCTTGGCCGTCAGTTTGGAAATGCCCTTTTGGACCTCGTTGCTGGCCACCCAGTTCTGGGGCATAGACCGGCTGTATTCCGAACTACCTGAGCCGCGCAGTTGCATAGCTATCACCTTGCCGTCCAGTGTCAGCATCACCGCACCCTGGTTTGAGGTCAGGCCAGAGCACTGAATCTGGTCAAAATCACCCTCGTCGCTCCAGCCACGGACGAATCCGGTATCCACCAACAGTTTGAAATCATTGGCCTTGCCACCGTTGACCACGCCCAGGGCGAATTGGCCGGTCTTCACCGTATAGGCATCGGCAAAGTTCACCGGCGTCAGGGGCGTCTCAACATCTATTTTCATTATGCTCATCCTCATCCGCTCGTCCGACTCCACCGGCATTGCCTCGTATCCGGTGTAATTTCCGCCGGAGGCGCCGCCATTAGGGCGAGCCTCGCCTTCGGGCGGGGATCCGCCTTCGGTGGATACCCAGACCTGGACCCGGTCATAGGAATCGCTCTTGATATAGGCCGGAAGCAGGACCTCGCCTGATGATGAGATAATCACGCCGGTCATACCCGAAACGTTGCGCCCGCTGCCGATTTCCGCATAGACCAGGGACGGCTCAACTGCCTTTACCGCCTTGTTGATGTCCTCCTGCAGTGCGGCCAGGATTTTTGGCACATCGGGCCTCTGCTCTGCGGGCGCAGAAGCGCAACTCCAGATGAAGGCCGCCGTCAGGACCATAACCGAATAAAATACAAATCTCTTTATCATTCTTTCCTCTCCGTCGGTTTGGAATTATCCTTTTCCAGTTTGAATATCCCCTCCTTCTCAAAGAGGGTAAAACTGCCGTTTATCCTGTCCGGGTTGCACAAGATACGGCCTTTTATCTCCTTGAAAAGCGGATGTTTGAGATTAACCTCAATCCTGCGTTCTGCGCCGTCGCTGACAAACCGGGCCGTGCCGCTCCCGCCGGATTGCGAGACCACGGTCAGTGTGCCGTTGCCCTCGTCCTTGAAGATAATCTGGACACTGAAAAAATCCTTTTCGGTAACCTTGAATATAATATCCCAGCCCCAGAAACTGATTGCCTCATCCGGCACCCGCTCCCAGGCGAGCGGTGTCGGGGAAACAGGTTTCTCGGCCTGCTGGGCCGGCGCTTGTCCCGCAGGGGCAACCAGCAGGTCTACCGTTGGTTTGCGGACCATAACCGTTATATCCTTGCTGGCGCTGTTCCAGTTGGATTCGCCCTTCCACGTCCCGGCAATGGATACCGGACCGAACGGGACGTCTATGCCTTGGGTGCCTTCTATATTATTACCCGTCTCGTCCATTGCCACACATCCGGCTGTAAGAAACAGTATGGCAGCGAGCAGATGAAACGTTATTTTATGCATTTAAGGTAATCCCTACGGGATAAGAGAATGTTCCTCTCGGAATCCCTTCGGGATAACGCGGCGTCCCCGATGTTATCGGGGAGCGCCGCTAACATTCTCTAATACCCCGAACGGGATTTGAACCCGTGCTGCAGGCTTGAAAAGCCTGTGTCCTAAACCAGGCTAGACGATCGGGGCGAAAAATAATTATGAATTACGAATTATTAATTATTAATTCAGGACATCACGGTTCACAATTCATAACTCATAATTAATAATTCATAATTAAAATATGAGGGCGGGGCGACTCGAACGCCCGACCAACTGATTAAAAACCAGTTGCTCTACCGACTGAGCTACGCCCCCGTTAGAGTTTGTTAGAGTCAGCGTCCCCGCAGGGGGCGGTGACTCGTTACAAACTCTTACGTCCCGCCTTCCTGGCGGGACACTGTCGGAGCAGATATTCTACATACTCATTATTTTTCTTGGCCTTTATCTCTTTCTCTCTCTTTCGAGCCAATTTCCTTGTAGCAAACTCCTCAACGTAAACCATTTCCCATGGTTTCTTCTTGCTGGTATAACGGCTTCTGCCGCTGTTATGCCTTTGCAGTCGCTCCTCTAAATCTTCTGCCTCTCCGATATAAAAACTACCGTCTTTTAAACTCCTTACTCTTCTTTGCCGAATCATCACAGATTCATCCGTGTAATCTGTGGTTGCCTTTCCTATATCAGGTGTCCTAATTTCTCCTTCTTCACCTTAAGATACCTTTTGCTGTGCACCGTGCAAGGAATTTCTATCGGAACCCGCTTGACGATTTCAAGGCCATAGCCGTCCAAGGCGCTGACCTTGC
>JBFMDM010000109.1:0-7725 GCA_040753835.1 Planctomycetota bacterium
TAGTCCTTTTGGTTGACGATAGTATAGACCAATTCGCCCTTATCCGTAATCAGGACAGTGCCGTTAAATGTCTGGATATAGAATTTAATTTCCTCGGGCATCTGGCCTTCATTCTTTATGAATGGGACCCGGGCGCTGGAGAGCGACTTTATTTGTTCTTCTGACAGGGTATTCCGGCTCTCAGCCAATAATTCCGAAGAGTATGAGAAAATCGCCAATAACAGGAGGATATATCCAAATTTATTCATATATATTACCTTTTAATCCCTCTCTGCAATATTATACCCGTTTAGGCGCGAAAGGTTGCATTACGCCGTGCTTTCACCCCGTTAGAAGCGTTCAAACAAGGTCTTAAATCCTTTTCACCTTGAGGTCCCGTTTGAGGGCGCTTCTAACGGGGTTCAGGATTAACAATCCCGTCGCTAACAACAACAGCGCTATTGCCAAAGCCGGATATCGTATCATATATACTATCGGCGTTAATGTCAGTTTAACCAAAGACGCCTGGACCGGCGAATGCTTGAGGTGTTCGGCAATGGGCGGGCTTACCCGGTAATACCATCTGACAAATTCGCTCCCAGGTTTATTGGTCAGGAGGTATTTATTCCTGAAATTCTTCAGGGCAACGACATTGGGATGGGACGGACTCCCATAGACCGAGGTGGCGATAAAGCACTGGCCGATCGGCCTGGTAAAGGCATCGGCTCCGAACAACACGCCGGCGCTGCTGCCGCTGGTGAATAAGGGGTCGACCTCGGTGAGGAACTGATACACAGAAGTCCAACTTACCCGGCCTGAAGAATCCGTGGCCACGACATACCAGTAATAGGATGTTTCGTAATTAAGCGATGGGCTGAATGACAAATTAAGTCCGGTATAAATCAGGTTAAGCGGGTATGAATCAGTTGACAGATAAACCTGATATGTAACCGAGCCGATGGCATTTCCCGGGGCGGTCCATTGCAATAACACCGGCACCGCTACGCTTTGGGCCAGATTGCCGGGCGAGGCAAGAGTCGGGGCAGCCAGGGCTGAGGTGGTTGCCGCCGCGCCGCCTTGTAAATTAGGCGTTATACGGCAGACAAAGATATCGCCGGCGCCTGAATAGACCGACCCGTTATACGGGCTGGTGATGGGATTGGAAAGTGGGAAGTCCGAGGATGTTGTGACGCTGGTCAGGACCGGATTGCCTGACCCATCCGCAATTATTCCGGCCCGGCTTCCTACGCTGGTAGTGGATTCTGTTCCCGCGCCTCCCAGATAAATAGATGCCACCAGATTAAAGCCGTTGTCCAGCCGGGTGACAAACATATCGGATGTCCCGCCGAGGGTCGTGTCAAGCGGGGGAGGAGTTGTCGGATAGGTCGGGAAGTTTACTGATGCTGTATAGCCGGTGAGATAAACCTGGCTGGCAAAAGGCGCTACGGCAATAGACCAGCCGGTATCCCAGCCGCTCCCGCCCAAATATCTGGAATTTAGAATGCCTAACGATGGGCTTAATTTGGTGACAAAGGCGTCCACACTGCCGCCCAGGGTTGAATTGCCGGTTGGGATGAGCGGGAAATTGGTGGAATTCGTCTCGCCGGTTACGTAGATATTGTTGGCCCGGCCCACCGCAATCCCGTAACCGGAATCGTATAATGTCCCGCCGAATCTGGTGGAATACAAGGTGGCGGTCAGGGCGTTATTAAACTTGGTTACAAATACATCTGACGAGCCGATCTGGGCCACCAGAGGCACGGTTGGGAAGTTCGGCGAGGTCGTTCCGCCGGTTACTATCACATTATCGGATGAGTCCGTGGTTATTCCGAAGCAGACATCGCCCTGTGTCCCGCCCAGGAAGGTGGAAACATATCCGGAAGCGGTAAGATTGTTATTAAACCTCGCCACAAAGCCGTCCTGGGTGGCGCCGCCAAAGGTGGGGTATGGCCCGCCCACGGCAGGGAATGTGGAGCCGCCGGCCACGCCGCAGACAAAGACGTTATTATTCCGGTCCACGGCGACTCCGTAACCGCGGTCGTCGCTTGATGTGCTTGTCCCGCCCAGGAACGTAAAGACAAAATCGGTTGCGGTCAAGTCATTGTTCAATCTTGCCACATAGGCATCCCAGGAGCCGTTGAAAGATGTATCATAGGCGCCGCCGGTGGCCGGTGAAGCGGGGGATGACGTTGAGGTTCCCACCGTGCCGGCTACAAAGACATTGCCATAACTATCTACCGCAATGCCATAGCCGTATTCAGACCTGAATGAAAAAGAGCCGAGGAATGTGGAAGCCAGCAAGGCCGAGATATCGCTGTTGAATTTGGAGACGACTGCATCGGTCGCAAAGGTAAAAGAGGTCTGATAGGTGCCGGCCGTAGTCGGGTAACTCCCGGAAGAATTGCCGACAATAAAGATATTGCCGGCCGTGTCCCGGGCAATGCCGTTGCTTACATCGGCTGATGCGCCGCCGATATAGGTTGAGGCCAGCAGGGGGTCAATAATCAAAGGGAGCGTTTTATCGTAGTTGCCAACCGTAAAACCGTAGGTGTTTGGGTTTATCAGACGATAAGAAACCTCAACCGGTTTCCGCATGCCGTTTATTTCCTGATAGGCAACCGGGCGGGTAAAATTCATAGCGCCTTTTGGCGTCCTGGCCACAAGTTCGCCTGATTCGTTCAGGGATATTGCCTCCCGCCCTGACATAACGTCAGGGCGATGCTCGCCCCTCAGGGCGGCAACGCCGTCCAGCGATATACTGATGGATTCCGGATTGCCCTCAGGGCTGACAATGAAGAGTTTCTCTATGTTCTTGGAGTTTGCCTTGAGGTTCAGGGTGATGCCCGGCCACGGCTCGCCCAGGGAAATCAGATTATATGTTGCAATATTGTCGCGCGAATCCTGCGGGGAATCAATAATAATGTAATTCACATAGGCCTGGGAGCGGTTCAACCCGCGGATATTGATACCTCGGTTGTCTTGGTTTGTGCATAGATTTTCCCTGATTATTTCTGATTGGTATGACGCGATTGAGCCGTCCGGCTGGATTATGTCATCCGCTCCGAGATAATCCTTGTGATATAGTATATGGTAGACCAACTCACCCTTATCGGTGACAAAGACCATGCCATTGAAAAGTTTGGTGTAGAATTTTACCTCATCTGATTTTATCTGCCCTTCATTCCGGATAAAGGGAATCTGGAGCGACGACGCCTCTTTCTGGATGTCAATATCGGAATCTTGGGCCGGGGTATCTGCATATATAGCGGTGCCGGCGGCACTAATTATTAGTAATAATAGCAGCAAATTCTGCCTCATAACAGATTATACCCTTACATAGCATCAAAGTTGCCTATTTTCATATCCTATATAGTAGAAAGTGTCAAGTAAAACAAAATATATTTTAGGCGAATTAGGGCCAAACCGGCGTATTTTGGGCGGGTATGCCGACTAAAATTTATGCGATATTTCCCGAAATATATTCAAGATAATCGGCCCAAAATCCGATATATTATAATCCTCATTAACCACTGGGCTTTAGAGTATGAAACTGACCAAGTTGACCTTAGACGGCTTCAAGTCGTTTGCCCACCGCACCGAGATAAACTTTGACTATGGCACCACGGTCCTGGTCGGCCCGAACGGCTGCGGCAAGAGCAATGTGGTTGATGCGATGAAATGGGTCCTGGGCGACCGGAGCGTCAAATCCCTGCGCGGCGAGGAGATGCTTGACGTCATCTTCAACGGCGCCAGCGACGCCAAGCCGGCCGGGTTCGCCTCGGTTTCGCTCTCTATGGCCAATTCGGATAATAGCGCCCCGCCTACGGCGAGGCTCGCCCATACTGGCGGCAAACTGCCTTTGGGCTACGAAGAGGTTACCATTACCCGCCGCCTGCACCGCTCGGGCGAAAGCGAGTATTTTATCAACAACCAACTCTGCCGCCTCAAGGACATCCGCGAACTCTTTATGGGCACCGGAGTCGGGATGGAATCATATTCCATCATAGAACAGGGCAAGGTGGATTTCATCCTCAGGAGCAATCCCTTTGAACGCCGGGAATTGCTGGACGAGGCGGCTGGCATCAGCAAATACAAGGCCAAACGCAGGGAAAGCGAGGCAAAACTCCTGAAGGTGGAGCAGGATTTAATCCGGCTCTCGGACATCCTGCGCGAGGTCAGGCGCGAAATACGCTCCATCAAAATCCAGGCCACCAAGGCAGAGAAATACAAGGCCACAATGGAGGAATTGAAGGCCAAGAAGACCCAACTGGCGCTCCATACCTATCACCAGTATTTCCAGAAGCAGGCCGGCCTGGCGGCTAAAACCGCCGAATTGAAGGCCGGCTATGAGGCGCTTAATGCGCAACTCCAGGCCGTAGAACAGACACTCATCGCTATAGATAAGGAAATCATCCAGATAGACAACCAGGTTGCCGGACAACAGGAGACCCTGGTTAGCTTAAGCGGCCGGCTCTCCCAGACCCATCAGAAAATAGAATCGTCCGCCGCCCGGCGCAATGAACTGGCCCAGTCCGAGGAGGAGACCAAAAAGAATATCGGAGTTTATACCCAGAAGGCCGTTGACCTGCGCGGCCGGATAGTGGAGATAATGCAATCATACGAGACGCTTAAGAGGGAAATAGAAACCCTGGACAGCGAACTCAGCGGCAAGGACGCGTTATACAGGGATATTTCCCACGAGATGGAAAACCTCGCCCTGAAAGTTGATGAGAAACGCAACGAGACCTTCCAGGCCGGCCATAAGAAATCCGCCTACCAGAACGAACTCTCGGGCATTCAGAACGAATTAAAGAACCTCTCAGGCAAACAGGAGAAACTCACGGCCCGTGCCAGGGAGATTGCAGACGAGACCGAGACCCTGAAGCAGAATAAGGCGTCTCTGGAGGCATCCCGCAGGCAGGTTCAGGACGCCATTGAGGCCGTCAAGGCCGATATCAGCCGGAAAGAGACGGTTCTCAAGGTGGTCCAGAACGACCTGAATGCCATTGCGGCTGAATCCGGCAAGGTAAAAGACGAGTTGAGCCGCAGCGCCGCGCGTAAGGAAACACTGGAAGACCTGGAACGCCACCACGACGGATGCTCCAATGGCGTCCGCTTTATCTTAGAGTCGCCTCCGGCCGTATCCGCGCACCCCGTTAGAAGCGAACACTTTGGAGATAACCCAATTATCGGGAGTTATGAATCTCGGACACCCTGCGCTTCTAACGGGGCTAAAATCTACGGCCTGGTGGCGGATATTGTGGAGATAAAGCCGCAGTATGTCAATGCGGCAGAGGCCGGACTGAAAGGCCTGGCTGACGCCCTGATTGTCCAGTCCCAAACAGATGCCCTCAATATTGTCCAGTCCGTCCGGGACAACCAGAAGGGCCGGGTCACTGCCATTGTTGTGGATAAACTCAAGTCATTCTCACTACGTCCGCCTATTCCGGCAAATAATATTCCCGGCATCATCGGCTATGCGGACGAGATTATCCGGGAGATAAAACTTGATAACATCGCGCCTGAGATAAAATCCGCCCTGGCCCGGGTCCTGCTCGGCCGGTATCTTCTGGTTGATACCCTCGCAACCGCCCGGCAGGTGCTTGACGAGCATCTTTATGAAGGCCCGGTTCTCACGGCCAGCGGCGAGATTATCAATCCCAACGGAATCGTTTCCGGCGGATTCATAGAGGCGGGCATCGGGCTTATCTCGCGCAAGACCGAACTGCGCGACCTTAACGGTAAACTCGTCTCGCTGGCCGAACAACTTACGCACCTGGAACAGATGCAATCAGGCAAGGCATCGGAGGTTGATGCGCTCCAGGCCGAACTGCAGAATTCGCGCCTGGCCGTCTACGAGAAATCAGTGGAACTGACCGGCGCTGACAATGCCGTTGCCGAGGCGGACCGCCGCTTCTCCATACTGGCCAAAGAGATGGAAATAAGCGGCCTGGAATTAACCGAGGTGGCTCAGCAGATACAGTCCCTGACCGATCGGGCCGTTACCACCGCCCAGGTGGTCAAGGAACTGGAAGAAACACTCATCCGGCTCCAGTCGGAAATAGAGCAGGCCAATAATGCGGCCAACGAATACGCCCAGAAGAAACAGCAGATAGAAATAGAGACAACCGAACTCAAGGTCAGGCAGGCAAAACTCCTCTCCCAGCGCGAGTATTTTACCCAGCAACAGACCCAGATGAGCGAGGATATCAAGCATATAGAGACGGTTCTGGAGACATCGGCCAACTCCTTAAACGAGATAAAGAACCGCATCAGCGAACTGGATACGGCCCGTGCGGCCGATGAGGAACTCCTCAAGAACCTTTCAGCAGAGCAGTCCGGGGTACAGACGTTGGTGGCTGAATTGAGAACCCGGATGCAGGAACTGAAAGAGAAATTCCACATCCAGAAGGCCGAAGAGGAAAAGGTCCAGGCCGAAATCAACACGGTCCAGAACGGCATCAATGAGATTTCATACCAGGAGCGCGAGATAGCGCTTAAACTGGATAACCTCTGCGAAAAGCACAGGGAAGAGAACTCCGGAGAGACCGTGAGCACCAACCGGAGCGGAACGAACGGCACTGACCTGAAGGAGTCATATAAAAACTACCAACCGCCTGTGGTGGTAGCGGATGCCCAGAATCCCGATGCCGCGCAAGGCCAGACCGCTACTGATGAGTGGCAGAAAGTCCAGCAGCAGATTGAAGAACTAAAAGCCCGTATGGGCGAGATGACCGACGTCAATCTCTCGGCCATAGACCAGTTAAAGTCATTGGAGGAGCGCAACGCAACCCTGACCGTGCAGGAGCAGGACCTGATTAAATCCAAGGAGTCGTTGCAGGATTTCATCCGCAAGACCAACCGCGAGTGCCGCGAGCGCTTTGAGAAGACCTTTGAACTGGTGGCCGCCAACTTCAACCAGTTATTCAGGAAGTTATTCGGCGGCGGCAAGGCAGAACTCATCCTGGAAAGGCGCTCTGAGATTGAAGCCAATACACCGCCTGCAGACAGTGTGTCAACCCCGGAACAGGCAACTGATGCTTCTATGCCAGTAGAGACGGCCTCGCCCGCCGTAGATTCAGCGGAGGCGGGCCGTCGCCATAATCCCAATGATTTACTTGAACTCGGCATAGACATAATGGCCAAGCCCCCGGGCAAGGAGCCGGCTTCAATATCCCTGCTCTCAGGCGGCGAAAAGGCCCTGACTGCCCTGGCCCTCATTATGGCCATCTTCAAACTCCAGCCCAGCCCGTTCTGCATCCTGGACGAGGCCGACTCGCCTCTGGATGAGAACAACGTGGACCGCTTCTGCGCTATGATAAAAGAATTCGCCACCGACACCCAGTTCATCGTCATTACCCACAACAAGAAGACGATGTTATCCGGAGACGTGATGTACGGTCTGACAATGCCTCAGCCCGGCATCTCCAAAAAGGTCTCCATCAAGATGGACGAGGTGGACAAATTCGTTGATGAGAACCCCGACAGCGTCGAGAAAAATACCGCTGCCAAGCCCGCGTTCCAGGAAGCATAATCTTGCGGTAATATCTTTCTTGCGCCCAATCCGTGGTTTGCTATAATACACCAATAATATAAATGAGGTTCCGTGAAGAACCAATTATCTGAGGGGTCGGGGAGTTTTTAACCATATCCCAACACCTCGGATTTAATTTCCCACGTTGATTTCTTTTGACGATAAGCATTGATCTGGTGCATCTGAATGCAAAGTCCCATCGCCGCAAACAA
>JBFMDM010000110.1:0-7705 GCA_040753835.1 Planctomycetota bacterium
TTGCTGCTATTAATATTAACAGCGATTAGAATAGAGTCCTTGAATGTTGGTGTCAAGAAAAATCAGCCACAAATCTGCCCGCACCTGCCTATCCAGGCATCCCCGGATGGACATCCGGGGGAAATCTGCGGCTGGATTTTTTCTTGATTGATAGATAGGGAGAAGGTGATTTTACTTGACCGGCCCGGGAATGAATGGTATAATTATAATAATTATGATGAGAGTTAAACGCAATAATACCGCGATTCTGCGGATGAAAGATGCGCCGGATACGGATTATGTCAGATTTCCGGCCGGCGAACGGGTGGCTTTTATCTGGGAATTAACCGCCGAGTTGTGGTCATTAAAGGAGCCAAAGAGTGCTCAACAAAGATTACAAAGAAATGTTGCAGTGCTTGTTAAGCCGCAGGGTTAGGTTCCTGGTGGTCGGGGCTTACGCCATGGGCGCGCACGGATACCCCCGGGCCACCGGAGACCTGGATATCTGGGTCGAGCCCTCGCCGGAAAATTCCGCTAAGGTCTACCAGACCCTGCTGGATTTCAAGGCCCATCTGGCAGAGATTGACCAGAAGACCTTTGCCCGGCCCGGCGTCATTTTCCAAATCGGCCTGGCGCCCCGAAGAATTGATATCATCACCAAAATAGACGGAGTGGATTTCAAAAAGGCATATCCCAAGAGGAAAAGTGTAGATGTGGAAAATCTGAAGATTCCCTTCTTGTCCAAAGCCGACCTGATTAAGAATAAGTCATCAACCGGCCGGGATAAAGATAATCTGGATGTCAGATACCTGAAACAGCGTCAGTCATAAAGCGCCGGATTAATATTCATTCCGCCAGGCCGCCTGATTCTAATCAATGAGTATTGTCCCCGAGATTCCGCCGGATTCCGGATTCTCCGAAGTAAAACAAACAGAATATAATCTGCAGGTGTTGCGCCAATTTCCTTGACTTTATCAGGAGCGATGGTATATTTTTGTCAAGATGTGTAGCAGAATACTGGTCGTGGATGATGACCGGTCAATCCTGGATGTGATAAGCGCGGCGCTCAGGTCCCGGGGCTATGAGGTGACGGCCTGCACGGACCCGGTTGAGGCCCTGGACCGGCTGGAGAGCGGCCGCGATTTCGGTCTGGTCTTGAGCGACATCAATATGCCCGGCATCTCCGGCCTGGAACTGCTGGAGCGAATCAGGCAATCCCGGACCGGGCTGCCGGTGATAATGATGACCGGCGCGGCTGAACTCCAGTGCGTGGTGGAGGCCATCCACAAGGGCGCCTTTGATTTCCTCATCAAGCCCTTTGCCAACGAATATCTTTATCACACGGTGGGCAAGGCGCTGCGCTACCGCGAGTTAATAGAGCAGGAGCGCCGTTACAAGGAGACGCTGGAAGAGACGGTCAAGACACGGACCGCCGAGTTGGCCGGCGCACTGGGGCAACTCAAGGATGTCAACCGCGATATGGTCCAGCGGCTGGCCGTCCTGTCCGAATACCGGGACGAAAAGACCGGACAGCACATCAAGCGCATCTCCGGCTATGCGGAACTCCTGGCCAGGGCAATGGATATGCCCCAGGATTTTGTGGAGACGATTTCGCTGGCCTCAATGATGCACGACATCGGCAAGGTCGGCATTCCGGATTATATCCTCTTGAAGGAGGGATACCTCACCAAGGACGAGTTTGAGATTATGACCGAGCACACTAATATCGGGGTCGGGGTATTTGCCGGTTCTGCGCATCCTATCCTGAAGATGTCCTGCGCCATTGCCCTGAGCCATCACGAGCGCTATTCAGGCGGCGGGTATCCCCAGGGCTTAAAAGGCGATGACATCCCGATAGAGGCGCGGATGGTCACTATCTGCGACCAGTATGACGCCCTGCGCAGCAAGCGGCCCTACAAGCCGCCTTTTGAGCACGGTAAGGCGATGCGGATTATCACCGAAGGCGACGGCCGGACCGAGCCGGAACACTTTGACCCTGATGTTCTCAAGGCCTTTGTCAGGATGGCGGATAAGATGGAAGGCATTTGCCGGCAGTGCCAGTGAGGAGGTAATGCGTTATGTATATCAACATCCCATTTCACGGGTTGATGGAGGGCCTGGGCAGCGGCCTGGCGTTCTCGGTGGCCCTGTTTCTCCTGACGCTTCTCAGATACCGGCGGGTCTGGGATAATTCCATCTGGCTGGCCTGCGGCCTGATGGTCCTGGCGGTCTTAGACGGGTTTCACGCCCTGTGCGAGAAGATTGACGATTATGTGGTCCTGATGCGCAGTTCAGCCGCGCTGGGCTCGGCCGCCTTTTTTGTATTATCGTGGCTGCCTGAACGGATTGCCGGCCGGGCCGGCTCCAGGGTCTTGTTCCTCGGCATGATTGTTCTATCTCTGCTCTTCGGCGCGGCATTCCTGGTTTTCCCTTCAGCCGTTCCGGCTATGGTCCGGCCGAACGGGTTCACCACAACCACAATGGCAATCAACCTGGCGGCCGGGGGGCTGTATCTGTCAGCCGCACTCAGGTTCTTTATCTTTTACCGTTCCAGAAGGACTGAGATATCCGATATTTTGTTTATCATCTTTTTTGCCGTGCTGGGGTTTTCGGCAATCTGGCATCCTTTTTCCGCGGCCTGGACCTGGCAGTGGTGGGGCTGGCATACGGCCCGGCTCTTCGGCTATATCGTCATCGGGATGTATCTCTTTACCAAATATTTTTACCTGCTTGAGGATATCAGGCGCACCAACCGGGCGCTAAAGACCCTGGGCGAGTGCAACCAGATCCTGGTCCGGGCTGAGGATGAACAGAAGTTTATCAGCGATGTCTGCCGGATTATTGTGGAGTTCGGCGGCTACAGGATGGCTTGGTTCGGCTATGCCCAGGACGATGAGGCAAAGACGGTTAAACCGGTCGCCTCGGCCGGCTATGAGGATGGTTATCTGGAGAAACTGAATGTCAGTTGGGCTGATAACGAGCGCGGCCAAGGGCCGACCGGACGAGCCATCCGGACCGGCAAGCCCTGTATTGCCCGGGATATCAGGAACGACCCTAATTTCAGCCCCTGGCGGATTGAGGCGGTCAGGCGCGGCTATGCCTCGTCTATTTCCCTGCCGCTGGTTTCAGGCGGGCGCTGTTTCGGGGCCCTGAATATCTACGGCTCAGAACCGGATGCCTTTGATGCGGACGAGGTCAGGTTGCTTGAGGAGCTGGCGCTTGATTTGGCATACGGCATCACCACCTTGCGCGGCCGCCAGGCCAAAAGACAGGCCGAGGACCGTTACCGGAACACCCTGGACAATATGCTGGAGGGCTGCCAGATTATCGGCTTTGACTGGCGCTACCTTTATCTTAACGACGCCGCGGTTCGGCATGGTAAGAAGACCCGTGATGAACTGCTGGGCCGGACGATGATGGAATGTTATCCGGGCATTGAGAAAACCGGGATGTTTGCGGCGCTTGAGCGTTGTATGAAGGAGCGCATCCCGCATCGTATGGGAAATGAATTCAACTACCCGGACGGCTCAAAGAGTTACTTTGAACTTTCCATCCACCCGGTGCCTGAGGGTGTTTTCATATTGTCTATGGATATCAGCGACCTCAAGAAGGCCGAGACCCAACTTTTACAGGCGCAGAAACTGGAGTCGGTCGGGACCCTGGCCGGCGGGATTGCCCACGACTTCAACAACATCATCGGCGCAGTCAAGGGCTTTGCGGAACTGGCGATAATGGACACCGACAAATCATCGCCCATCCACGAATACCTCAGATACATCGTTTCGTCCACAGACCGGGCCGCAAACCTGACCCGGCAACTGCTGATTTTCAGCCGGACCCACAGCGCTGAATTAAGAACCCTCAACCTCAACGAGACGGTCAATAATATCCTCAAGATGCTCAAGCGTCTTATCGGCGAGGATATTGCGATAGAAACCAATCTTGAACCCGGATTGGCTTTTGTCAAGGCCGACGCCGGGAACATAGAACAGGTCCTGATGAACCTGGCGATTAACTCACGGGATGCAATGCCCAAGGGCGGCACGATTACCATCAAAACGGAGAATGTTGTGATAGACGAGAAATACCGCCAACTTAATATAGAAAGCCGGTGCGGTAATTTTGCTTGTCTTACTGTTTCTGATACAGGAAGCGGGATGAGCAAGGATGTTCTCTCGCGCATCTTTGAGCCGTTCTTTACCACCAAGGCGCAGGGCAAGGGCACGGGCCTGGGGTTGTCCGTGGTTTACGGCATTGTCAAAAAACACAACGGCTGGGTCAATGTCTATTCAGAGGTAGGACAAGGCAGTGTCTTCAAAATCTACCTGCCTGCTGCGGCTGAAAAGACCGCGGCAAAGACCGAGACCCGCATTATCCCGCCTGAGCAACTCAAGGGCAAGGGCGAACGGCTCCTGGTCGTGGAGGACGACGAGGGCATCCGCAAACTGGTCAGCCGGGCATTGGAGAATATGAATTATCAGGTTCTTATTGCCTCAAGCGGCGCTGAGGCGCGGAAAATCTTTGAGCAGGAAACGGCCGGGGTTCATCTTATCATCAGCGATGTGGTCCTGCCGGATATCAACGGTATTGAACTGTGCGATGAACTCACCAGGGCAAAGCCGGAGGTCCACGTGCTTTTAAGCAGCGGCGATACCAGCCGGAGCGAATACGGCGACCGGATACAGGAGCGCAACATTCCATTTATTCCCAAGCCCTATAAACTGAGCGACCTGTTCAAGACCATCAGGGAGATACTGGAGAGCAGGGGAGTGGGCGATTAGGTGATAGGGATGGCCTTTGTTTTGGGCCTGCGTTTTTTAGCCGTGCCTCTGATGTAGTTGATGTTGAGCATCTTGCCGGGAGTGAGCGTCCGGAATATGCCCTGGATGACCGGCCGGCCTTCTACCCGGATAAGATTGCCGGTGGCGTCAACCGGGATAAGTGAGCCGTCCTTGCGCTGGAGTTCTATCTGGAACTTCATTATTTTAATGCCGGACCGGATGAGTTTTGCGAATTGCTTGCGGAACTCAGCCCGGCAGGCCGCAGGATAGATATTGAGGTGGTTCATTCCGATGATTTCATTGCGGGTGCGGCCCAGAAGTTTTTCCGCCTGCTCGTTGCAGTCCGTGATTTTCCCGGTCCGGACGTCCATCGCCATAATCGGGTCTCGGCTTGGACAAAGAATTCGTGATAGCGCTATCCGGTATCGGTTACGACCTCATAGACCTGGGGGATATTCTGGGGCGTGACTTTTTTACGCCCTTGAGGCGCAGTTTCTCAACCAAATAATAAATCTGCCCGGCCGGCACGCCCTTGGCTACCTCGTAGATAAAATGGTCGTCCACATCCAAAATCCGGGCCAGCGAGACCAGGCGCTCAAACCGCGGCACCGGATAGACGTTGTTCTTGAAGAGGGAAAAGTTTTTGGCGTCCATACCCCATTTTTGGGCGATGGCGTAGTCCGTAATTTTGCCGCCCAGAACCAGGCGGATGAATTGGTAGAGGTTGGAAAATTTTCCGGGTCGGACTTTTGATATTCTACTCACAGTTGTTTATCCTTTCCGATGTCTCACAGCCCAAGTTTGTATCTCTATCGGCACAGGGGAGCGATTTCATTAATATTTTCATTGAATTTTCCTGGCGGATGGTTATAATATATTACCAGCGGAATCCGGGGACATAAATTTGTATCCCCGGATTAAGGAGTTGCTTCTATGAGTTTTTTCAGGCCGCAGGGAGATTCTTCGATGAAAGACCGCAGGTATATTATCGTTGTCCTTCGGCTCATTGTCTTCACCATCCTTTATATTATCGCTTTCCAGGAACATAACATCCGGAATCTGCCTTGGTTTTTGTGGCTGATTCTGGGGCTGTTTATCCTGTCCGAGATTGCCTGCCTGTTTGAGAACCGCGCCAATTTTTACCTCCAGCGCATCCTGGGTTGGATTTTTATCCTTGATGCGGTCTTAATTAGTTGGATTATCTATATTCTGTCGGTCAAGGCGACACTTTTGTTCGTGGCCTATTTTTCGGTGATTGCCATTGCCGCGATGTCCAAGAGCGTGGCCGCCACTTTTCTGATTACGCTTCTTATCAGCGTTTTCTATTTCATCGTCTCCACCCTGCAGGGCAATTTCGTCTTTACCGAGTTTATCACCCGGCCGCTTTTCTTCTTCGGCATCGCCATGTTCAGCAGTTACTTGGCCGAGGAGGTCAGCGTCCAATATAAAAGGAAAGAAGAAGCGGAAAAGGTAATGGACGAAGCAGAGCAGAAATACCTTAACCTGATAACCAATCCGCTGGTCGGCGTCTACCAGGCCTCGCTTGACGGCGAGTGCATCTATGTCAACGAGACCATGGCCGATATGCTGGAATACGGTTCGCCCAGGGAATTGCTGAAGAAGAATGTGGCTGATCTTTATAAGAACCCGGAATCTAGGACGGCCTTCATCGGGAAACTCAAGGAAGAGGGATACGTAAAGAGTTTTGAAGTGGAACTGGTCAGCCGGTCCGGCAAGAGCCGGAATATGCTTATCAGCGGGGCGCTTAACGGCGATGTCATCTCCGGCGTGGTGATGGATATCACCGGCCGCAAACGGGCCGAAGAGCAATACCGCCTGCTGGCCGAGAACGTAACCGACGTTATCTGGACCACGGATATGAATTTCAGGTTCACATATTTCAGCCCTTCGGTTACCAATCTGATGGGTTACAGCGTTGAAGAGGCGATGAACCTGAAGTTAAACGATTTCCTGCCGCCCGAGTCGCTGCGGATAGCTATGGAATCGGTGCAGAAAGCGCTGAAGGCAAGGAAAAAGAGCGGTGCAGTCCCGCCCGAATACAAGATGCTTCAACTCCAGCATATCCGCAAGGACAAGCGAGTCATCTGGGTGGAAATCAGCGGCGATTTCACTTATGACGAAAACGGCAATCCGTCCGGTATTATCGGCGTGACCAGAGATATTACTATCCAGCAAAAGGCCGAGGAGGAAAGAGCAAAACTGCAGAAGCAGGTGATTGAGATGCAGAGGATAGAAAGTATCGGCCGGCTGGCCGGCGGGATTGCCCACGATTTCAACAACATCCTGTCCGTCATCGGCGGGTACACCGAACTAATTCTGCAGGACAGCGCAATTCCGGAGCATCTGCGCGATGACGTCAGGGAGATTGATAGGGCGTCCAGGCGCGCCGCCACCCTGACACGTCAACTCCTCGCCTTCAGCCGCAAGCAGATGCTCCAAAAACAGGATTTGGACATCAACACCCTGATTACGGATATGAACAAGATGCTGACCCGGATAATCGGAGAGGATATTGAATTGCTGACAGACCTGGCTGTGGAAGGGATGAATATAAGCGCGGACCAGATGCAGATTGAGCAGGTCTTGATGAACCTGGCTGTCAACGCCAGGGACGCAATGCCGGACGGCGGCAAACTTGCCATCAAGACCGAGCGGATAGTCGTTGACGAAAATAAGGCCAAATCCTGCGCCGAGGGCCGGACCGGCGAATTCGTCTGCCTGTCCATCCACGACAGCGGCATTGGTATGAGCCGGGAAGCCAAGGAGCATCTTTTTGAGCCGTTCTTTACCACTAAGGAAAAAGGCAAGGGCACCGGCCTGGGACTGGCCACGGTTTACGGCATCATCAGACAGCACGATGGCTGGATAGATATTTCTTCAGAGCCGGGCAGGGGCACGTTGGTCCGGATTTACCTGCCGGCTGT
>JBFMDM010000111.1:0-7640 GCA_040753835.1 Planctomycetota bacterium
CAGAGGCGGAAGGAAAAGAATCTGGCTATCAGGCAGAGGGAACTGATAGTAAAAGACCCGTGGGAGGGGTTAAACCGCAAACTTTCGGAGACCCCGATTTGTCCCATTTTGTAAGAAACACTACAAAGTCATCTCTGATATAATCAAGCAACTGGAAGCCAATCCCAAATGGAAGCGCAAGGAGATACTCACCTATCTCAATAAATCCTGCGAGATGGTGGACCGGGTCCACAAAAAGACCTTTAGCGAGGAATTCAGCGGGAAATAGTGCAAATTAACCACAAAGGGCGCAAAAGGCCACAAGGTTATTGCTACCGCGACTGCAAGGAATGTTTTGTGTTTTTTTTCGTGTCTTTCTGGTTAAATTATTCCGGGCGGTGGGGCGTTAGGGAAGTAAGCATGAATGAAAAGATATTTAAGCCGAAATTATTAAAAGTATTATTTTTGTTATTCGGCATATTGGTTATATATGGCGGGTTCATATCCTTTCTTATCTACCAGGTAAAAGAAATGTTACAACATCATTCATTTGAGCATATTAATTCAATAGTGATAGAAACAGGATTTTTACTTGCTGGAATAGCATTGATGATATATTTTATGCCCCGCTCTTTAAGAAAATGCATAATAACGGACGAGAATATACAATCAGGCGGCAAATCACTTTTTTGGAATGATATTACCAAGGCGGTATTCTACAGCGCTAGAAATAATAAGAATGGTCGTTTAGATCTCGAAATTGGCAATGAAGTAAAGATGAAAATAGATAGTTTTATGCTGGGACCTAAAAGAGTGGTGGAGGAAGTACAGAAGCATTTGCCGCATGGAAAGATATTGCTTGATGCTGGCTGGATAGAAAGAAAGGTATTGGGGTTTGAAGACGGCAAATGGACAAGATTATCCCAGCTTTGGGAAAAGGATGAAAAGAGTCAGCCAAATAAAACCCGACCTAATGAGCGGGGCGGCTAACGCACTAAGGTTTATCCGATGGGCGATTTTTGTTGATTCTCTACGAGAGTATGTTCCCAGATTTCCGCCGGGAGTGCATCCGCCAGACGCTCCGCCGTCTGGAGCGGAACTATCAAAGGCACGTCTTGCCGGATGCCACGGAACCTGGGCAATAGGTTGGCCACTCACTTGCCAAACTCGGCAAATCTCGTATTTTTTAACTTTCTTTAATCCCGCTTGGCTTAATGGGTTATAGCCAAGCCAGAAAAATTCTCACCCCAAAAACCGCCAAAAACGAGGTTTTCACCTTGCCAAATTGACTTATTATGCCGGGGTTGAAAGGGGGTGGTGAATATAATCCGGTAGGTGGTAAAGGAGCGTTCCGGGGAGGTAAAGGAGCGTTCCGGGGAGGTAAAGGAGCGTTCCGGGGAGGTAAAGGAGCGTTCCGGGGAGGTAAAGGAGCGTTCCGGGGAGGTAAAGGAGCGTTCCAGGGAGGTAAAGGAATGTTCCAGGGAGGTAAAGGAACGTTTGCGGGAAGGAAACCCGATTAATAACAAGGAAGGTGGCGCCTTTGGCGCCCAAGAGAGGAGTTTTTATGCCAAGAAAAGTTGACTGGATACCGACCCAAATCAAGGCCTATAAGGACAGGTAGGTGATTTATTTCACGGACATCTTCTTTTCCAGATAATACCGCAGGCCGGGGTATATGGGGCCTAATTCCCGCGCCTTCTCGTAGCACCTTTGGCTTTTGGATAGATACTCTGGGCTAAGCATTTCCAGTGCGTCGCCTAACAGGATATAATAAAGGGGCTCTTTATCCTCGTATTGAAGCGCCGTGTCAATATACGATATCGCCTGAAGGAGTTTCTCCCGCCCTTCGGCCCGCTCCGCCTCGGCGGAGGCGAGGCGAGGCTCGCCAAAGGCGGCCATTGATGCAGGGGATTCCTTTTGTTTCTCCACATCCAAAAGCAACCGGTGCGCCTGTTCGGCCAGGTGCGATGCCCAGACCTGCAGTCGCCTTTCCGGCGCGGTTTTTACCTCCTGGGCAATGGTATAGCCCACGCCGGCCAGGCACAGTCCGCAACCAATGGCCAATATAGCGGCTATCCGTTTCATCGTCCGGAGTTGCGATTGGGCAAATCCCTCACGGTTGGCAATATTGGTGATGCGCCTTTCTATGCTCGGGTGTGTCAGCGTGGATAGCCCTGACGTTCTCATTGGGATGCCGTTGAGATAGGCAATCTTGGTGAGCGCCCGGGTGAAACTCTCCGGGTCTGCGGTAATATGAGCGGCAAACCAATCGGCCTGCAACTCAAACCTCCGGCTTAATTGCCCGAAGAGCGCCAGCCAGAAGGCCATTATCAGGGTCAGCGAGAATCCGAAGTTTAAGAACCCGCTGCCCAGGACGCTGTCTATTGCGCCGCTTAAGGAAAACAGGATGCCCAGATAGACCAGCGTGAACAAAAGGAGAATCGGCAGGTGGTTGAACTTGGCGTGCCCGACCTCGTGGCTGAAGACCGCGGCAATCTCGTCGTCCGGGAGGTTTTTGATGATGGAGTCAGTGAAGATGACGAATCGGTTGAAGGGAAAGAGCCCGATGAGCAGAGCATTGACGAACGGACGCTCGCCCACCTGCCAGACCAAGAAATCCCTGATTTTGATGCCGGCCCTAAAGGCGATGGCATCAAGATAGATGCGCAACGGGCCGTCCGGCAGCGGTTTTGTCACCCAGAGATATTTCAGCGCAAAAGGCGTGAAGATGTACAGCGCCAGCAACAGCCCGATAAATGTTATCCATTCTAAGAACGGGTAGATTCGTATCGCATCGTAAACAGGCGGGATGGAGTGGATGATGTCAAAGACCAGGATGAATAACAACAACGGCAGGACGCCGAGCAGGAAATAGGTCCTGATTTGGAACGAGAGGAAGTTGAATAGGGACGGGAGATTGGATGTTTCTCTGTTTGACTGTTGGTAGATAAACCGCTCCACCTTGTAGAACGGGATGTAGGAGAGTATCAGGGTCAGGAGAAAAGGGCAGAGGCCCAGGAATCGGGTGACGAACGGAATCCCGCCTGCGCCCAGCCCGTCAATCAGCGCAGGGATGTGGAATATATAGACCTGTGCGAAATAGATGAAGAGGAGCAGAAGCCGGTAACTGGCGACCCGCCTGTAGTAGTCCTTGAGGTTTTGCCTGATTTGCTGCCGGACCAGCCGGAATCCGGCCAGGACATAGAGTGCGCTGGAAAGGATGATTATCACCGCAGGGGTTATAGCGCTGGCGGAATCAGCCGGGAAGAACCAGAGCGGTTCAAAGCCCATCGGATATGACAGGGCAATGAAAAAACCGATGGTGATGATGATTATCTGGACTATCATAAAAAGCAATAGCAACCACAGATTACACCGATTACACGGATTTATGAATCCATTTAATGGGTTTATTCCTTTATCGGATTGATGTTCACTACCTCGACATTTCTACTTACGATAAATCCATGGCATCCGTAGCATGGCCATAATGCGGTGCGTATAGAGTCTTTTTCTTCATTAAATGATAAACTTGCTAATACATTTTGGTGGTTAAATTCTTCTAAAGATAGGTCTGAAACCTCATTAAACTTTATGGTGATAACACAGTGTTTCGTTAATTTATAATAACCTTTTTCGTCTACTTCGGGAAGCATCTTAAATCCATAAACTTGCATAATAATTGTGGGGCCTTTTCTGTTCATATCTATATGCATAACCTCAAAATCGTGAAAGTCATGCCAATATCCAAACCAATCAATTAATAAATTACTATTAATAATTCGCTTGCTTATTTCAGTCATATTTAAATCTGTGTCATCTGTGCAATCTGTGGTTGCTGTTATTTGGTATATTGTTTTATCGCTTTGGGGATATAATCCATAATATCGCTGGCGATGAGCGCGTGCTCGGTAAAATCCTTGGCGGCCAGGTCGCCGGCCAGGCCGTGCAGATAAACGGCCAGTTGGGCCGCCTCAAACGGGCTGAATTTCTGCGCCACGAATGAGGTTATCATCCCGGTCAGGACATCTCCGCTGCCGGCTGTGGCCATTCCGGCATTGCCGGTGGTGTTGACATAAACATTCTTGCCGTCCGTGACAATGGTCTTGTAGCCCTTGAGCACCACGATGGCCTTTAGCCGCCGGGCCGCATCCAATGCGCTGTCCAGCCGATTAAACTGAATCTTGGTTGCAGTGGTCTTTAAGAGCCGGGCCATCTCAGCCGCGTGTGGCGTGAGAATCGCCGACTGCATCCGGCTGATGACATCGGTGTTATTGACCAGCGCATTAATGCCGTCCGCATCTATAACAACCGGGCAGGCAAAGAGCGGAAGCACGGCGCGGCAGAATTCCATTGTCTGCGGATGCCGTGACAGGCCAGGGCCAATGCCGACCGCATCTACATCGCTCAGCGTCAATTCCCACCCGCCCGAACGACCGTTTGGCCGGGCGGGCCGGCTTGGGTTGGGTGGTTGCAATAATGACCTGATGTTGTCTATTGCCTTTTTGGCGATTGTGCTTTCAGGCGTCTCGGCCAGCGCCCGGGTAATCACGCAGGTGAGTTTGGAGGCCAGTACCGGTTGTTGCGAGGCCGGCGTGGCCAGATAGACCAGTCCGGCGCCGCTGCGGATGGCGCTCTGCGATGCCAGATACGCCGCGCCGCTCATACCGCATGAGCCGGCGATTACCAGGACCTTGCCGTAGTCGCCCTTGTGTGTGTCCGGCCTGCGGGGTTTGATGACCGGCAGTTTCTTTATGAGTTTCATTCCGGAATAATATATGCAAACACAAATATTTTCAACAATTTCTTGATTATAAGTTTTAATCATATATATGTATTAGCTATGAAACCCTCGTCATTCAAAAGCCGGTTGCCTAAAAGCAATGTTGTGCCCAAGCCGGAAGACGCCAAGGAGACCAAGCCGGATGCGGCTGCCGGTTCGGTTGCGCCGCCTTCCAAATACCCGCGTAATGTCGGCATTGTCTTTGCGGTCTGGCACGCGGTCTTTGCAATCATCATCAGCATCTGGAATTTCCATCCTTACATCATAAAACCCAGCGGGCTGGGTTATTTCGTTTATATACTGGAACTCCCGAGCGCCATAATAGTCGGAATCCTGGGCGGCGAGCAAAGCGGTATTTCGCCATTGATTCTTTATATCGGCGCATTTCTTATCAACACGGTTTTCTACGGCTTTTTCGGGTATCTCATCGGCTACGTATTGCTGACCTACGGCTGGGATAAGGAAATCAACCGGCTCTGCAAACTGGAGACCGAGGTGTATGAGGAAAACACGGGCGCCTAACATATCTGATTAAACGATGTTAACAGTAGTATTTATTACTCTCATTGTTTCATTCGTGGTCACGTTGGTCCTGGTTCCGCTGGTCCGGAAGGTCTCCCTGGCCATTGATTTCGTGGATATACCGGGCGAGCGCAAGGTGCACCGGGAGCCGATGGCCTTAGGCGGCGGGATTGCCATCTTCCTGGGCATTATCATCACCTTTACCCTGGCACTGCTCTGCGCCTATTTCCTGAAGACGAACCGGGTATCCTGGCTGCCCCAGGATATCTACGACTACCTGCCGGGCGTTTTTGTGATGATTCCGAAGTTATCCGTTATCTTCATCGGCGCCTCGGGGATTTTCATACTGGGCCTGTTTGACGATGTCAGGCGCCTGTCCGCGCGCACCAAATTGCTGTTCCAGATTATCATCGCCATATTTGTCGTGGCCAACGGCATCTCATTCAGTTTGTTCCTGGAACCGCTCGGCTCATGGGGAAAGGTCATCTCGGCCGCGGCGACTGTCTTCTGGATGGTGCTGATAACCAATTCCTATAATCTGCTGGACCATATGGACGGCCTGTCCAGCGGGATTGCGGCCATCACCGCCACGGTCTTTATGATAATCGCCATCAAGACCGGCCAGTATTTTATCGCCTCGTTCCTGATAACCGTCATCGGCGCATCCGCGGCATTCCTGATGTTCAACTTCCATCCGGCCAAAATATTTATGGGCGATGCGGGCAGTTTGCTCCTCGGATATTTTATCGCTATCCTGACCGTCCAGTTCACATTCTACAAGGAGCCGCATTCGTATTATGCGCTGATTACGCCGCTCCTGGTTGTGGCCATCCCTATCTTTGACACCATCGTGGTGATTATCATCCGGCTATTGAATAAGAAACCAATCTTTATCGGCGACAAGAACCACCTGGCGCACCGGCTGGTAGCGATGGGCTTGAACGTGCCGGATGCGGTCATCCTGATATACCTGCTGACCATCTGCGCCGGATTGTCCGCGGTTCTCCTGTATCACCTTGATATGGACCGGCGGGCCAATCTTACCGGCGCGATTATGGTCTTCGGGCAGGTGGTTCTGCTGTTGTGCATTGTAACACTCCTGGAATATACAGGCCGCAAGAACCGCAATAACGAATAACTTATGTATCTGTGGCTGGAACTATTCCTGCTCTCGTCCGGCATTACCGCGCGCCTGATTATCCCGGCCGCTACAGCCGGCAGCGGCGTTAATCTTCTTGTTGTCCTCTTTATCTGGCTGGCATTGCTGGTTCACTCCGTTAGAAAGTTTACCAATAGAAATCAGAACGCCAAATTACCTAACGAAACCATTACTGGTCTGTCTAACGGGGTTCATCTGCTTGATAAAACGCCTGCGCCTGGTTTGCCGCCGGTCCTGAAATTGCTCCTGTTCCTGTTCGCCGGGCTTATCGTTGCTTCATTTATCAATGCGCCGTATATGTTTGGGGCGTTCCAGTACTTGGTTCCCTGGATTAGCGACCTGGTTTTGTTCTATCTTGTTTATTCGCTCTGTGTTCAGGACCAGCGGAATATGACGCTGTTGCTGTCAGTATTCCTGGCCAATGCCGTGATTGTTACGCTTTATGCGCTGTACCAGCATTTCTGGGAACTGCCGGGACTTGCCGAGCAGATAAGGCAGAACCCGTCGTTGTTGGATATGATGCCGGATTATTTAAGAAGCCCTGCAATGGCTCGGGCCATTGCCGGCGAGCCCTATGCCACATTTCTTTACCAGAACTCCCTGGGCGCATTTCTGGCGCTGGTTATTCCGCTATTTATTGCACTGGCTTGGATGAGACAGAAGCGGTGGCCGTCCTTCGCCATTCCAGATCTACAGAGCGGCGGATGGTGGATGTGGCTTATTGTTTTGCTCATATCTTTGTTTGTACTAATCCAGACCGGTTCCAAAGGCGCTATTCTGGCGTTGGTATTTGGACTTGGCATTGCGGGTGCTATGCTAATTCCCTCTATTAAGAGGGGTGGGGGTGTGTTAATACTAATAGGTGTGGTTGCGGCATTAGTTTTATTGGTGGTTATCAGCCGTTCTCAGATGTTCGACTCTTTCAATGTCCGCTTGGGCTATTGGGAGGCCACCGTAAAGATTATCAAGGATAATCCTGTAAGCGGCGTGGGACTGAACCAGTTCGGCAACTCATATCTTTATTACAAATCCGCTGAGGCCGGCGAAGTTCAGAAGGCGCATAATGACTATCTCCAGATTGCCTCAGAGATGGGCATCCCGGCCATGCTTGTCTTCCTGGTCATCTGGTTTCTTATCCTGAAATCCATCTTCCGCCCGGCAAGGGAACCTAATACGACGCAACCCCCGCCCCAAAGG
>JBFMDM010000112.1:0-7583 GCA_040753835.1 Planctomycetota bacterium
CTGGTTTTTATCCTGCCTAAGTTGAATAAACAACAGGGCAGTTCATAAACCGGTTCCTTATTTACTTATCACCGTATCAATTCATCTGCCATTCCGGGTTTACTTACCGCTCTTGGCCGCTTCCTTGATTAACTCCAGGGCAATGACCTCGCGCTGAATCTGGTTGGTACCTTCGTATATCTGGGTAATCTTGGCGTCGCGCATCATCTTTTCCACCGGGTATTCCTTCATATAGCCGTAGCCGCCGAAGACCTGGACTGCGTCGGTCGTGACCTTCATCGCCGTGTCCGAGGCGTAGAGCTTGGCCATAGCCGAGATGGCGCCGACATTGGGATGCTTGTTATCCGCGGCCCGGGCCGCTTCGTAGGTCAGATATCTTGCGGCCGCCACCTGCGTTGCCATATCAGCCAGCATGAACTGCAGGCCTTGGAACGAGCAGATGGCCTTGCCGAATTGCTTGCGTTCCCGGGAATATTGGATGGCCAAGTCCAGCGCGCCCTGGGCAATGCCCAGCGCCTGGGAAGCCACGCCCGGACGAGAGGCGTCAAAGGTTTTCATAGCCACGAAGAATCCGTAGCCCTCTTTGCCGAGCATCTGGCTCTTGTGGACCCGGCAGTTTTCAAATACCAGTTCGCGGGTGGCCGAGGCGCGGATGCCCATCTTGTTCTCTTTCTTGCCGTAGGTGAATCCGGGTGTGCCGTCCTCAACGATAAAGGCCGTGGCGCCGCGCGCGCCTTTGCTCCGGTCCGTAATCGTGATGACCGAATATATCTTGGCCTCGCCGCCGTTGGTTATCCATTGCTTGGTGCCATTGAGGATGTAATAATCGCCGTCCTTGGTGGCCGTGGTCTGGATGCCGCTGGCGTCGCTGCCGGCATTGGCTTCGGTCAGTCCGAAGGCGGCCAGTTTTCGGCCTGCCGCGATTTCAGTCAGATACTTCTTCTTCTGTTCCTCGTTGCCGTAGAGGATAATTGGGAAGGTGCCCAGAGCCGTGGCGGCCAGGGACAGCGAGATGCCGCCGCAGGTCCGGCAGAGTTCCTCGGTGATGATGCACAGGTCAAGCACGCCGCCGCCGGTGCCGCCGTATTTTTCCTCTATGAAACAGCCGAATAGCCCGGCGTCGGCCAGTATCTTGACGATGGGCCAGGGGAATGAGTTTTCTTCGTCATATTTAGCCGCGACCGGTTTGATTTTCTCCTGGGCGATTTCCCGGGCCAGTTGCCGCATGGCCAGTTGGTCCTCGGTCAGTCCGTATGTGGTTTCAAACATGGTTAGTTCCTTTCTATAATTTTATAATCAGTTAATATCGGGGCCACGATATTGTGAGCGCCATAAGGGCGCCATGGCGCTTCGGCGCCAGCGTCTACGGCGCCACGCGCTACATTTCTTTTAGAAATCTTTCGATACCTCTTTTCTTAATCTTACTTTCTAATAGTACCGCCTTACTGCGAGTGGCACATTCAAAATACCTGGTTAATGTCCAGGGCGCACTGTTTTTAGTGTATTTATTTCTGCTTTGGTTATGCCTGTTTAACCTGTCCTCTAGATTATTCGTACTCCCTGCATAATACCGGCCTGTCTTTTCGCTGTGTATAATATACACAAAATACATGGGTTATAAAAATATCAACCTGGGTTTATATTAAAGTCCGGTTGCAAATATCGGGGCGAGTGGATTCGAACCACCGACCTCCTGCTCCCAAAGCAGGCGCGCTAAGCCATCTGCGCTACGCCCCGTGTTATGTTCCCGGTATTTGCACCGCGACCTTGGCGCCAGCGGCGCCACGCGCTAAGCCATCTGCGCTACGCCCCGTGTTATGTTCCCGGTACTTGCACCGCGACCTTGGCGCCAGCGGCGCCACGCGCTAAGCCATCTCCCGACATAAAGTCGGGATAAGAAACTGCCCCTCTGGGGTTCTCGTCCCGAGACCCCGGCGGGGTCTGGGGATAACGCTCCTTCGTCGCTAACAGTTTCTAATGCGCTACGCCCCGTGTTAGAATCTGTTAAGGATTTTGGCTCGCCAGAGACAAAATACTGTTACAGATTTTTACATCCCGCACCTATCCCTAAATGGATGGGTGCGGGATAACTGCCACTAGGTTGTTTCACTCCTAAGTGGCAGTAAGAGCGGATGACCGGATTCGAACCGGCGACGTTCAGCTTGGGAAGCTGACATTCTACCGCTGAATTACATCCGCATATTTAGCGCGGGATGCCACTGAACTGCGCCCGCAGTAGCCATTGCCTACTTTAATACTTTTTAGCGCTTAATTGTCAATTATTTTGTTGACATTGGTTGAATATTTGTATATTCAAAAGGATTGCGAATTGCGCTTTACAGGCAGTGTGCGCAGTAACGTTTAAACAATGTTTTCTAAATAGGAACAGTAATCCCGACATTCTCTGGACGCGGTCTCTGCGGAGTTCGTCGGGATAAGAGCCGGTAACTCACGTTGTTTCTAACTGGCTCTAAAGAGAGGAAAATTTCAGATGTCTTTAATCTCGTTGAACGACCTGGTGGAAAGCGGAGCGCACTTCGGGCACCGGGCATCCAGGTGGAACCCCAAGATGAAGCCCTACATTATGGGCACCCGCAAAGGCACTCATATTATTGACTTGAAAGAGACAATAAAGGGTGTTATCAAGGCGACGGAATTGCTTAAGGCCATTGCCCGCAAAGGCGGTCTGGCGATATTCGTCGGCACCAAGAAGCAGTTGACGAGTATTATTGAAGCCGAAGCCAAGCGCTGCAGTACACCTTATGTCAATAACCGCTGGCTGGGCGGGACGCTTACCAATTTTGACACCATCAAGAAGCAATTAACTAAACTCATCAAGTTTGAGAAATCAGAGGCGGACGGAAGCATCAGTCATTACAACAAGAAAGAGCAGTCGCAGTTCCAGCGCGAATTGCAGCGCCTGCGCAATAATCTGGGCGGTCTGCGCGAGTTGTCAAGGATTCCGGACGTCCTTATAGCCGTTGACCAAAGCCGCTCCAAGACCGCGCTGGATGAGGCCAGACGTTCCAATATCCCGACTATCTGCCTGATTGACACAGATGGGAATCCATCTGATATTACCATTCCGATTCCGATTAATGATGATGCAATTAAGTCGGTCGGCCTGGTTACGGCAAAACTGGCTGATGCTGTTATTGAGGGCAAGAGCGAACTGGTGATAAAACCGTTGAAAGTAGAGAGTGAGGCGGAGGAAGATAAGGCGACCAAGCGAATTATCCATTTCAAAAAGAAACCAGCCGAGGATAAAAAGGAAAGTAAGCCCAAGGCGCATAGTAAAAAATAGTGTAAAGACATCCTATAAGGAGTAGAGGAAAATCCCGCCATTCGGCGGGATCTCCGCCAGAGGTGGATCCGCCTTTGGCGGATACGTCGCTGCAAGGGCTGAAGCCCAACAGCGACTAAGAGGAGACGATATGAGTGCTGTTACAGCCACGCAGGTAAAGGAGTTGAGAGACAAGACCTCGGCCAGCATGGCCGAGTGCAAAAAGGCGCTTGAAGAATGCGCTGGAGACGTAACCAAGGCCGCTGATACCCTAAGGCGCCGCGGCCTGGCCATCGCGGAGAAGAAAATGGATAAGGCCGTTTCACAGGGACGGGTCGGCTCGTATATCCATTCTAACGGCAAAGTCGGAGTTATGCTGGAACTTGACTGCGAGACAGATTTTGTCGCCAAGAACGAGGATTTTCAGATGCTGCTCAAAGACCTTTGCCTTCATGTTACGGCAATGGCGCCGCTGGTTGTTTCCCGGGAGCAATTGGATAAGCAACTCATTGAGCAGGAAAAAGGGTTCTACCGCAAGGAAGTCAAGGACAAGCCGCCCCAAATTGCTGATAAGATTGTGGAAGGGAAGATAGAAAAATTCTTCTATACCCAGAAATGCCTGCTTGACCAGCCGTTTGTCAAGGACGACAAAGTTAAGGTTGGAGACCTGATAAAGAGTTATATCGCCAAGTTCGGGGAGAATATTGTGGTTAAGCGCTTCCAGCGGTTTGAAATCGGGAAATAAGCCGAGATGACAAGACCCAAATACAAGAGGGTTGTTCTAAAACTCAGCGGTGAGAGTTTCTGCCGCGAAAACGGGCACGGCATAGACATATCGCAGGTCAATTCGTTATCCAGGGAATTAATCTCGGTTGTGCCATTAGTCCAACTTGCCATAGTCGTAGGCGGCGGAAATATCGTCCGGGGCGGCGAGTTTGAAAAGCAGGGCGTGAATATCGCCACGGCCGACTATATGGGAATGGTGGCGACCGTGGTTAATGCGTTGGCGCTCCAGGATGTGATGGAGAAAAACGGGGTGCCGACCCGGCTCCTGACCGCCATACCGATGCAGGCCGTGGCCGAGCCGTTTATCCGCCGGAGGGCAATCAGGCACCTGGAAAAGGGTCGGGTCATTATCCTGGCCGCCGGCACGGGAAATCCGCATTTTACCACGGACACGGCCGCAGTACTGCGTGCTACTGAAATCAATGCCGACGCCATCTTCAAGGCCACCAAGGTGGATGGAGTTTACTCCGCTGACCCATTTAAGAATCCCAAGGCAAAGAAATACGATTCCCTTGGTTATATGGAGGTTATTAAGCAGCGTCTGAAGGTGATGGATTCAACGGCCATTACACTCTGTATGGAAAGAGGAATCCCGATAATCGTTTTTAACTTTAATAAAAGCGGTAACATAAAACGGGCTATTCAGGGCGAACGAATCGGCACCGTCATATCGTAACCAGCATCTATTAATTGATTCTGAACCTTGACCAATATTCATATTCCTCTGGGGGTAATTTGTCATAGTCCCGGAAACTGATGGAGATGGCCGAATGTCCGTCCCTGGTTACGACCTTGCGGTAATGCACGTCATAAAAGGCAATCCGGCCAAAGGGTGCGGTGTGCCTGGCCCCTTTGCCTAATATTGTGAGCAGTTTCTGCATATAATTGTAGTCCTCTCTTGACCCGACCCAGCCCTGATAGGCCTCTTCCTCAATATAATATTTGCTCTTGTCCTTGCGGTATTTGTCCAGGACTTCTGGTCTGAAGCAGATGCTTTCAGTAACCGCTACTGTGCCGTAGCGGTTCAGCCGCGCAGTAAAATATTTCTGGATATCCTCGGGCTTAAAACGCCACTGGCCGCCGATTTTGGAGGCGGATAATGCGCCTGATGAAATCAAGCGGTAAAGTGTGCGCCGGCCCAAACCAAGATATGACTGGACGTCATTGAGCGTCAGAAGCACGGCTAATCCGGTATCCGCCGTGCCGGTAAGCCGGTTAAGGAGCATCCGGGCCCAGTGTTCTTCTTTCTTGATTGCCTTGAGGAGCGTCTCGGCCGTATGGCGGTTGAGATTGGTTTGTCTTGCCACCTCAAGGCAGGTCTCGTGTGAGACCAGGAAGAGATGTAAGGCAATAAAGAACTGTCTTAAAGAAAGCCGTTTTCCCTGTAAGATGGTGCCGGTAAAATCGTTCCACCAGATGCGGCATTTCTCACAATAATAGCGCAGGCGCTGGTTCTTGCGGTCGCGGTAAATCCTGGTCTGCACCTTGTTGCACTTGAGACATTTGATGCCCTCAGGCCAGCGGAAGTTATGGAATTGGCTCTCCAATTCCGCATCAGTCCGGTGGCGCCATAAGGGCGCCATGGCGCGTGCGGCGCCATTGGCAAAAAGTTCGTTTGGCATAGTTAGTTAGATGTCATTCCCGTTGCGAATCCACCACGCACATAATCTCTACTCTGGGCTAACCGGATTTAAGATTATGTGCGGGGTCATATTTTTGTCTATTTGGTTACACAGGAATTCATTTCCTGTAGCGTCAATTAGACACATTTTTCCATAGTTGTCAAGATTAAACCGCCGGATTTTGACGCCAATTGGACATAAGCCGTTTTGTCTAATCGCTTGACAGATAATCAATTATCACACCTTTAGCGCCAATTATACAAAAATATGCCAGAGTATGTCAAAATATGGTGATAGATGGGGGGTAGGGTATATACATAGGGGGATATACCCTATATACCCCCCAGGGGGTAGGGTAGGGATATACCCCCCTTGTCCACGGGATGGTATGGTTATGACGCTGGGGTATATACCTATAGCCGACAGGATATACTCTGCAAGCCGATGGGAGATACCCCTTTATCCGGCAGGAGATACCCCTGATGCGGCTGGGATATACCGGCTGGTGCGCTGGGATATACCGGATTATGTGATGGGAGATACCGGAAGCGCTGGCGGGAGATACCCCAAGTGCTGACGGGGGATAGTGTGCGATATGCAGGGATGTACCGGGGATGATGCAGGGAGACACCCTGCCTGCTGGCGGGGGATATGCTATGCCCATGGGAAAGGTGGAAATGTGCGACGTCGCACATTGTTGGACGTCCAACATTCTAGTATGGGGCTTTATTTTACCGTACCCATAGTAATTAAAGGGATTATAGTAAAATATCAAGTGAGGACCTCTTTATGATTGGTTAGTGGTGCGTTTTCCCTTAATTATCCCTGATGCGTAGCCAGATTTTGGGCTTGGCGGTCATAATAACAACCTATTTTGTCTTTTCTATGGTCTCTATGGCTTTGGCGACTCTTTTCTGGAGAGAAATCACTTCTTCAACGTTTACGGGTTTCTTCCAATACTCCAAATATTTAGGCGGGCCTTGAGTACCTCCAGAGTAGAATGTCTTAATAAAACCAACGAAATTCTCCCGCACCCAACTAATACAATTACTCTGTTGGGAAAGGGTTTCAAGAAGAGGTAATACTTTTTTATGATATTGATATTCTTCTTCTTCACCAGCTGCAAACATCTTTTTGGCAGCCTCAGAACCACTCTGAGCTCCAACTTGTGGTCTAGATATAATAATAAGCATTTGCGAGAAATATTCTCGCATTACCCTTATTTCCACATCAGTAATTAAACCGTCCTTTTTTAACGATGCGAGTCCATTTACTTTACTGAGGCACTCTCTTAAAGATTCAGCATATTGGTCTTGGATGGGTTTAAGGCTTTTCGTCAGAATCTCATTATAATAGTTACTACATTTTATCCATAACTCATTGAATGTTTTCCACTCATCGGTATTTTGGAGTTTTTGTTCCCTTAATTGGTCAAGAATCTTTGGTTCCGTATCATTACAGGCGAAAACGCCTGCATATAATATGGACAATAATAAAAACAGAACCCACTTCTTATCGGGTTTCATTTTAGTCATCATTGTCTTAAGGGATTATAGTAAAATATCAAGTGAGGACCTCTTTATGATTGGTTAGTGGTGCGTTTTCCCTTAATTATCCATGATGCGTAGCCAGCCACAGTATTATTCTAAAGTATACGCCACTCACTACTACTGCACAAAGCAGTAGTATCGCCCATAGTAGTATACCAGTCATAAATCATTTCTTTTCGTACTATTCCCCGGTGACACACCTTGCCTCCTATGCGGCTATTTTGCTGATTTAGCCCCGATGACTTTCGGGACTTCCCGCTTCGCTCTCGCTGGAGCGAGGCGAGCGCTGCGGCTTCGCAGGCGTTGTTTTCTTAAAACAACCATAGTAGTTTACCGCACTCC
>JBFMDM010000113.1:0-7540 GCA_040753835.1 Planctomycetota bacterium
GAATCCACGACCACAAGATTTGCGGCCAGGGCGATATGGACTTCACGTCCATCTTTGATGCCTTGAGAAATATCAAATATAGCGGGTTTCTCAGTGTAGAACTCTATCCCTATCAGAACAATCCGGCAGAGGCCGGACAACAGAGTTTGGATTTCCTGAAAAAATACATTTAAGAGATAATGCAAAAGACCGTCGCCTATTTACAACTCGTTCGGCTTCCGAATCTTTTTACCGCCCTTTCCAACGTCTGGGCCGGGATGTTTATTGTGAACAGCAGCTCAATAATCCTGACGCAGTTCATACAGGTATCAGCAATCTCAGCCACTCTTTACGGCGCCGGTATTGTCCTGAATGATTATTTTGACAAAGAGAGCGATAGGCGGCATCGCCCGAACCGTCCCCTTGCTTCAGGTACAATATCGCCTAAAGCGGGATTATCGTTCGCCATAACTTTGATTGTTGTTGCTATCGCAATCGCTTACCTCACCTCGCCAATCGCAATTATAATCAGCGCTTCCATTGCCTTAGTTGCCCTGCTCTATGATGGATTGCTCAAGAAATGGTTTATACCGGCGGTTATAGCAATGGGTCTGTGCCGCGGCTTGAACTGGCTGTTAGGCATTGCCGGGAATATAACCAATCCGATGATATTACTCATTCCGGCCGGGGTGACGATTTACATCGCATTGATTACGGCAATATCGCGAAAGGAACAGCAGTATCCGGCATTACGGAAGGCGGTAAAAGCCGGCATCAGCGTAATTCCGCTGATTGACGGCGCAATCGTCTGGGCGTTCGGCTATCCGACACAAGCCGGAATCGTAGCGTTATTATTCCTGCCCACGATAATTATGGGGCGGTTGTTTGAGATGACTTAAGGAGAACAAGTAAGATGAAAAAGAAAATTGTTATTGTATTAAACGTGGTCGGGCTTTCGCCTGCGCTAATGCGCGATGAGAAATCACTACCACATCTCACTGCCCTCAAAAAAGCAGGAACTTATCGGGCGATGAGTCCAGGATTCCCAGCCGTAACATCCTCTGTCCAGGCAACGTTGCTGACCGGTAAACCACCGGCTGACCACGGCATTGTCGGTAACGGCTACTTTGACCGGCTGACAATGAAGCCGGAATTCTGGCGCCAGGAAAACGGATTGGTCAACGGACCGCGCATCTGGGATATTATGCGAGAACGAAACCCAAGCGCCAAGGTAGCCGTCGTCTGCTGGCAAAATAGTAAATACATTAATGCGGATATCGCCATCAGTCCTTCGCCGCTCCATACCGATAGCGGAATGGTTGAGTGGTGTTATTCCAAGCCGGCCGGATTTTACGAGACGCTCTCATCAAAGATTGGCCCGTTCCGTTTGATGGATTACTGGGGGCCGATGGCGGGTGAGGGCTCCAGCCGATGGATTACCAAGGCATCGCTGGAAATACTCCGCTCAATGCAGCCGGAGATGCTTCTGGCCTACCTGCCCCACCTGGATTATTTCTCACAGCGCTTCGGCCCGAATGCGCCCGGAATAACCGAACAACTGCGCCTGATAGATGGTTTCGTGGGCGAGTTTATCAATTTCCGCAATGAATACGGACCGAAAGACGTTACTATCTTCATCGTTTCAGAATACGGACTCGTGCCTGTCAATAATGCTGTCTTGCCTAACCTCATCCTGCGCGAAAACGGCCTGCTGAAGGTCCGTGATATAGGCGGCAAGGAATATATTGACTTTGAACTCAGCGACGCTTTTGCCGTCGTTGACCATCAGATTACACACATATACTGCTCAGAGAAAACAATCCCGGCGGTAAAGAAGATACTGGGAACCACAGACGGAATTACCTCGGTATTAGACCGGTCGGCCCAACGCGCCCTGCAAATAAATCATCCTCGTAGCGGAGACATCATTGCCTTAACCGTACCTGACCAGTGGTTCGCCTATTATTACTGGAACGATAATGCCAAAGCGCCGTTTTATGCGCGCACTGTGGATATCCACAATAAGCCGGGTTATGACCCTTGCGAACTCTTCTTTGACCCATCTACTAAATCCATCCCTCTTAATCCCGGATTGGTCAAGGGCTCACACGGACTACCGGCCGAAAAGGATGAACAATATGCCGTGATGATGTGTTCGGACAAGGCGATAGATGATTATGCCCCCCAGCCGTTTAATGCCACACAGTTTCTTGCGATGTTATACAGGGTGGTATAATTTTGCACAAAATCCAAAATAAAGTGATCGCAAAGGCCTTTTTATTCGTTTAATATAGGTAACTTTTAGAGGCTGCGAACGGTTACAAGACGGCACAAAATGTTACAAGAAGTTACCTAATATTACTGCAACCTCTTATAACCACATGTAACCAACTGTAACTTCTGTAACTACTTTAGCAGGCGGAGTAGTATGAAGAGATTTGCGATTGCGGCATCTATCGGGGTATGCGCATTGGGCCTATCCATACTGGCAGACACAACCAAAACCGACGAGATTATTGTAACCGCCTCGCGCACCGAGGCCAAACCCTTTGAAACGGCCTATATTGCGGATGTCATTACAGCAGAGGACATCCGGGACCGGTGGATGAGCCGCTCCACTCCGGAGATATTCTCGTCCGACGCATCGGTTACGGTCCAGAAGACCTCACAGGGCCAGGGCTCGCCTTTCATCCGCGGGTTCACCGGATTCCGCAATCTTCTGCTCATAGACGGCATCCGCCTGAATAACTCCGTGTTCCGGGACGGGCCGAACGAATACTGGAATACGGTTGACTCTTTTACCATCGGGCAACTGGAGGTGGTCAAGGGACCTGCCTCGGTTCTTTACGGTAGCGATGCCATCGGCGGGACGGTCAATGTCATAACCATTTCGCCGGAACAGGAACAGGGATTTTCCTATCGCGCCTCTGAACGGTATGCCACGGCTGATGCATCCAGTGTTACCAGAGCAGAAATAGACGGCGCATTAAGCCGTCAATTACGAATACTCGCAGGCGGCTCGGCCAAGGATTTCAACGAACTCAAAGCCGGCGAACATATCGGGACACAAGAAAAAACCGGCTATCAGGAAATGGACTACGACTTCAAGATGGAATACCTTATAGACAGCCGGGATAAACTTATTCTTGCCCACCAAAGAGTCAACCAGCCGGATGTTTGGCGCACGCACGCTACCATCTACGGTATTACCTGGCAGGACACCACAATCGGCACGGACAAGGAACGTTCTTATAATCACCAGCGCCAATTGACCTACCTGCAATATTATAAACAGGACGCCGGGTTCCTGGGTGACAAGGCAAGGTTCTCACTGTCCTACCACAATCAGGACGAGCAGTTCTTCCGACAGAGAAGTAACAACAAGATGGAACGTTCCGGATTTGATGTAAATACATTAGGTCTTTCAGCCCAGATGGAGCGAACGAGTTCAATGGGCAAATTCGTCTATGGCACGGAATTCTACCGTGATAATGTTGACTCGTTCTCGCGCAAATATCTGGCCAGCGGAGCATTGGAATCAATTGAGATTCAGGGTCCGGTGGCGGATGATTCTGTCTATGACCTGCTGGGCGTGTTTATCCAGGATGAGTATCCGCTAAAGCCATCGTTGAATCTTACAGCCGGCGTCCGTTATACCTCTGCCTCGGTTGATGCAGACAAGGTCAAGGACCCGACGGTCACCACGCCGACCCAGATTGCCATTTCGGACAGTTGGACCAATTTCTCAGGCAACCTACGGCTGTCTTACCTGCCGAACGAGAACTGGAACATCTTCGGCGGGGTTTCGCAGGGCTTCCGGGCGCCGAACCTATCCGACCTGACCCGGCTTGACATTGCCCTGTCTAACGAGATAGAAACGCCCTCGCCCAACCTGAAGCCGGAGAACTATGTTTCCGTAGAAGCTGGAGCAAAGACCGAGAAGGAAAAATTCAGCGCCCAGGGCGCCCTGTTCTATACGGTAATCAACGATATGATTGTCCGCTACCCTACCGGCATAACCATCAGCGGACTAAATGAGGTGCAGAAGGCAAATTTCGGAAACGGCAATATCTACGGCTTTGAGATTAAGGCGGATTATCGGCTGGACAATACCTGGTCTGTTTTTGCCGGAGCGGCAGGACAGCGCGGCGAGGTGGATACCTATACCTCTGTTGGTGTCAAATCACGCCAGCCGATGTCCAAGATTCCGCCTACAACGGCGACTCTCGGTGTCCGCAAAACCGATGTTTCAGGCAAATGGTGGGCGGAATTTGAGACAAAGATGGCTGACCGCCAGGACCGGCTCTCACCCCTGGACAAACTTGACACACAGCGTACGCCGCCGGATGGCACGCCCGGTTATAGCATCTACAACATACGGGGCGGCGTAACTTTAAGCCGGATATTCCAACTTTCCTGCGCCATAGAAAACTTAGGCAACCGCGACTACCGCATCCACGGCTCTGGCAATAACGAAGCCGGACGCAATATCATCCTGTCTCTCAAAGGGGTTTTCTAAGTACATGGCAGGAGACCTGCCGGTCCTGCCTACTGTTGGCGCCGAAGCGCCATGGCCCCCCTGCCTACCGCCCCAGCAGGGCAGGCAGGATTATGGCGCTCACAGGCAGGTTTTAGAATACCCAGCCATTCCCCGACAGTATTTGTCGGGGGTCTCTGCGGAGTTCGTAATTCGCCGATTCGTAATTCGTAGGGTTATTTCTTGCATTTCATTATTTTATTATTTATACTTTGGCCACAAACCTATATGGAAATCTTAGGCGATTTTGAACTCTATCGGGAGCAAGCCGTGGGCAAAGGCGGCGGCGGCGAGGTCTATAAAGGCCGCCAGGTCTCGCTCAACCGTCCGGTGGCCATTAAGTTCCTCAACAAGGAATACACGGACGATAAACTATTTGTCCAGCGCTTCCACCGCGAGGCAGAGTGCCTCTGCAAACTCACCGACGAGCACATCATCCAGATTTACGGGGCCGGCGAATACCAGGGCGATTATTACTATGCGATGGAATACGTGCCGGGCCTGCCCCTGACCAAATTCATCCAGCATCACTACCGGTTCTCGCCGGACGACGTGATTTACGTGGGCATAGCCGTGGCCAAGGCGCTCAAGGCCGCCTGGGACTCGGACGAACGGATTATCCACCGCGACATCAAGCCCTCCAATATTATGATGGCATTCCCGCAGTCGGTTCTGGACTCAGGCCGGCTGGATATGAAAGAGGCGCGCATCAAGGTGATGGACTTCGGCCTGGCCCGGGCCGTGAATGCCGCGCCGCAGGATACGGAACTGACCGTGTCCGGCACCATTGTGGGCACGCCCAAATATCTTTCGCCAGAGCAGGCGTTGAGCAAGCCGGTTGACATCAGGACCGATATCTATTCGCTGGGCATTGTGCTTTATGAGATTGCAGTCGGCCGGCATCCATTTACCGGCGATTCGTTCATAGAACTGATTAACGAGCACATCCACAAGACGCCTCCGGCCCCGCGGGCCGTCAATCCGCAGATACCGGCAGAACTTGAGGCAGTGATTGTCAAGTGCATCCAGAAAAATCCCGATGCGCGCTATAATACGCCCACAGAACTGGTAGACGACCTGGAGGCAGTGAAATTAAAACGCTCGCCTTTGTATGCAAACCTGCCTGGCCGGCAGACAGGGCCGATGGCCTCGGTCAGCAGCCGGGTTGTGCCACCTGTGAAAAGGACTGCGTCCGGCCGCCTGCTCAGGTGGTTGGTATTCCTGTTGCTGTTAGCCGGACTCGGATTGGCAATTAAATACTTTGTCCTGCCGCATCCCAAGGTCCAGACCTACATAAATCCGAATATTGAGCCGGCCCAGACCTGCGAGCCGTCCCATCAGGAAATCCTGAGCGACGAGCAGGTGGAGGTGGTTAACCGGCTGAGCAAGGACATCAACAATCCCTTTGACTACGGCACGAAGATAGTGGTCTTTATCAGGAATCGCTCGCAGGAAACCCAGAACCGGACCCTGCGGATAGAACTGACCTGGCAGGAAAAGACCTATTATAAGGAGCGTCAGATAACCCTTTATCCCAACGCTTCCAATTCATTCAGTATGGATTTTTACGAGCCAACGGCTGGTGAGGAGTATTATCAGTATAGGATTCTGGTAAAGAAGTAGTGCGCTTTCTGACAAATCTTTCAATATAATTGTTAACCTCTAATCCGTAGTCAGATTCCTGCGCACCGTGGCGACAGATTGCCCTCCATATCAGGGTGCTTTACGGCCTGTGGGTAGGTTAATGCCTCTGGGCTGGAGGGTTATTACGCCTGGGTTGGAGGTATAATGCCCTTGGGCTGGAGGTATAATACCCCTGGGCTTGAGGGTTAATACGGATGGGCTGGGCGGTTAATACCTCTGGGCTTGAGGGTTAATACGGATGGGCTGGACGGTTAATACGGCAGGGCTGGAGGTTTATTAACCTTGGACTGGACGTATAATACCCCAGGACTGGAGGGTTAATACGCCAGGGTCGGACGGTTATTGCCCCTGGGCTGGAGGTCTAATAACCCTCAATATCTACCGTATTACCAACCTATTAGCAGTGTAATACGGTGGTATGTGCCGTATAATATGGGGGTGTTAGCAGTATAGGCAGGGGGACAGTGTGGTCTGGGGGATGCCACCCCGCCCTTGAGATGCCCCTTATTTTTCAGGCGGTTATAACAAGGCAGACGGGCTGAAGGGGTAAAAAATGGCATTTTCCGCGGTTATTTTTTACCCGTTCAAGAGGCATTTTTTACCACTTCAACTATTTCTTCAGCCGGGCAAGAAATTCATCTATGCCGAGTTTTTTGTAGGCCAGAATCCACATCTTGACCGATTGGTATGTGACGTCCAGGCGCTGGCTTATTTCCTCGTAGGTCAATCCGCTGTTGGAAAGCCAGACGGCCTGGAGCCGTTTGCGTTTACGATGCTTGCCTTTTAGCGCCATCTGCTCCAGTTCACGGCTTATTCGGCTCTTTTCCTCAGGAGAGAGTTTGATGTATGTATGCGGATAGGGCATAGGGAGTTTCAGTCCTTGCTTATTTTTATGCTGTTTAGTCCGGAGCGCATTATCATTCTTCTCAAGAACGCTCTATACATAAAATTGGATTTAAGGTTCTTGAGCCGGATGTTGTTCCTTAAGCCCCGGGTATTGGCGCAATAATAGGTCAGGAAATTGTCCGGGTGTTTCCGTAATGCCTCAGCCAGCGCCAGGGCGCTTTTCAGGGCGTAACTTATGCCTTCGGCAGAACTCGGACTGATGAACCCGGCCGCCTCGCCGATTAGTCCGATATTATCCCGACCCGGCAATATCTGCCCTGGGCTGACGGGCCTGAATAACAGCGTGCCTCTTTTCCTGGTGCTTTGGCCGAACCTGAATCCGTAGTCAACCAGTTTCTTCTTGAGCAACTCAAATCTGTCGTATGATTTCTTCTGCGGGTGAAGGGCCAAGCCGACTATAATGGAATCTTCTTTTGGGATAATCCAGGAATAGAAGTCCGAGACCTCAGGGTCAAAGATGGCTGAGAAATAGGG
>JBFMDM010000114.1:0-7408 GCA_040753835.1 Planctomycetota bacterium
TTTCCCGATTTATCTTCGCTTTAGAGGAGGCAAAGGAGTTGCCACAGGTCTTGGGGTTTTCCTTGCTCTAATGCCTGTGTCGACTTTAATTGCCCTCGGTATTTGGCTGATATTTTTCGTAGCGTTGCGTTATGTTTCTTTGGCATCCATTATGGCTGCTATAGTATTATCAATAAGCTGTTATTATGAACTTTATACATTCTCTCAAACAGCATTAACAACTGGATATGTGTGGTGGAATCTGCAATTAATTAATTTAATATCTATTTCTCTTATTTCGTTTTTAATTATTCTTAAACATATTCCCAACATCAAGCGATTGATTAAGGGGACGGAACCTAAAGTCATCTTTAGGAAGAAAAATAGTTGATAAGATGATAGGTTGATAAATAATACGACAATTCTTATCATCTTATAAACCTATCAACTTATAATGTTATGAATATTACTGTATTAGGCGATGGGGGCTGGGGCACGGCCGTGGCTCTGCTTCTGCTCCATAATGGCCATAAGGTTACGCTCTGGAGCAAGTTCCCGGAGTATGCCGAACACATCAGGAAGCGCCGGGAGAACACCAAGTTCCTGCCCGGTATCAAACTGCCTCAGGCATTGGATATTACTTCAGAATTAATAATTCATAATTCAGAATTAATCGTCATGGCCGTCCCCACTCAATTTTGCCGTAGCGTGCTTGAGGACTTACGCTCTACGCTTCCGCCCATTGTTTCTCTGGCCAAGGGTATAGAACAAAAGACATTGAAGAGACCAAGCCAGATTATCCAGGAGACGCTTGGGTATTCCAGGGATAAAATAGCCGTATTGTCCGGTCCGAGCCATGCCGAGGAGGTGGCGCGCCAGAAACCGGCCAGCGTGGTGGTGGCATCCACAAATAAGAAATTGGCCCGTGACCTCCAGGCCGTATTCAGCAACGAGTATTTCCGGGTTTATACCCAGGACGACGTGGTCGGCGTTGAGACGGCGGCCGCGGTCAAGAATATCATTGCCATTGCGGCCGGCATCTGCGACGGCCTGGGCCTGGGCGATAATGCCAAGTCCGCGCTATTGACCAGGGGAATGGTGGAGATTTCACGTTTGGGCGAGGCGCTGGGCGGCAACAAGAAGACATTCTTCGGCTTGGCCGGCATCGGCGACTTGATTACCACTTGCATCTCGCCGCACGGCCGGAACCGGGCTGTGGGCGTGCGCCTGGGCAAGGGCGAGACCCTGAAACAGGTGCTCAAGACAATGCAACAGGTGGCTGAAGGCGTCTGGACCACCCGGGCGGCAGTCAAATTAGCCCGGCGCTATAAGGTTGAGATGCCGATAACAAACGAGGTTTATAAGATTCTGTTCAAGGACAAAGACCCGATGAAGGCGGTTTATACGCTGATGACCAGAAAACCAAAGACGGAGTAGCAGGTAATGACTAATTCCTAATGACGAATGACGAAAATAAGATGAAAGATATTTCAGTAATCATCGTAGCGGCTGGGGAGAGCAAGCGGATGGGGCTGGGAATCCGAAAACCATATCTGACGCTCAAAGGTAAGCCTATTTTACGCTACAGCATTAACGTATTCAGAGGCATAGCAGATGTAAAAGAAATCATAATCGCTGTAAATCCCAAGGATACCCAGAGAACCGAACCGATTATCAAGAGATTCAAGGATATAAAAACGGTAGTCGGCGGGGCGCGGAGGGTTGATTCGGTTTTTAACGCCCTGATGGCCACGGACAACCAGAGCCGGATGGTCCTGGTGCACGACGCAGCCCGTCCGTTTGTCAGCCGCAGGGATGTGCTTCGCCTGATAAAAGAGGTGCGTCAAAGCGGTGCGGCCATATTGGCCGTGCCGGTAAGGGATACAATAAAGAAAGTGCGAATTGCGAACTCCGCAGAGACCGCGATAGCGAATAGCGAATTACGAATTGAGGAGACGATAACGCCCAGGGAAAATTTATGGGCGGCGCAGACGCCCCAGGGATTCAGGCGTGACTGGCTGGTCCGGGCGTATCAGGACAGGGGAGTAAACGTGACGGATGACGCGTCCCTGGTTGAGAGAATGGGTTTACCGGTGCGCATTGTAAGAGGGTCTGAGGGGAATATAAAGATTACCACCAGGGCGGACATAAGTGGCAAGTAGTCAGTGGTCAGTAGACAGCCCGCCCGAACGACGCAGTCGGGCAGGTAGCCAGTAATAAATGAAGAAGATAACCATATTCGGCGGAACGTTCAATCCGATACACAAGGCGCACCTGAGCATAGCCCGGGCGCTCCGGAGGAAATTCAATCCGGACAAGATTCTGTTTATCCCCTGCAATATCCCGTATCACAAAAAGTATCAGGGGCTGGCCGCGCCCAGGCATCGGTTAAAGATGGCGCGCCTGGCTATTGCCGGCATTCCTGGACTGGCGGCCTCGGATATGGATATAAAACGGGGCGGGCGGACATTTTCCATAGATACCATTAAGGCATTGAAGCGCAAATACCCCTCAAGCACGGAATTCTATTTCGTCATCGGCGCTGATTCGCTGATTGACCTGCCGCGCTGGTATAAAATAAAAGAACTGGTCCGGCTGTGCAGGTTTATCACCATTGCCCGGCCCGGATATCCGTTTGATAAACTGGCCAGGGCGCTGCCGTTTTCAGAAGCCGTGCTTGACGATATAAAGCGGTTATACCAGTCCATGCCGAAGATGGACGTCTCGTCAACCTGGGTAAGGAACAATATCAAGTCGGGAAAAGCGATTAAATCTCTTGTGCCCCGGGCAGTGGAAAACTATATTAAAGAGCATAAATTATATAGATAACTACGTGTAATTTAATCGGTGTTAATCTGTGAACACCGCAGTGACCGCGAAGCGAAATCTGTGGTTCGTTTTTATGAGAATTCCTTTTGACGGCATATTCAGGGAGTTTTTTGCCGGGATTGGCCGGCATCTGATGCTCCTGGGCGATACGGCCATGTCATACCGCTACCTCGGCAAGCGCAAGCATGCCATAATGTCGGAGATAGAGCGGGGCGTATTCGGCTCGTTCTCGGTGGTGATGATAGTGGGCGTTTTTACCGGAATGGTCCTGGCCTTCCAGTCCGGCAAGGAACTCAAGAATTACGGCCAGGAGACATCCATTGGCGCGCTGGTGGCCATCTCAATGTGCCGCGAGATGGGACCGGTGATGACCGCCTATATCCTGGCCGGATTAATCGGGTCCACCATTGCCGCGGAACTGGGCACGATGAAGGTATCCGAAGAGGTGGACGCCTTGTCCGTGATGTCCATTGACCCGATTAACTACCTGGCATTGCCCAGGATTATCGCCCTGGCCATTATCAGCCCGATTCTGACGATTTACACCAACATCATCGGCATCCTGGGCGGGGCGGTCATCGGGTATTCGGTGCTGGACATCAGTTTCGTATTCTATTTCCGCCGGGCCCTGGAGAGTTTGGAGATAATTGACATCTACAGCGGGTTATTCAAGGCGCTTATCTTTGGGCTGACTATTGCGGTCATCGGCTGCGTCCAGGGCCTGAATGCCGAGAACGGCGCGGCCGGTGTGGGCAAGTCCACGATGAAGTCCGTGGTCATCGCCTTCGTCTCAATATTGATATTTGACTTTTTCCTGACCTGGATGTTCTATTAGAGAGGTTACAAAAGTTACAATAGTTACAAAGGTTACAAGAGGTTGCGTAACTTTCTGTAATTTCTTGTAACGGTCCGTAACCTTACTTGATTTCGTATGCCCCAAAATCTCTGGCCTCAGATTGAGTCCATCCTGCTCCGGATTACTAATCCGTCCCAGTACACGGGCGGTGAGTTTAACAGCGTAACCAAGGACCATAATTCAGCGGTTGTGAAGATTGCCCTGTCATTCCCGGACACCTATCCGATTGGGATGTCGCACTGGGGCCTGCAGGTCCTGTACGGACTGGTCAACAGCCGTGATGATGCTCTGGCCGAGCGCGCCTTTGCCCCGCAATTGGATATGGAACAGATGATGCGCGAAAAGGGCATTCCGCTATTCACCATGGAGAGCCACACGGCCGTCAGGGACTTTGACATCTTTGCCCTGTCGCTCCAGTATGAACTGGTCTATACCAATGTCCTGAATGTGCTGGACCTGGCCGGTATTCCTCTGGAGCGGACCCAACGGGACGAATCGCATCCCCTGGTTATTGCCGGCGGCCCGGCCGTGTTTAATCCCGAGCCCATGGCTGATTTTATTGACCTGTTCGTAATCGGCGACGGCGAGGATGTGCTGATTAAGATAGTAGATGAGTTCAAGGAGTGCAAGCAAGAAAAACTGGGCCGCGCGGAAACAATCCGGCGTCTGGCTGAGAAGGTCCCGTCCGTCTATGCGCCTTCATTATATAATGTTACCTATAATTCGGATAATACCATAAAGGAAATCACGCCGTCTGCGAAGATTACCAAGGCCACGGTGGCCAATCTGGACGAGGCATTTTATCCGATAGCGCCGATAGTCCCGTTCGGCGATGCCATCCATAACCGGATTAACCTGGAGATAATGCGGGGCTGTCCGCATTCCTGCCGGTTCTGCGTCTCCAGCGTGATTAAGTCGCCCCTGCGCTACCGTTCGGTTTTCAAACTCCTGGAACTGGCTGAGCGGATATACCGCAACACCGGCTATGACGAGATTTCGCTCCTGTCGCTTTCCAGCAGTGACCATCCGGACATAGACGAACTCATCCTGCGGCTGACCAGCCGTTTCAAGAGCAAGCGGGTCGGGTTGTCGTTGCCTTCTTTAAGGGTGGACGAGCGGCTGATGACCTTGCCGGCGGTCTTGAATGCAGTGCGCAAGTCCGGATTCACAATGGCGCCTGAAGCCGGCACAGACCGCCTACGGACCATTATCAGCAAGGATATCAAAGACGAGGACCTGTATTCTGCCGTGCGCTCGGCATATAAGAGCGGCTGGCGTCTGGTCAAACTATATTTTATGATTGGCCTGCCCGGCGAGACCATGGACGACATCAAGGCCATTGCCAATATGATACACCAGGCATCGCGTATCGGCCGGGAATTCAACCGCCAGCCGGGCAATATCAATGTGACTATTTCGCCTTTCGTGCCCAAGCCGCACACGCCGTTCCAGTGGGTCGCGATGGACAGCATAGAGGTCTTAAGGGAAAAGCAGGCGTTCCTGAGAGAGCAATTGAAGTCCAGGCACATCAAGGTCAAGTTCCATCCGCCGGAGCGGAGTTTTATTGAGTCAGTATTCTCACGGGGCGACCGCCGGCTGGGCCGGTTGCTAATCAATGCCTTTAAGCAGGGGTGCAAGTTTGACGCCTGGGACGAGCACTTTGATTTCTCCAAATGGCTCAAGGCATTTGAGGAGACCAGGAAGCCCGCCAAAGATAACGGCGGGTCCGCCTCTGGCGGAGAAAATGGGATGGAATGGTTCACGCCCGAATTCTACGCCCGGCGCAAGCGGGACATCTCTGAAATCCTGCCCTGGGAGATGATTGACGCCGGATTCTCCAAACAGCAATTGCTGGATGATGTGTTGTCCGTTGAATCGCTGACTGCACCGGTTCAACATCTTTGATTGGGTGATTTTATTGACCCGGTTAGAGATGTTTTATATAATACATTTATGGATAAGAAGAGGGCGGTTAAATACTGGCTGAAATCAGCCGCGGCTGACTGGTCCGTGGCCGGACATCTGTTTGAGAAGAAGGATTATCATTACGCCTTATTCTTCGGACACCTGACCATAGAGAAGATACTCAAGGCCATTTATGTTGACAGGCGCGGAACGGTTCCGCCATTTATCCATAGTTTAGCGCTCTTGGCAGAAAGGATTCCAATCCAATTAACCGACGAACAAATAAAACTCTTTAATATAATCTCGCGATTTAGTATTGAAGCCAGATATTCTGATTATAAATTCAAATTCTGGAGACGATGCACGAAGGGCTACACTAAAAACTATCTGTCTAAAATTGGGGAGATAAAGGAATGGCTAATAAAGCAAATTCAGTCCTGACTATTGCCCGAAGATATATCAGGGAACTTGAGAAGAACGGCTATAAGATAACCGAGGCATTTCTTTTCGGCTCGTATGCCAAAGGCACGGCCCACAGATGGAGTGATATTGATATTGCCCTGGTATCTCCTGACTTTACCGGGGATAGATTTGAGGATAGTATGAAAATTGTTCCCTTTAGGAGGAATATAGACACCCGTTTAGAGCCGATGCCTTTTAAACCGAGGGATTTTAAGGACGACCCGGTAATGGCCGAAGAAATCAAACAGACAGGTAAAAGAATACCATTGGGGCTGAAAAAGTAGCCGACCACGATTAAAGTCAGTTCATACCAGATGTAACCGGGAAAATGATAGACGCCGGATTCTCCAAACAGCAGTTGCTGGATGATGTCCGGAGCGTAGAGACGCTCTGCGGAGTAAGTTGTAGATGAAATACGTTAATTGGATTATTCTTTTTCTATTATTAGGTATAATCATTTTGCAGTATTACCTTTTTGATAAAACTAACCGATTAGAAGTAAAAATCACTCAGTTAATTCAACAAAAGGAACAGAGAGACATGATTCATGCTTTTGAAGATGCGACTAAAATTGAATTCGGCGGTGGATATCCTGTAGACACAATTGAAGTGGCGGCAAAAGCCGGGTATAATTACGAGCAAGTTATAAATGGTTGTTTGCTGAAGAAAGAATATTCAATGCATGATTTATTTTGGTTGACAAGATACGCCGGATTTGATGCAGCTTCATCAGAAGGAAATGCCGCGGTTTTAGAGTTCCTTCTTAAGAAACTAGGAGACGATTTTTTTGGCACGTGTCTTTCCAAAGAATCTATTGATATTAAGAAATCTGTTTTAGACATGCTTTATTATGATTTTGGTTACGAAAAGGGCATCAAAGGGGGCAATAAAATACTGCAACATCTTAGAAAGCAATATCCTAAGACATTTAAGAAGTAGAATATTTTTATTTTCTCGGCACTTCATCTAATCTATCTAATTTCATCTTGACTCTCGTATTGAGTTACCGGCCATTAGGCTTGTTCCTCAGACAATTCTTAATTATTTCTCCAGATACTGTTTCATTTCGGCTAATCCCCATTCTGAACCATACGCAGTGCCATTCCTGGCCATCAGGAGTACGGTATCTGTTTTTATGGGATACGAGACCCGGCTACAAGGGGTATGAGACCCAGCCCCAAGGGGTATGAGACCCGGCCACAAGGGGTATGAGACCCAGCCCCAAGGGGTATGAGACCCGGCCCCAAGGGGTATGGGACCTGGCCCCAAGGGGTATGAGACTTGGCCCCAAGAGGTATGGGACTTGGCCCCAAGGGGTATGGGACTTGGCCCCAAGGGGTATGGGACTTGGCCCCAAGGGGTATGGGACTTGGCCCC
>JBFMDM010000115.1:0-7353 GCA_040753835.1 Planctomycetota bacterium
TACGCCTTATCCAGTCCGGCGAAATCTTCTTGGCGGATTTAACCATTGTGATAATCCTCCTTTCTTAAGGATTATCATCGGCTTTTTGGCCTCCTTTCAGTATAAAAAACTCCCCGACCCCTCAATTATCTATTCGGTATGGCGTGTCCCCAGATTTCAGATTTGTTACATTCGTTTATACCCCGAATAACTTTATGACAAGTCCGGCGACGGCAATGGCGAATCCAGCCAGCGCATGCGACCATTTTTCCAACACCGCCCACCTGATTTTCAGACGGTCCATACCCTTATAGACCAGAATCACTACCACCGTCATCGTCGTGACCGTAACCAGAGCAAATATAAGCGATACCACCCCCAAGGCAAACCAGTTGTAGGTCATTGCCGGGAACATCAGCAATGGTATCAGCGGCTCGCAGGGACCCAAGACAAATATGATAAAGAGCGTCCAGACCGCAGTCAGGTTGCCCTGATGTGGATGCGAATGGTCGCTGAGATGCGAATGGTCGTGGCTATGCGGCATGACCTCTCTCTGGTGAAGGTGGATGTGTTCGTGCCGGTGCTGTCTGCTCCTTAAGCCGTATCTGATGCCCCAGATGAAATAGGCCAAGCCGAATCCGACCAGGAGGTAGAAGGCAATCTCGCCCCGCAGTGATTCAATATCCACCAGTTTATTCAGAGCCACGCCGAAGACGCCGCCGATGATACCTAATATAATGGAGGAAAGAACATGGCCGATGCCGCAGAGGATGGTAACAATGGATACCTTAGCCAGCGACCATTTATTGGCCCGGCCCAGCATTATGAAGGGCAGGTAATGGTCAGGCCCGATGAGTGTATGGGTGAAGCCGATAACCGCCGCGGTCGTGCAGAGAGTAATAATTGTCTGACCTGTCATAAATTATTCCTTTCCTTAATATCTCATCATTAGAGAAATATGGAATCGTAATTCCTCTTGGCTTGCCTTGTTCCCCAAGCCCAAGCCGAGTTTGAGGGTGGTATTATCCTGAAGTGGCAGATAGGCGCCGGGCAGCGCCCTGAAGGCGTTCTTGAAATCGCCGAAAATCTCCAGCCCGACTTCCGCCCCTTTGGAATCGGAGCCAATCGGGGTTTTTATACCCAAGCCGTAACCATTCATCCACTCATCTCCTTCCTGGCCTGTATTGAGATTACAGCAGATGTTGGTGTCCTTGCCCACTTCCTTGCTGATTATCAGGGTTAGTTCAAATGCCGAAGCGCCGTCCAATAATCTTTTGCTTGTCGGAAGTGGATATTCATAAAGCAAAGAGCCCGCAATGTCAAACGGAAATTGTTCCGGCTCGCTAATACGGTAGTGGCCGGTCAGGGCAACGGCTTCAAGAAACGGCGAAGGACCGATTGGGTCATAGGCGTCTTCGCCAGGAACGATATGAGCCGGGCCAAACTTGGCAAAATGAGTATGGCAGTCCAGCATCAACCGGTCTGTAATACCGTAACTAAAACCCGGCGTCAATTCATAATGGTCCTGCTTGGGATTATCTGAATCCATAACAAAGTAGTCATAATGGGTATAGATAACCTTTTGTCCCTGCTTGGCCGTGGTGTAACTTTCCAGTTCAATGTATTCCCGCGAGTGGTGCGCCAGGACGGCGCCGCTTAACAACAACCAGGCGGCCATTGCCAATACTATTCCTCTTAGCATTCCAATTCTCCTTTCAATAAAGAATGTTCATTTGGAATTGACCCATCCACCCGCACCGACGGAGGCGCGGGCGCCGTCGTGATAGGCCAATTCGTTATTTAACATTAGTAATACATATTCTATAATCGTGTTACCAATATACAAAAAATATATCAGCCGGCCGTGGTCATTATCAGGTCGGAGTGCTTGATGCCTTTGACCGACTTTATATCGCTGACCAGTTCCAGAATATCCCTGACCATTCCCCTGACCGCAATAATCTCCAGGCAATTGTTGTGGTCCAGATGGATATGCTGGGACGAGATTATGATTTTGTCAAAGTTATGCTGGATATGAAGCATCTTGTTAATCAGTTGCCTCCTATGATGGTCATAAACAAATATGACTGCGCCGGCCACAATATTATTGGACTTCTGCCACTGTTTCCTGACCAGAGCAGAGTTAATCAATCCTTCTATGGCCTCGGACCGGGTCGGATACCCTTCTCCGGCCACCCACTTGTCAAAGGATTTGAGCAACTCGCCCTCCAGCGATACGCCGATTCTGGCTAATGCCCGCATAAATAACCAATTCTGCCACAAAGACACTAAGGCACCAAGAAGAAACAACGTCCTTTCTTTGTGTCTTTGTGCCTTCGTGGCCGTTTTGTAATACGTTTATTATAATTGTACTACTATATTATATATTTGTCAAGTATTTTGGAATATTTCTGGTAAAATATTTTACGCCCCTCACCCGTCCTCTCCCCCAAGGGGAGAGGAGAAAGGTGAGGGGGAATAAAATAATTTATGTGGTCGCCTCAGTTGACGGGGTCTCCGCGGGCTTTTCCGTATTAGCCGGACTGTCTGCTGACTTCTCCTCCGCCGGTTTCAGCGGCACCTCGCTAATAACCGGTTCGCTGCCGGCCTGGAGTTTGACCAGGACCAGGCATTCATTGGGGTCAAGACGCGCCACTTCCACCTTGACGTGCTGGTTGGTCTTGAGTTCCTTGGCCTGTTCCTGTGTGATGCCGAATGAGAAATCCTCAGGCACCTCGGACTTTCCTGCCTCGCCCTCAGCCGGCTTGGGATTAATCAGGGGCAGAAGCCCGTCCAACTGCGCCTCAATTTCCAGCATCAGGCCCTTATTGGAGAGTTTCAGCACCCGCGCCTCCAGCGGCTTGCCGACCGGATATTGTTCAGGCAACGTGGTCTCCCAGGGATTGGGGGAAAGTTGCTTGATGCCCAGCGAGACCCGTTTCTGCGCCTGGTCTATGGAAATAATCACGGCCTCAATCTTGTCGCCCTTCTTGATGACATTGGACGGCTTCACGGCTTTTTTGGTCCAGACCATATCGGACTGGTGAATCAGGCCGTCAATGCCTTCCTCAATCTCAATAAATGCGCCGTAAGAGGTGACGTTCTTCACCCGGCCCTGAATCTTCATCCCGGCCGAGTATTTCTTCTCAATATCCACCCAGACATTGGCCTCCAACTGCTTCATTCCGAGCGAGATTTCCTGTTTGCCCGGATTAATCTTAAGGATAATCACCTCAATGATATCGCCGATGGCCACCATCTCGGACGGGTTGGATATCTTCTTGGTCCAGGACATCTCTGAGATATGGAGCAGGCCTTCAATGCCCGGCTCCAGTTCCACAAAGACGCCGTAATTGACGATATTGACCACCTTGCCCTTGATTTTCATCCCCTGCTCGTACTTGGCCGCCACTTTTTCCCAGGGGTTGTCGGTCAGTTGCTTCAGTCCCACGAAGATGCGCTCGGTCTGCAGGTCAATCTTAAGGACCTTGACGTCAATGGTCTGGTCAATAGCCACCATTTCAGAAGGATGGCTGACCCGGCGCCAGGACATATCGCCGATATGGAGTAAGGCATCCACCCCGCCCAGGTCAACGAATGCGCCGAAGTCGGTGATATTCTTAACCACGCCCTTAAGGGTATCGCCCTCCTTTATCTCGCTCATTATCTTCCGCTTCAGGGCCTCGCGCTGTTTTTCTATAATGGCCTTGCGCGAGACAATCACATTGCGGCGCTGGTTGTCTATCTTGATAACCTTGCACTCTATTTCCTGATTCATCAGGTTGCCGCCCTCGCGGCGGATATCCACCTGCGACGAAGGCAGAAAGGCCAGGACGCCGACATCAACCAGATAGCCGCCCTGGGTCTTCTTGACCACCTTGCCCTTGATGGTGGAATTATCCGCGGCGGACTTGACCAGTTGCTCCCAGCCGCGCATCCGGTCGGCCTGGTTCTTGGAAAGCGAAATCAGTCCCGATTCGCCCTCAACCTCGGCGACATAGACCTCAACCTCGTCGCCCATCTTGATTTTCTCCGGGCCGCCGAATTCATCCACCTGGATAAAGCCCTCGGACTTATGGCCAATGTCAATAATCGCCACACTGCCGACAATATTGACAATCCTGCCCTTGACAATGGTATTGGACTTGACCTCCTTGAGCGATTTCTCGTACAACTTCAGGGCATCGGCATTGGAAAAACTCTTCAGATATGCGTTGATTTTCTCGTCAACCACCTCGTTGGGTACCCCGTATTTCTGGAAAGCCGCTGTAATATTCATTCGTCTATATTTCCTCCTCATCGTCTGGCGCTCAGGGCGCCATCAGATACCGACATCTGTCGGGATTCTTTCATTTCCTCCCAGGCGTCTGCGATGGTTTCAATATTGCCCTTGTCAAGCCGCAGAGGCCGGGTAAAACTCACGCTTATCCGGCGAAACCGGACCGGCAGTTTATGCTGCCTGGGCCAGGCCTGGAAAGCGCCGTCAATCAAAGTGGGCACGAGCGGCACATTCGCCTCTCGCGTGAGCAAACTCACGCCCTTTCGTATCCCGCTGATTTCGCCGTTTGAGGTTCTGGTCCCTTCGGGAAAAACCACCAAAAGCCCGCCCTTTTGCAGGACCTCAATGGCCTGGCGCAGTCCCGAGGAATCAAAAACCCTCCGCTCCAGCGGAATCGCATGCACATTGCGAATCAGCCAGCCGAACAGCCAATTCGCCTCAAACAACTCCTTCCGGGCCAGGAAATAAACCGGCCGGTTCAGGGTTATCCCTATCAGCACCGGGTCAAAATAACTCTGATGGTTGGAGGCAAGCACCGCCCCGCCTTCAGGGATATTCTCCCGGCCGAATACCCTCAATCTCCAGAATACTATGGCCAGTATCCGCGAGATAAAGTGGACTAATAAGTATAGCATATTATGGAAAAACAGGCAAGGATTTTATTATTTTTTATCCAATTTGTCATTTATTATCCGGTATAATGTTCCGGCCGCCTGGCTGATGGAAAGATTGGTGGTATCCACATAAAAAGCGCCCTTGGGCCGGACCAGCGGAGCGGTCTTGCGGTGGCTGTCGCGGTAATCGCGGACGGCTATTTCTTTCCGCACCTGCTTATATCCGATGCGCGTCCCGGGAAACAGGGATTTTGACTCCTTATAACGCCGGCCGGCCCGCTCCTTGATGGAGGCGTCAAGATAGAATTTTATCCGCGCCATGGGAAAGACCACGCTGCCGATATCCCGGCCCTCGCAGATTATGTTTCTGCCTTTGGCCAGGCGCCTCTGGAGTTTGACCATTGCCCGGCGCACGGCCGGCGCGGACGATATCTTATATATATAAGAAGTCACTTTGGGCGTGCGGATTTCACTGGAGACGTCCCGGCCGTCCAGGAATACCCTGACCTTATTCCCGCCCGGAGCGGAACGGAGTTTTATATCGCTGCTGAGGACCAAGCCGGCTAAGCGCGACTCGCTCCCGCCCGGCAGCATCTTATTCCGCAATGCCTTCAGGGTCACGGCCCGGTAAAGCGCGCCGGTATCAAGGTAATGAAATCCCAGCCGCCGGGCCAGGAGTTTGGCAATGGTGCTCTTGCCCGCTCCGGCCGGGCCGTCTATGGTTATAATTATCGGATTCTTCATTTATAAACAACCGACATTTTACACAAATATTATGTGCGGGGTCAAGGATTATAGGTCGGGCTGGAATAAAAACGCCCCGACTTCTGAGCCGGGGCGTTGGCGCTGAATGATTATTTGCCCACGTTCTTAACGATGCCAAGCCGGTAATAAACCTCCAGTGTCAGGACGTTGATGGCCGTGCAGTAAATCCGGCTGCCCTCCGGGCTCCACCGGTCCAGCGGGTCCCAACTGCCGTTGGCGCAGCCGTCCGCCTTGCTCCGCTGGTTCTTCAGCAGGACATCCTTCATCTTCTCGTTCCAGGAGGTCCAACTCTGCCCGTTCGGGCCGTCATACTGGTTCAAGCAATACGAGGCGTAGAACCAGTAATAGTAATCAATAATGCCCGACTTTGAGGTGTCCCAGGTGGGCAAACTGGACAGTATCTTGCTCACGCCGAGTTTTACCAGCGGGTCGCTCGTCTTCTTGTCTATGAAGATACGCACCATAATGCCGATGGCCGTGAGCGACGGCTGGACCACGGTATTGCGCGGGTCTTCGTGCCCCATCATCGCCTTGTAGCCCAGGGCCGTATAGCCGACCTCGCCGTAATTCGGGTCGGTCACGTCGTCATAGAACGACTTGATGCCGGCGAACGCCTCGGGCGGCACGTTGATATTGGCGTGTTCGGCCGCCTTGAGCGCCATCGCCACCCAGCCGCTGACCGAGGTGTCGTTCTGCCCGTCCTTGGGCTGGTAACGCCAGGCCTTGGTCGGGTTCTGGCTGTCAAGAAGATATTTAACGCCCCTTTCCACCGGCTCCCGGAATAGTATGCCAGACGGGCTTTCCATTGTCAGGCCATACAGGTCGGCCATCGCATAGGTGGCAATTGACTGGTTATACAGAAACTTGCCCTCTTTAAGCCCGCCGAAAGTGCCGTCCGACTGCTGGATGCCGGTCAGGTAAAGAGCGCCCTTACGGACCGTGTCGCCGAAACAGATGCCATCATAAGTGTCGCGCGAACTGTTGGTGTAGCCCGCGCCGGTAAAGGCCAGCATCGCCAGTCCGGTCAGGCCGATATTGAATTCATCATGTCCTGTGCCGCTGCACTTGGTTACCCGGCACTGGTTCTGGAATGCCTTGGCGCCCCAGGAGCCGTCCGGGTTCTGGTGCTTGGCCAGCCAGATTAGGCCAGCGATGACCGCATCCTCGCTCTTCTGGCCCTTCCGGCCCCGCCTGCCCCCGCGCCGGCCGCCGCCCAAGCCGCCCCCGATGCCGATGGTATCATAAACGCCCTCGCCCTTAAGGTCGCTGTTGGTGTCAAACTCGCTGATATTATCGGTCTCCACATCCACTTCTGCGGTTGCCTCCACAATCTCGGTCGTTTCCGTAATCTCCTCCTCAAATTCCTCCTTCTTGATTTCCTCCTCTATCTTCTCCACCTCATCCTTTTTCTCCTCCTTCATATCAATCACCTTGATTTCCTCAACATTGGCGTCGGAAATGCCCGAAGGCAGCGAGGCCAGGAAAAGGATAAAGAATACGTGCGCGGCCAGCGAGATGCCCCACCAGGGCGCATTGTGCAGCGCCTCCTGCATCCAGAGATTGAAATCAAACTTCTGCTGGAGCGCCTTTTCGGCCAGCGACCCTTCCTGAATCTGTATCTCCTGATTTGGTTCGTCGTGCGGACTCATAAAAATATTCCTTTCTTACTGGCTGTTAGACCTTTGGTCGTTATCCGCCGAAGACGGATCCGCCTCT
>JBFMDM010000116.1:0-7157 GCA_040753835.1 Planctomycetota bacterium
AACGTCCGCGCCACGCGCAAAATAGCCGCCTCATCAAACGGCTTGCCTAATATCTGCAAGCCAATCGGAAGATTATTCTTGCCTTTCCCACAGGGAATGGAAATCCCCGGTATGCCGGCCAAGTTAGCCGTGACGGTCAGGACGTCGCTCAGGTACATCTTTAACGGGTCGTTGATGTTCTCGCCGATCTTGAACGGCGCAATGGGCGAGGTCGGCCCGACAATCACGTCCACCTTCTCAAATGCCAGGTCAAAGTCCTGCTTAATCAACTGTCTGACCTTGAGCGCCCGCAAATAATACGCATCATAATATCCGCTGGAGAGCGCAAAAGTTCCCAGCATAATCCGGCGCTTGACCTCGCGGCCGAATCCCTCACTGCGCGTCTTGCTCAACATCTCCTTCAACCCCTTGAATCCTTCAGCCCGATATCCATAAATACTTCCGTCATAGCGGGCGAGATTTGACGACGCCTCAGACGGCGCGATGATATAATAAGTCGCGATGCCGTATTCGGTATTGGGCAGGGAGATATCAACCATCTCTGCGCCCAATCCTTTGATGCGCTTAAGCACCGCATCCTTGATATCTTTTTCCACGCCCTCGGCAAAAAACTCATTTGGAATTCCGACCTTAAGGCCATTGATATCCTTCTCAATCTCCTTGAGATAATCCGGCGTCGGCACATTAACCGATGTGGAATCCTGCTTATCGTATCCGGCAATGACCTGCAGTAACAAGGCCGCATCAGAGACGTTCCGGGCCATCGGCCCGATCTGGTCCAGAGACGAGGCAAAGGCAACCAGGCCATAGCGCGAGACCAGGCCATAAGTCGGCTTCAGCCCCACGATTCCGCAATAAGAGGCCGGCTGTCTGATAGAGCCGCCGGTATCAGAACCAAACGCCAGGAATGCCATATTAGAAGCGATAGCCGCGGCCGAGCCGCCGGACGAGCCACCTGACACACGCACCAGGTCGTGCGGATTATGGGTCGGAAAAAATGCTGAGTTCTCGCAGGATGAACCCATGGCAAACTCGTCCAGATTGGTCTTGCCGATGATAATTCCGTCCTCTTCCTTAATGCGCCGGATTACGAATGCATCATACGGCGGCACGAAATTCTCCAGTATCTTAGAGCCGCAGGTGGTCTTGACGCCGTCCGTGCAGATATTGTCCTTAATGGCAATCGGGATGCCGGCCAGCCGGCCTAACTTACCACCCCGCTTGATTTTTTCATCCACCTTCTTTGCCTGCTCTAATGCAGAATCCTTGGTGAGCGTCAGAAACGCCTTGATTTTCGGCTCGGTCTGCTCTATGTGCTGGAACAAATCAGTTACCACCTCAAGGGCACTCGACTTTTTTGTGGCAATCAGATTCCTGATTTCTAATGCGCCAATCTTATGTAATTCCATGATTAGATTAGTTTATTCCGCTTCATGCTATAAGGTTCTTTCTCGCCCCCGATAATAATATGATCTAATACCTCGATGTCAACTAATTTGCCGACCTCTATCAGGCGTTTGGTCAGTTTAATATCATCATCAGATGGATTTGAGTCGCCTGATGGGTGATTATGCACCAATATAACAGATGCGGCACTGGAAATAATCGCTTCTTTAAACACCTCTCTCGGATGGACAATACTGGCGTTCAAGCTTCCCCTGGACACTTCTATCTCCTTAATGAGATGACTCCTGGTATCAAGAGCCAGCAAAATAAAAGATTCCTTTTTCATATTACGGAGCTTACCGCCCAGAAGATTTACCACATCAATGAAATTAATGATACGGGGCCGGTCTGTCCCTAAAATAGATTGCTTATCAACCCGCTGGCCTAATTCCAGCCCTGCCTTAATCTGCGTTGCCTTGGCAAGACCAATACCCTTAATCTTGCAAAGTTCCTCTACCGAGGCATTGGCAATGTCCTTAAGACACCTGAATCTGTCAAGCAGTTCCAGGGCAATATCAAGGACATTGCCGCCCTTGACGCCCCGGCCCATAATAACCGCCAGTAATTCAATATCAGAAAGCGCTGCGGAACCGAGTTGCTGAAGCCGCTCCCGGGGCCGGGCTGAGGACGGCCAATCGCGAATCCTGAATGATTTTCTCATATGTTATTTGTGCTCTTGCAATCCGGCAATATATCCCGTGCTCCAGGCGAATTGGAGATTATATCCGCCTGAAACGCCGTCAATATCCAGTATCTCACCGGCCAAATACAATCCCCTTACCTTGAGCGATTCCATTGTCCGGGTGTTGACCTCGTCCATAGCCACGCCTCCGGCTGTAACCATTGACTCATCAAACCCACGCGCCTTTTTGATTGCTATCGGCCAACGAATCAAACGCTCGGCAATAAACTCCAACTCTTTCCTGGTTATCTGATTGACTTGTTTATCAGCCAGTTTTAATTCTGCAGTCAGCACAGCGCATAGTTTCTTGGGCAACAGCCCTACCAGCGAATTGGCCAGGGTCTTTTGCGGATGCGTCTGCCAGCGGGCAGTCAGTGATGCTTTAAGTTTTTCCACGTCATAACCAGGAAAAAAGTTTATGGTAAACTCGCTCTCTGGAATTCCTATTAATCGACTCACATTAAGCACTATCGGCCCGGAAATGCCATAATGGGTAAAGAGCAGTTCGCCGGTTTCTTTAGCCACGGTCTTATCGTGAACAGCCAATATCAACTCCACATCTGATTTCACGCCCTGGAGTTTATGAAACCAACTACTGACCAGTTCCAGAGGCACAAGGGCCGGGCGCGGCTCGATAATCCGATGTCCCAAACGCCGGGCAATCTCATATCCGTCGCCGACCGTACCTAACTGCGGATAACTCTTTCCGCCCACGCACAGGATAATATTATCCGCCTGATACTCGCCTTTATAAGTTTCTACCTTCCATCCGTTCTTGGATGATGCCAAGTCCTTAACGCTCTCCTGCAGATACACCTTTATTCCTAATCGCTCAACCTCTTCTATGAGCAAGTCAACGATGGTGGATGCCTGATTGGTAACCGGGAAAATCCGCCCGGCCTCCTCGGTCTTGAGTTGAACGCCCAGATGCTCAAAGAACGTCATCGCATCTCTTGAGGAAAATCGGTTAAAGATGCTATGCAGACACTTGGTATTTTCGCCGTGGTATTTGTCAGGCAAGATATCAGTATTGGTCAGGTTGCATCGGCCGTTGCCGGTGACCAGAATCTTACGCCCCAGCGCCTTATTCTTCTCAATGATAGCAGTTCTAAGGCCCTGGCGTGCCGAGGTAATAGCGGCCATCAGCCCGGCCGCCCCGCCGCCAACAACGATTGCCTGATATTTATCCATAAATCAATTATTAGACAACAGGATTGAGCGGATTTAACGGAAAAACATTAATCGGCTTAATCAGTTAAATCCTGTTGTTACCTCTCTTAAATATATCATAATTTAGAAACGATGGAAATGATTTATTAACTACTTCAAAACCGGATATTCTTGTCTTGCCCTCGGCTATCAGTCCTGCAATGGCCAGCATCATGGCTATCCGGTGGTCATTATGCGCCAGACACTTCGTGCCATGTATCTTAGTTGGTCCTTTTATGACCATTCCGTCATTAGTTTCTTTTATATCAGCGCCTAATTTAGAAAGTTCATCAACGATTGCCTTGATACGATTACTTTCTTTAACTCGTAACTCGCCTGCACCCTTGATAACCGTCGTGCCTCTGGCCTGGGTGGCAATCAGGGCAAGAATCGGAATCTCGTCAATCAGCGCCGGTATTCCCTTACCTGAAACAGTAACGGCTTTTAGCGAAGAGAATCTGACCTTGATGTCGCCGACGGGTTCATTGCCCTGGATACAGGATGCAGGATGCGGGATGCGCGATAAATTCGCGCACATACGCCTCAGAACTGTAAGCAAACCGATACGGTACGGATTAAGCCCGACATCCTTGATAATAATCTCCGAACCCGGAACTAATAGACCGGCCGCGATGAAATAGGCCGCGGACGAAAAATCGCCGGGTATTTCTATGTCAACCGGATTAAGACGTCTGCCACGAAGACACAAAGACACAAAGAACCCTTGGCGCCTTAGTGCCTTCGTGGCGAAAAGATTTAATAATCTTTCCGTGTGGTCCCTGGTCGGAATCTTCTCTTTAACAACAGTTTCTCCGCTCGCATATAATCCTGCCAGAAGTATGGCTGACTTGACCTGCGCGCTGGCAATAGGCATTGTATATCTAATACCTTTTAATTGAGAGGGATGAATATTTAATGGCAATCGGCCGTTTTTAGATTCAATCTTCGCACCCATCAGGCGTAACGGTTCTATCACCCGATTCATCGGACGCCTGAGCAGTGTCTTCTTGCCCGTTATAACCGAGAGGAACGACTGCCCTACCAAAAGTCCGGCCAGCAAACGAGCGGCCGTGCCTGATTCGCCGACGTTCAGAGGTTTAGTCGGTTTTCGTAGACCATAGAGCCCCCTACCATTAATAACAAGTGTTGAGACGGTTTGGCCAGTTCTAATACCCAACTGTTTAATGCACCGAAGAGTAGCCAGGCAATCATCCGATAATGGGACATTCCTCAAGATACTCTTACCTTCTGCTATCGCAGCCAGTATTATGGCCCGCTGGGCAATGGACTTATCGCCGGGCAATGAAATGGCGGCCTTGATTGGCTTATTACGATGGTTTACCCCGTTAGAAATGTTCAGATGTAACGGTTTAAGTGCCATAATTCTTTATTATGCTCCGCTGTTACCATTTCTAACGGGGCGAGTATTCAGAATCATAGATATAACGTAAAGTCACCTCCATTAAGAGGGGATATAGGGGTGTGTAGGCCCTATTGTGGTTAGGTTACCCTTTTTATCTAACCGGGTCAAGGTTTTATGCCCCATCTCCCCCCTCCCCACTCACCTACCGGACCACCCCGGAAAGGGTAAGGGTAATACCGTATGGATATAAGGATAATACCGTTTGGGTATAAGGATGATACCGGATGGCTACAAGGGTATTACCATTTGGGTTTTCGGGCAGTGAAATGGATATTTTTTCCTAACCCCTTATATCATCGCCGTTATGTCATATAAGGCCGCTTTGTGAGCGTCTGCTATTGCTCCGATAGCACATCACATAGCCCCGGTTCGGGCTACCTCGGTTTGCTGTCCCCCGAATTTCATACTATCAATACCCTTACGGGTCAAAATTCCTAACTGGCTCTAAGAAAACTTACCGCCATGCCCACACCGCCGGACATACAGAGCGAGGCTAGGCCGGTTTTGACGTTGCGTTTTTGCATCTCGTGCAGGAGCGTGACCACAATTCTACAGCCGGTTGAGCCAATCGGATGCCCCAAGGCAATAGACCCACCATTGACATTGACCCGGTTCATATCCAGATGCAGTTCACGGTCATCGGCAATGACCTGTGCGGCAAATGCCTCGTTGAGTTCTATCAAATCAAAATCAGCCAGTTTCTGCCCGGTCTTCTGCTCCAGTTTGCGGATAGCCGGCACCGGCGCAATGCCCATATAGGCCGGGTCAACACCGGCCGTGGCATAGCCGGTGATATAGGCCATCGGCTTATAGCCCAGTTCCCTGGCCTTGTCTTCGGACATAACCAGGACCGCGGCCGCGCTGTCCGCAATACCGCAGGCATTACCCGGATGCACTGTCCCGCCCTTTTTGAATACCGGCTCTAATTTTGCCAGCGATTCTATCTTTACGCCGTCCCGAGCATTCTCATCGGTATAAAACTCAACCATCTTGCCTTTTTCTTTTATCATCACCGGAACCATCTCTTCCTTAAATTTATTGGCCTTGCGGGCCTGCTCGCACTTGTGCTGGCTGCCCAGGGCGAATTGGTCCTGTTCCTCGCGTAAAATCTTATACTTATTCACCAGATTTTCGGCTGTCTGGCCCATAATCAGGTTGCAGAGCGGACAGAGCAGGCCGTCGTGATACATACCGTCCAGCAGTTTGGAATTGCCCAGCCGGTAGCCATCCCTGGCCTTGTCCAGCATAAACGGCACCCGGGACATATTCTCCGTGCCGCCGGCCACGATAATCTCAGCATCACCGAGCATTATGGACTGGTAAGCCAGGACGATTGATTTCAAGCCCGAGCCGCAGGCCTTATTGACCGTGTATGCCGGTGTCTCCTGCGGGATACCGGAGAAGAAACTCACCTGCCGGCCCGGATTGGGTTTATTGCCGGCCTGGCGGGCATTGCCGATAATCACCTCCTCAACCATGGCTGGGTCGAGTTTGGATTCGGCCAGCACCCCTTTTACGGCCGCGACGCCCAGGTCAACGGCTGTGGTATTGGCAAATGCGCCCAGGAATTTACCGATAGGCGTGCGCTTGGCGTGGGTGATGACGACTCTCTTCATAGATTCATCTTTCTTGCTGTGCGTTTTGCGCTCGGAGTTTACACTGAACGTAGCGAATGTGCTATACGCTCTACGCTGACACTATATCTTAATTATCCAATGTTTATTCCTGGCCAGTGCGGCGTTGATGTCCGGAATCTCCTTTTCATATCCCTTCTTGCCGAAGAGCCCGAATGTGGCGCGCTTGCCTGCCTCCACGCCCGGCTGGTTATAGGGATTGACCTTGTAGAGTTTGCCCGCATAAGCCGTGACCAACTGCCCGAAATATAATAACGCTCCGACTGTCTCCGCGTCAAGCGCTTTCAGACGGATGGTATAATTGGGCCGGCGCGCCTGGACCAGGGCATACTCTGTGGCCTTCTTTTCAGTCAGCATCAGTTCGTGCAAAGAGCGCCCGGCCAGGAATGAGACGCTCTCGTCACTCAAACGCGGCATGATGACCTTGTCTTTAACCGTCTCCACTTCAACGAACACCACCAGTTTATTATTTGGGCCTTCGGTGAATAACTGAATCTGCGAGTGCTGGTCGGTCGTGCCCAGGGCATTCAGCACGGTCGGGCCAACATAGACCTCCTTGTTGTCGGTGTTGTAGCGCTTGGCCAAACTTTCGGGATACAGTTGCCTGAACCACTCGGCAAATGCCTTAAGTTGGACCGAATACGGCATCAGCACCAGGATGTTCTTGTTCTTCTCACGGTCATAGATGTAATTAACCAGCGCGGAGATAAAGGCCGGATTGGCCTCAGGCGCGGCTGATTTCACCCCCTTATCAACCAATGAT
>JBFMDM010000117.1:0-7116 GCA_040753835.1 Planctomycetota bacterium
GGGTTATCTTAAACAGGAAAAGTCCATCCCGGTGTCCATGATAGAGTCCGCCGCAAAGGACCTGGAAATCTCATACGCATAATCTTGATTTATGGCGCAATATGAACTCAACTTAAGGGATTACTGGAGGATTGTCCACAAGAGGCGCTGGACAATTATCTCAATTATCCTTACGGTTTCAATTGTTACTTTTATTTACTCTTGGTTCCAACCACATGTTTACCAGGCCACTGCTACGGTGCACTATAAAGAGCAGCGACTGTTAGCCACGATGCTGACAGAATTAGTTAACTACCCGATTGGCGATATTATGCTCTCTCAGGCAAAAATTATTGAAGGTTATGACGTAATAAAGCTGGCTGCTGAAAACGAGGGTTGGATCACTGCGACCATGAAGACTGAAGAGGCAAATAGCATTATTTATTCAATCCAATCTACGGTTGAAGCCAAGGTTGAACCGAATACTGATTCCATAAATATTATCGTCCGCCACCACGATTCTAAAAAGGCTGCCGATATTGCTACTGCCGTGGCTTATGCTTATGCGAAATATAACCTTAATGAAAAAAGTAGTCAGGCGCAAAATCTTCATGACACCGTGAAGAGACGTTTAGAGCAAATGGATACCGAACTTAGGGAAGCCGAGACATCCTTACGGGAATTCAAGGAGGAGAATCCTGGTGTGACCGGGACGGCCATACCGGCCTATAACCGCTATGACTCGCTCAAAAAAGAGGAGGATGCGCTGTTGCGGAAATATACCGCCAAACATCCTGATGTAATAAAGATAAGGCAGGAAATAGAGGTTTTGGACAAGGAACTTGGTAAATATCCTGAAAAGGAAATAGAACTTTCACGGTTAATCAGAGATGTGACTATTGACAGTGCTCTTTACTCGGACTATAAACAGCAATTGGAAAAAGCAGCAATAGCCTTAGGAGAAAAAACTCCTGACGTTACCGTTTATAATAAGGCGCGGGTACCGACCAGCCCGATTAAACCAAACAAAACCACAAATATGCTTATCGGGTTGATTTTGGGCATCGTCATCGGCTTGAGCGCGGCTTTTATTATTGAACATCTTGATACCTCAATCGGCACTATTGAGGAAATAGAACAACTGGTCCAGTTGCCGGTCATCGGCGTGATTCCATATCTTTCCGCCGCAGAACAGGAAAAGCATCGTCATAAGCAACGTAAGAAGGATTTCTGGTCCTCTGCGGCGGATTTTCTGCTGGATACTTTTTACACGCCGATTTTCGGCGATGCGGGCAAGTCGCCTTCCGGAGAGGGGATGTCAAAGCAGGATTTGTATATCAGAACCGATAAGTCCGTATCCGATACCGAGCGGGTTCGTTCCCAGTTAATCTGGAACTACAGCCCGACCTCGCCGCTGTTTGAGTCCTATCGCACCCTGCGCACCAACCTTATTCATTCTGTCGCCAAGCAGGCCGCTGAAGGCGCCCGTCAGAATGACTCTGTCGGGCTGGCAGCCGGTCAGGCCGCGGACAATGGCAACAAGATTCTCGTCATAACCTCAACCGGCCCGCAGGAAGGCAAGACCATCACGGCCAGCAACCTGGCCATTACGATGGCCCTGCAGGGCGGGATGGTTCTCCTGATGGATATGGATATGCGCAAACCCCTGGTCCACAAGATATTCGGCCTGGAGCGCGAAAACGGCCTGAGCGATATCCTCATCGGAATAAAGAAGGTGGATGAATGCATCCACAATATCACCGATATGCTGGTTGGAGGCGTGAAGTTTGATGTCATCGTCAATACGCCGGGCATAGACAATCTCCATATCCTGACGGCCGGCACTGCTATCCCCAATCCCTCGGAACTGCTGACCAGAGGGGTTTCGGAATTATTCAGCCAGTTGCGGAAACGTTACCAATATATTATCTGCGACTGCCCGCCGGTCCTGCCGGTGACCGATGTCTTGGTGGTGGGGCCGAAGACCGACCTGACTGCGCTGGTTTATCGGGCCGGCAAGACCGCCAAAGGCGCGCTCCTCAGGGCAAAGGAGCAGATTATCTCGTCCCATATAAACCTCAAGGGGCTTGTCCTTAACTATGCCACCCCGGAGATAGAAATCGCGCCTACCTATTATTACCAATACTATAAATATTACCCTTCGGATAAGGAACCAGAGGCCACCCCCAAGGTATAATCTTCGGAATTTGTTGACACCTGCACCAAAATAAGTTAAATAGAAAGACTAACCCTGTAACCTCATAGAAGGAGAACGAAGATGGCGACTCTACAGGAAAAGGTATCAACCGCCTTGGACAAAATCAGGCCGATGCTGGCCGCGGACGGCGGCGGCATAGAACTGGTCAGCGTGGACGATAAAAGCGCGGATGTCAAGGTGAAACTAACCGGCGCCTGCGGATGCTGCCCGATGTCCCAAATGACCCTCAAAATGGGCGTGGAAAAGGCCCTCAAAAAAGAGATTCCGGAAATCAAAACCGTTACTGCAGTATAATGTTAGAGACAGTTAGACCTTTGGTCGTTACTGTCTCTTATCCAGCCCGAGGCGGATCCGCCTCCGGCGGACAACCGCCTCTGGCGTGGCTAAAGTAAGAAAAGGAGTAATTTGTATGGCGAATGTAAAGGAAATGGTTGCGAGCATGCCCGGGATGTTTAATTCAGCACGAGCCAAGGGCTATAACCGGCAAATCCAGCTTAATCTAACCGGCGCAGACGGCGGTCTGTGGTGGCTGGAAATAAAGGACCAGAAATGCACGGTCCACGACGGCAAACTGGACAACGCCCGCCTGATTCTGGAGATGGATTCCAACGACTTCCTGGATTATTTCAGCGGTAAGGTCCACCCGATGGACCTGGTCCGCTCCAAGAAGATGAAGTTCACCGGCCCGATGACCGAGGGCATTGCCTTCAATGCCATCTGGAATATCCCTGTTGTTCCCCAGCAGTAAGAATTAAGTAAGCCGATTGAGCGGATTTAGCGGATTTTCCGCTCAATCGGTTTCATCCGCTTAATCCGCTTACGCAAAGGGGAAACCATGCTCAAAATCAAGACCGCAGTTATCAGCGTCAGCGACAAGACCCACGTGGTGGAATTCGCCAAGCACCTCAAGAAATACAAGGTTGAAATCGTCTCCACGGGCGGCACGGCCAAGACCTTGCAGGAAAGCCGCATAGGCGTCACGCCCATCTCTAAAATCACCGGCAACAAAAACGACGAGTATTTTGACGGCCGGATGAAGACCATCAGTTTCAATTACGAGAGCGCCCTTCTTTACAAGCGCAATAATTCCCAGCACGCCAAACAGGCGCGGGAACTGAAAATCCCCCAGATTGATATGGTGGTCTGCAACCTTTATCCATTTGAAAAGGTCGTGGCCCAGCCGGGCATTACCAACGAGACCGCTATTGAGAATATTGATATCGGCGGGCCGTGTATGGTCCGGGCCGCGGCAAAGAACTACGAGTGGGTTGTTGTGGTAACAGACCCGTCGCAATATAAGACGGTAATGGCCGAGATGGACAAGCATAACGGCTCAATCTCCCTTGAGATGCGCAAGAAGCTGATGATAGAGGCGTTTGAGCGCACGGCCGATTACGACAGCGCGATCCATACCTATTTCAGCGGCCATCTGGGCGAGAATATGGTCAAGCGTCTGAAATTCCAGGAAGGCCACCAACTCGGCAGATACGCCGAGAATTGGCACCAGAAGGGTTGGCTTTACAAATCTGCTTCCAAGGTATGCAGTATCCCTTGGGCCAAAAAGGTGCACGGCGAGGCGCTGGGTTATAACAATTACCTGGATGCCGAAGGCGCTTTGCAGTCAATGCTGGAACTCAAGGATTACATTGCGGTCTCAATCATCAAGCACGCCAATCCCTGCGGCTATGCCACAGGCAAGACCCTGGATGAGGCGTTTGAAAAGGCCTGGGCCGGCGACCCGGTTAGTTCGTTCGGCAGCGTCATTGCGCTGTCGCGACCGCTGGATATCTCCATCGCCCAGATTCTGGGCGAGCGGTTCGTGGAGGTGGTTGTAGCGCCCTCGGCCACCAAGGAGGCGCTGGGTTATATTAAGTCGCTGGGCAAAAAAAAGGAAAACCTGCGCATCCTGGATGTCGGCCCGCTGGAAAAAGTCAACAGTACGATTTATCGCTTTATCACCGGCGGCATTCTGGAGCAGGAGCCGGATAACAAATTCTACCTGACCAAGACCGTAGACGATCTCTTCAAGCGGGCCGCAAAGGTAAATTGCGAGAACAGCGGCAAAGTATTGACCGTGGGTATCGTGACCAAGGCAAAACCGAATCCCAAGCGCGTCAAACTGTATGAATTCGCCCTGCGTTATATCAAGCACGTTAAATCCAACGCCATCGGTATTGTCCGCGAATATGAGGACGGCCTGTTCCAGGTCATTGGAATGGGCTGCGGCCAGCCCAACCGCAAGGACTCCGTGGCACTGGCCTGCCAGAAGGCATACGATAACCTGAAGATTGAATATGAGAAGACCAAGCCCAAAGGCACGATGGCCAACTGGATTGCCAGTGAACTGGCCAGCGACCGGGTGGTTCTGGTCTCGGACGCCTTCTTCCCGTTCCGGGACGGCATAGACAATGCGGCTAAGATTGGCATAAAGTATCTGATTCAGCCCGGTGGTTCAAACAGGGATGACGAGGTAATCAAAGCGGCTGACGAACACAAAATGGCAATGTTATTCACGGGAGTGCGTAAATTTTACCATTAAAAGGTAAATATGAGATTAAAAACCGTTCCCATCTCCAAGCGCAAGACACTGGTTGACGTCAAGGACTTTGCTAAGTTAGCCCAGCCGTCAAAGTCATTTAATTCTTTTGTCAATTCTTTTCCTGACATCTTAGGCGGGAGCGATTTCAAGACACTGGTGGATGCCATAGTCCGGGCAGTAAAGGCAAAGAAGACCGTGGGTGTTGGCCTGGGCGCGCACGTGATTAAGTGCGGGCTCTCGCCGGTGATTATTGACCTGATGAAGCGGGGGGTGATTAAGGTGCTGGCAATGAACGGCGCGACTGCCATACACGACTACGAAATCTCACTTATCGGCCGGACCTCAGAAGACGTGGCCGAGAGCATCAAGACCGGCAGATTCGGGATGGTGGACGAGACCGCACAGGCGTTTGTCCGGGCATCACGGGATGCGGTTGTGAACGACTGTGGTTTAGGCCAGTCACTGGGCAATCTCATTCTCAAAGACCGCAACAAATACGCATCATACAGCATCCTGGCAATAGCCGCCAAACTCGGCGTCCCGGTAACCGTGCACGTTGCCCTGGGCACGGACACGATTCATATGCATCCGGCTATCTCCGGCGCTGACTTGGGCGAGGCGTCCATTAACGACTTCCGGCTATTCTGCAGTATCGTCTCTGGCTTAAACAAGGGCGTCTGGCTTAATGTCGGCTCGGCCGTGATTCTGCCTGAGGTATTCCTCAAGGCCGTGTCTGTGGCGCGCAACCATGGCTATAAACTGGACTCATTCACTACCGCCAATATGGATATGATTCAGCACTACCGCCCGCGTCAGAACGTTACCGGCCGTCCGCTTGGCAGGGCATCACAGGGCATCAATCTCACCGGTCAGCACGAAATCCTCCTGCCGCTTCTCCGTATGGCCGTGTTGGGTCGGATATAATAACTTTTGCCACGAAGGCACAAAGACACGAAGGCGTAATGTTGGTATGAAGCAAGTCAACCCCGTTAGAAAGACCATAGGTAAGAATAAAGACATAACCCAGTCGCACAATCATTGCGAAGAACTTTCTAACGGGGTCAACTGGACCTCCGAATTCCCCGGCGCGATAACGGTCTGTGATGCCAAGGGGACTATCCTCTATATGAACCGGAAGGCAGTGGAGGTGTCCCAAAAGTACGGCGGGCTGAAACTGATTGCCAAGAACGTTCTGGACTGCCATCCCGGTCCGGCGCGCAGGAAACTTGCCTTGATGCTTACGACCAGAAAGGCCAATGTCTATACAATTGAGAAAAAGGGTATAAAGAAACTTATCTTCCAGTCGCCGTTCTATCTTAAGGGGAAATACAAGGGTTTTGTGGAATTATCACTCCAAATCCCTTTCAATATGCGGCATTTCGTAAGGGGCACGAATTCCGCCAATTCCGGGGACGCCTTACACAAAAGGGGGTAATTTCCTCCTGGAACGACCGGCTTGTTCTATGGGACGAATGATTCGTACCCAAGTACAAATGACTCGTTCCAGGGAACGAAAGAGTCGTTCCAGGGAACGAACGAGTCGTTCCAGGGAACCAACGACTTGTACCAAGGGACAAAAGAGTTGTACCAGGGTACAGAAGAGTTGTTCCAAGGGACAGAAAGGTTGTACCAAGGTACAGAAAAGTTGTACCAGGGAACGAACGAGTTGTTCCAGAGCGCTATTTATTACTATAACCGCTTTAATTTCAATGAATTATAGTAAAAAGCCCCGCGGAACACAAGTGATTACTTAACTATAGTCCTGATGTCGTCTATCGTGGCGTTGCGCTTGAGGATTTCGCCCTTGGAGTTGATGATGATTATGTGCGGGATGCCGTGGACGCCATAGGCATTGGCAACCTGGCCGCCTTCATCATAAAGATTGAGATAGGGAATATTGTGCTCACTGGTGTATCTCTGTGCGCTTCCCAGTGTGCGGTCCAGATTTATGCCGACGACCGTGATTTTGTCCTTGTGCTGGTTATGGAGTTCAATAATATCCGGTATCGCTTCTCTGCAATACGAGCACCAGGATGCCCAGAAATCCAGGACTATGGGTTTTGCCCCGATTAAATCCGTGAGTTTTATCTCTTTGCCGGACAGTTCCTTGAGGGCGAAATCTGGCGCCTTTTCAAGCGCTGTTGTAACTTGCGGCGGTTGTTTGACATCACAGCCAATTGCGGTCAGAAGGATTAAGGAGCAAAGCGCAATAATTACTTTATTCATAGGCAGATGTTAATCCCTCCACTTCGTTACGGGATAAGAGCCAGTCCCGCATAAGTGCGGGATTTCGCTGCGGCTCAATAAGTCGTGGAGTTTATCCCGCTTCGGCGGGGCTTCTAACTGGTTCTAAAATAGCCCCATTGCGCCGGCCTGAATC
>JBFMDM010000118.1:0-7112 GCA_040753835.1 Planctomycetota bacterium
TGATGTCAAATCCGTTATTCCTGGCGATATATTTGGCCAGGGTGTTGATATGTGGTTTGAGGTAGAACAGGGACAGGTATTTGGGCGGCGCGGTCAGGGTGCATAAGGGAATCCCGGCCTCAGCGGCCTTGTCTGGAAGGGTTCTCTTGGAGTAGCCAGTAGACAGTAGAGAGAAGTCAATGCTTTCAGGCGCGCTGAGACAGGCGAGGTGAATATCCAAATCCTGGCTTTTTAGTCCCTTGCAGAGATTGAGCACGGGCTCGCTCGGCCCGGTCCATTTCCAGTCGCTGTACAAATGCAGTATCTTCACGCCTCAATTATAATATCTTAGACAGTATAAGGCAAGTAAATCAGGAGGTGAATCGGCCACAAAGACACCAAGAATTTCTTAGTGTCTTTGTGCCTTCGTGGCGAGAGGATAATGCGGCTAAAATTTCTTGCAGGTGCCGTGATGCTCGTTGGCAATCCGTTCCATCAGTTCGGCGTCAACTGAGAACATTGCGCCCATACCAGATGCGTCGTTTGCCTCGGCCACGCCCAGGTCAAGGGCAATGGTGTTGATGCGTATCTTTCTGGTCTGGTTGAGGATGCGGAGCGCAGCCAGGATGTCGTCCGGATTGCTGTATTTGCCTTTGTCCTTGCTTGCCTTGCCGTCTGTCATCAGGCAGATGGTATAAGCATTGGGCACGCCGCTGGTAATGACGATTTTCTGGCCATCGCCGCTCCCGGCCGCAGATTGTCCGATGAGCGCCATTTCCACCGCATCGTAGATGTTGGTTAACCCGCCGAGTTTGCCGGGCGCCATCATGCCGCCCGGCTTGATGCTGTCAAGCCATTTAATGGCCGCCTCTTTGTTCTCCGCTACCGGAACCAGCCCGTCTTTGAACTTACCGACCCGCTCGGCATAGCCGACGATATTGAATTTCACGGCCGGCTTGGCCTTGGCCATCATTTCAACGGACAACTTGAACTGTTCCACCAGTTTATCCCACCGGTTGATGCCGTCCTTGTTCTTGCCTTCCATTGATGCGCTGGCGTCAAGGACGAATACCACATCGCCTTCAAGGGGGATGTCAAAGAAGGAAAAAGTCCCGCCCATCTTGTCGTTTGCCGGGTCTGAGTTTAAACTGAGTTGGTTGATGGCCTCGCCCATATCGTTCCTGATGCGTCCGGTTTCCTTGGGAAGCCGGGTCCTGAGGATGTTGAGCGCCTTGCTTTTGGCTTCTTCGTCCGTGAGTTTGGCCAGGTAATAGACCGCGCTGACCTTCACTTCCCAGGACTTGGAATCCAGGAATCCCAGTATTGTATCCAGCGCCTCGGCCGGAAGCGATTCGGACAGTGCGTCAATCGCCGCGGCCTTGACCAGATTGTCGTTGTTCTTGAGGAGTTCCAGCAGGAGTTTGCCGACTCCTTCGTTTGATATCCTGCCCATAGCGCGTATTAATATCACCTTTTCAGCCGTAGCGGCCTTTTTGGCGGTTGCCACCAGTTCGTCTATGGCGGCCGGGTCGCTGAGTTTGGACAGGGCAGTGGCGACGATGTCAACGTTGAGCAGTTCGTTTTCCTTTAGTTCCTTGGGCAGTGCGGTGCCGGCCAGGACCCTCACCACGCCCGGATGGTCCGCCTCGGCGATTTTGCGGATGGCAATGGCTCGTTCAGACGGCGTCTTTGCCTTGCCGTAGGCATCGGTGAATGTTGCCAGTTCCTTTTTCCAGTCATTGTCCGGAATGGCGCTGAAGAGGTAATTAACCAGCATAAGCCCGCATATCAACAGGACGAGAACAAGATATTTTTTCATAGGCATTGTCCTTTCACCAATATAATATACACACCTCCTGGAAACTGTCAACTGTTTTCTGATATTTATTTGCCGCCTGAAGAAATCCGGTAAAGATTAAGGCGGATATCGTCCAGGGTGGTGTTAATAAGGCGGGTGTCAGCGGGTGAAGGGCTGGTTGAGAACTCTCTGGCGCAGATGACGTTCATTAGCGCGTTCAGCAGAAGCGATTCGGCTTTGTCCGGCTTGCCCGTGACAATCATCTCCACGCTTTGGCTCATCCGGCTGCGGGCTTCGTTGAGGTGGAACGCCGGGTCAAGGATAAGATAGTTCTTGTCGGGCGCCTCGCCCAGCAGGTCAGTTGCCGCCTGCTTGGGCGATGAGACGGCGAGAGAGGAGAAATTGGGCTGGGGCGGCAGTGCGTCTATTTTTGTTGTTATCCCGGAATAGCGTTTGTGGGCTTCCTGGAACGCCGGCGTTTTTAGCAGGGCGGAATTGGCGCTCAGCGCATGGTAGGCGTCTTTCAGGTGTTGCAGGGATAGTCCGTAGAGTGATTCGTTGGTCCAGTGGGGCAGGTCCCGGTCCGGCAGTGTCTTGTGGTATTGGACAATGGCCAGCGACCAGGCGTCAAGATAAAGCGCCTTGATGATTTCCCCGTAACCGTAAGAGTCCGCGGCTTTTGTAAATCCATCCAGCGCGGCATCGCCCCGAAATAATCGGGACTCCGCTGCGGCTTCGCCCGTGGTTGATGCGGCCTTGTCGCGCCTATCCAGCGACCTGGACAGTTTATCGGCGACTATCAGGTCGCGCTGGATGAGCAGGAATGGGTCAATGGATTTCATATCCGTATTGCGCAAGTCCTTCTCGGAGGCGATAATCTCGCTGAATGCCGAATCAAGGAATCCGCTTTCGCCGGTTCTGGAAAGTAATTCAGCAAAAGAGGCGTATTTCTCTTTCGTTTTGTCGTCCGAATTCTGGTAGATGCCTTTGGCGTTCATAACCGAGAGCCGGTGGTAGATTGCGGCTTTGAGCAGGCGGTTGGAAACGTTCTTGTCGCCGCCGGTTTCAAGGTGGCTCAGCGACTGGCAGTACCGCACCAGCGCATCCTCCTGCTCCTGTCTCAGGTACGCCCGGGTTGCCCTGTAGAAGGACTTGCGGGCCGTTTCATACGGCGTGGTGCAGGAAGCCAGTAATATCGCTGGCAGAATGATAACAAGAATCCAGAAACGGGTTGTCATTCTTTCCATCCTTCTTCTCCGACTAATTTGACAAAGACGCAGGAGCCGAGGTTGTTTTTTTCTATGCGGCCATTGCGCTTTATCACTTGAATGAGGTCCTGCGAGAATTCGTTGCCGACCGGGCAGAGAAGAATACCGTTGTCATTGCTTAGTTGTTCAATCAGTTTATCCGGGACCCGGGGCGAGCCGGCGCTGATGATGATGCGTTCGTACGGCGCATTTTCAGGCCAGCCCAACGTGCCGTCCCCGGTTTTGTAGTTGATGGAATGATATCCCAGTTTGCCCAGCCGTTTCCGGGCGATTGCGGTCAGTTCGGCCAGGCGGTCTATGGTATAGACCTCGCGGCATAATTCCGTCAGCAGTGCGGTTTGGTAGCCCGAGCCGGTCCCGATTTCCAAGACCTTGTGGTTGCTCTGCAGATGCAGGTGCTCCAGCATAAGCGCCACCATATAGGGCTGTGAGATGGTCTGGTTGCCTGCGATGGGCAGGGGATTGTCGTCGTACGCCTGTTTGGTAAGGTGCTCATCCACGAAAAGATGCCTTGGAACCTTCAGGAAGGCGCCGATAACCCGTTCGTCAGTGATACCGCGGTTCACCAGTTGCGCTTCCACCATCTGCTGGCGCTGGTAGAGATAATAGGACTGGGTGATTTCACCTGCGGACGGTTTATTTGGCTGGTAGTCCCTCATTGAACTTAAAGGTCTGAGAGCCGATTTTGATGGTATCGCCGTTTTTCAGGCGGTAGTCGTCAACCTCCTGGTTATTGACCATACCCTTCGCGCTGTTCCCGAAGTTGATGAACCTGAACCCGATTTCATCACGGATAATGGCGGCCTGGCGGTGCTGGACGAAAAAGCCGGAGATGGGGAATTCGCACTTCGGGCTCTTGCCGAAGAAAGTAGTGGTCTTCATTATGGCAAAGGTCAGGTCGCCCTTCTTTTTGTCCGAGTAACTAAGATGGGCGAGCAGGGTGGAACTGCGTTCCTTCTGCCTGAGGTCCAGTTGCTTGCGGTCTATGGCGATGGTGGCGTCAATATCGATTTTCTGGGGCGCGGCCTCCTTGACCGCTTTCACCTGCTCTGACTCGGGCAGTTTGAAAAAGATGGAAAAATTCCAGATGTTTATTTCATCGCCGTTGTTGAGATTATACTGGGTGATTTTCTGGCCCTTGACATAAGTGCCGTTGCTGCTGCCCAGATCGTAGAGCGTATAGATATTATCGTGCTTTTCTATGCGGGCGTGGTGCCTGGAGATGCCGACGTTGTCTATCCGGACGTCGCAGGTCGGGTCGCGGCCGATGAGAATTACGTCCTTGTCAAGATTAAAGGTGTTCACCGGCCTGCGCTCAAAGGTTAATGTCAATTCTACCATTGTTAGAGTCCCGCCTTGTCGGGGAATTCATTAATTCTGCGGTATAACAGCAACCCGCCTGCCGCTGAGGTATTTTACCAGCCCGTTTTTCAGGGCGAACAGGGTATTATCGCGTCCGATTCCGACATTAAGTCCCGGCTTAAAGAGGGTGCCGCACTGGCGCAGCAGGATCGAGCCCGAGGTTACGGTCTGGCCCTCATAACATTTGATGCCGCGCCTTTGTCCGTTGCTGTCGCGTCCGTTGCGGCTTGACCCGCCGCCTTTCTTATGCGCCATAATTAAACTCCTTGCCCCGCACATAAGGTTTATTAAAACCTTACGCTGGCTGATAAATACTTACGTCAGTTTATCTGCGAAATCAATTATACAAATATTATGTGCGGGGTCAAGTATTTTTACTATTTTGGCCCCACAAAATATTTTTATATAATTTTTGCAAAACTATTGACATTATTTGCGGATTTGCTATAAATATATCAACGGACTGATGAGTCCGTCTGTTTAATATGAAAAGGTCCGAGAGAATCAAGTCCATAAAGGAGCAGAGGCGCCGGGAGATACTTGAGGCGGCGTCCGACGTCTTCGCCCGAAACGGTTATCACCTGACCGACGTTGATGTGATTGCCGGCAATCTCGGCGTGGGCAAGGGTACCATCTACCGCTATTTCCCGTCCAAAGAGAAACTCTTTACCGCCGTGATGGAGCAGATGATGCACAAACTGGCCGCGGAGATTGCCGCCAATGCCGAAGGTATCACCAATCCGGTAGAGCGCCTTAAGACCGTCATCCGCAGCCATATGGATTTTTTCAGCCGCCATTTTAACCTCCTGGAGATTTTCGTTCATTACCGGAGTGAATACAAGGGCCATTCCAGGACACTCTATACCAGATACTACGGACGGGGGTTGGCCAGGGTGGAATCGCTTATCCAGAAATGCATTGACCAGAAACTGATGAAGAACATCCCGGCCCGTGCCGTAACGAATCTTCTGATTGATGTTTTCTACGGCATACTCTTTACTACCTTCCTGGGCGGGAACAAGCAGACCTTTAAGGAAAAGGGTAAATACCTGGAAGAGGTATTTATTAATAATTTATTAAGATGATAAACCACAGATTGCACAGATTACACGGATTAAATAAGACAATGCTTATGATGGTTGCTTTAGTAATGATGTCGTCGATTAGTAGTGGCGAAGCCACGGCTGATAAACAGTCCGGCATAGAGGGGCTATCTTTGGAGCAGAGCATAGAGATTGCCCTGTCCAATAACCGCCAGGTTCTTATTGCCAAAGAGGGGCTGAATTATGTGGATGAGCGCCTGACCGAGGCCAATGCCCGGAGGTATCCGGTCTTATCGTCCAGCGTTTCTTATACCCGTCTGGATGAGGTGGCTGAATTTTCAATGAGCCCGGGCGTTACCTCCCAAATCGGAGATATAAACAACGCCAAGGGTGAGTTGTCCATCAAGCAGCCCATCTACAGCGGCGGGCGCATCAGCGCCGGCATTGAGGCCGCCTTGCTGGGCCGGACCGTCCAGTTAAACCAGAATGACGATGTTACCAAGCGCGTAACCTTTCTGGTGAAAAAGGCCTATTATGACCTGCTTCTTAACGAGGCGATTGTTGAGGTGAACCGCAAGAGTGAGGCGGTTGCCTTAGCGCATCTTGAGAATATCAGACAACTTTTTAAACAGGGGCAGAGTTCCAGATATGAACTGCTCAGGTCGCAGGTCCAGTTGACCAACATCCAGGCAATCAGAATACAGAGCGAGACCAGCCGGCAGAATGCCCGGCTATTGTTCCTGAGCACCATAGGCCTGCCGCTGGAGAGGGCTGAGACGCTCAAACTTACGAGCGGATTAAACGCGCCGCCTAGGGGCGAAGGCGCCTCCGAAGGCGGGGAATATCCGGCCAAGTTGGAAGAGGCGTTCCATAACCGGTCAGACCTGAAGATAGCCCGGTTGAAGATAGATATGCAAAAACAGTCCGTCATCCTGGCAGAATCAGAGGGAATGCTGTCCTTTAACTTGATAGGGAATTTCGGATACGAATACCCGTCAAGGAAGGAGTTTCTGACCCAGGCGTGGGGCGACTATTGGAATATCGTGGCCGCGGCATCCATCCCGGTGTTTGAATGGGGCCGGATAAAGGCGCGCATCAGGCAGGAGGAGTCGCTGCTCAAACAGGCGGAAATCGCCGAGGCGGATATCCGCGAGCGGATTAAACTTGAGGTGAAACAATCCGTATCGTCCCTGAAGGACGCTGTAGTTCTCATAGAGACGCAGACGGAGAATGTGAAACAGGCGGAAGAGGGTTTGCGCCTGGCCGAGATCGGTTATAAGAACGGCGTCAATACACAACTTGAGGTGATGGACGCCCAGATGGCGCTGGACACGGCATCCAAGAATTATGTCCAGTCGCTCTACCAGTATAATTTGGCTACGGCCAATCTGGATTTGGTTACGGGCAGGTGAACTACAAATTTCGCTATCGCGGTCTCTGCGGAGTTCACAGATTCCAAGGATTAATTACGCGGATTGAAAATATCCTATGAAAGGAGAGGCTGGGTGAAGAAGTTAATTATCTGGTTGCTGGTGATTATAATAGTAGCCGGAGGCGGCTGGCTGGTCTATGTCAGGTATATGGAGCGGGCAAAGAAGAAGGCAAAGAACGACAACGGAGAAAAGGTTGTTTCGGTCTCGGTCAAGCAGATTTCCAGGACAG
>JBFMDM010000119.1:0-7044 GCA_040753835.1 Planctomycetota bacterium
ACACCACGCTTTCCATCATCCTGAAGCATATCAACGAGAAACCGCCGGTTATCAGGAAGGAGAACCCTGATGTCCCTGAATGCGTGAGCAATGTCATAAACAGGATGCTGGAAAAAGACCCGGCCAAGCGCTACCAGACAAGCGACGAACTGGTGGATGCCATTAACCTTTGCGAGAATAAGATTGTCTCAACGGACTCAAACGCCAAAACCATTACCGCCCAAGCCGCGCCCGTAAAAACCAAACAGCGGAACATTGCCAGTTGGAAGATGATAGGCCTGGCCGCTGCCGCGGCATTTGTAATCGTGGTCCTGCTTTCCGCCTTATCCAAAGGGAAACAGCCGGCGCCCCGTAAGGAACCGCTTCCAGCAAAGGTGCCCAATGCCACTGAGCAGGTTACCCAATTCCTCAAAGACGCCCTGACACAACGGTGCAATGAGTTCTATAAATATCTGGTGGACAAGGATTACAACAAGGCAAAGCCGTATCTCTACATACCGCGCCTGACAAGGATGTCCGAAAACGACGCCAGGCAGGCGGCCATCCGGATACTGAAACGCAAGTATGACCTCCACGAGAAACGGGGCAACAAGCCGGTGGAGTTCCGGATAAAGAATATCAAGTCGCACGAGCCGAATAAGGACATGCCGCTGGTAAACGCCACGGTGGAACTGGACCTCCTGCTTTACAACACCAAACAGCCGCCCAAACACAAGGATGATTATATCTCCATCCCCCAAAGCCATATCTGGGTTTTGGACAAAGGCGTCTGGCATATCTCCCTGCTCCATAAAGGCCAGGAGGACAGGGATGACGCCGACGAAGCCGACGAGGTTGATTTCAAAAAGGAAGGACCTTTTGTGGATTTTGCCAGATTCCTTTCCCTGACTAATGAACAAACAAGCCAGGTCAGGCAAATCATTGCTGCATCTCAAGAAGAGGCCTGGAAGGTTCTTTCAACACCGCGTGCTGACGGGATTGATGTAGTCGATGAACTGTCCAAATTGCAAACCAGGTCATTATCCGGCGATGAAAAGGAGAAAAAACTCATACAGATTTTCTCAATGGAAATACCGGGAAGCAACGAAACGTATTTCGGCCGGCTGGCCACTATCAGGTTCAAGAGGGACGTAAAACTCAAAGGCGCCCTTTCTGACGAACAATTCCAGAAATACAGGGAAAAGAATCTGGACATCTTTGACGTAAAGATAAAATGAATCTCATCACCCATTTCCTGATTGGCTGGAACACGGCTGTCCTGGCCGGCGTGGAGAAACGGGACCGGGTGCTGATTACAATCGCCGGCGTATTGCCGGACATTGACGGATTGGGCGCAATCGCCGAATGGGCGACGCGGAATACGGAAAAACCCCTGCGCTGGTTCTCAGATTACCACCATCAACTGGCCCATAATCTCACGGCCGGGATAATCTGGGCGCTGGCCGTTTTGTTATTGGCTAAGAAAAAAGCGTCAACCGCGCTGGCTGCCCTGCTGGCCTTTCATATCCACCTGCTGGCTGATGTGTTGGGCGGGCGCGGGCCTGAAGGATTTCAATGGCCTATACCTTATCTGTATCCGTTCTCGCCAGCATCCCAGATAACCTGGCAATACCAGTGGCCTCTGGACAGTTGGCAGAACCTGGCGATTACCGTTGCAATGCTGGCAATGGTCTTTATCGTGGCGTGGAAAAAGGGATTATCGCCGCTGGAGGTATTCTCCAATAAGGCGGATGAATTATTTGTCCGGACAGTGCAGAAATATAAACGTAATGGCTGATAATAAGCAATTAACAACAGACGAGGACGCCATCCTGATGGCGCAATTCCAGAAAGGCAGCAAGGACGCCTTCAATTCGCTCTTCAGTAAATACCAGCAGATGGTCTTCGGCGTCATCTCGCGCTATATCAACGACCGCGCCTATGCCGAGGATATGACCCAGGAGGTCTTCATGAGGGTCTACAAGGCCCGGGAACGCTACTCGCCCACCACCCAGTTCAGGTATTACCTGTTTACCATCGTGCATAACCTCTGCGTCAATGAAATCCGCGACTCGTCCCGGCGCAAGACCAAGCCGACCGACTTCTCGGACGACTTCCCGCTCACAGGAGCGAGGCTCGCCAAAGGCGGCGGCTTCCAGGACGGCTCAGAACCGATAGTTGACGCGTTCCAGCAGAAAGAAATCCGGATGGCCGTCAAGGCGGCCATTGACTCTTTGCCGGCCCAGCAAAGAATGGCGGTCATACTTGACAAATACGAGGGAATGTCGTATGAAGAGATTGCCCGGACGATGAAACAGTCGGTCCAGGCCGTGAAATCCATACTCTGGCGGGCGCGCCAGAACCTCAAGGAACGGCTGAAGAAATATATTAAGGAAGAATAACTCACCAATGCCCAATAAAAAACTATTCATCATAGACGGCTCGTCGTATATCTACCGTTCGTTCCACGCCATCAGGAACCTTTCGTCTTCCAAAGGCCTGCCCACTAACGCCATCTTCGGATTCACCAATATGCTCACCAAGGTCATCAAGGACGCGCAATCCGAATACGTCGTGGTGGCGTTTGATATGCCCGGGCCGACCTTCCGCAAGGAACTCTATGCGGATTACAAGTCCAACCGGCCTGAGATGCCGGACGAACTCAAGCCACAGATTCCCTATATCAAGGAGATTGTCCGCGCCTATAACATCCCGGTGGCCGAGAAGAGCGGGCTGGAAGCGGACGACCTCATCGGCAGTATTGCCAAAAAGGCCGAGCAGGACGGATTTGAGGTGGTCATCATCACAGGCGACAAAGACCTGACCCAGATTGTCTCAAAGAACATCACGCTCTGGGACACGATGAAGGACAAGCGCACCGGCCTGGACGAGGTCAGGGAGCGATTCGGCACGATTGGCGAGGGCGTTATTGACGTCTTCGGCCTGATGGGCGACACCTCGGACAATATCCCGGGCGTGAAAGGCATCGGCGAGAAGACCGCGGTGGAACTGATTAAGCAATTCTCCTCGCTGGACAACCTCATCAAGAACGCCGCGCAGATAAAGAAGGAAAAACTCAGGGAGACGCTTTCCAATCCTGAAAGTATCAAGATGGCCCGCCTGAGCAAAGAACTCTTTACCATTAAGATAGACCCATCGCTGGTTGATAAGATAGAAAAATACCGCATCGGCAAGCCGGACAATGAGAAACTCCAGCAGATATTCAAGGAACTGGAGTTTACCAGGTTCATAAAAGAACTCGCGCCGGTCAAGACCGTGTCGGCTGAGAATTACCATCTAATCATAGACCAGAAGGACTTTGACAAACTCCTGGACAAGTTGGCCAAGGCAAAGGAATTCTCGGTGGATGTGGAGACCACATCATTAGAGCCGGTCTCGGCTGAGATTGTGGGCATCTCGCTCTCCTGTGAGGAACACGAGGCGTATTATATTCCATTAAAGCACGACTACCTCGGCGCGCCAAAACAACTGCCTGCCAAAGAAGCGCTGGCCAAACTCAAGCCACTGCTGGAAAGTAAAGACAAACGAAAGGTCGGCCAGAACCTCAAGTTTGATATGCAGGTATTCGGGCAGGCAGGCATCAAAATAGCCCAGCCGTTTGACGACATTATGATTGCCTCGTACCTGTTGAATCCGGCCCGGCGCGGACATAGTTTGGAAGACATCGCCCAGGAATTGCTCGGACACCAGGTTACAACCTATAAAGAAGTGGTCGGCACGGGCAAGAAGGAAATCACTTTTAACCAGGTTGAGGTCAACGCCGCAAAGGATTATTCGGCCGAGGATGCTGACATCACCTTCCTGGCCGGCAAAATCCTTTTGCCCAAAGTAAAGAAAGAAGGACTGCAGGAACTCTACGAGAAACTGGAAATCCCGATGGTGGAAGTCCTGGCATATATGGAAACAATGGGCGTGAAGATAGACACCGAGTTCCTGGGCGTGCTGTCAAAGGAATTCCAGGAGCGGATTGAGCGGCTCAAAGCGACTATATTTAAATCAGCCGGACAGGAGTTCAATATTGACTCGCCCAAGCAGTTGCAGGAAGTGCTGGCTCCCCTGCTGAAGGAATTCGGCGCCCGGCGCATCAAGACCGGATTTTCCACAGACAACGACACCCTCACCAAACTTTCGTACAAGCACGAGTTGCCGGCCAAAATCCTGGAATACCGCTCGTTCTCCAAATTAGTCAACACCTACATAGACGCCTTGCCTGAACTGGTCAACAAGAAAACCGGCCGGGTTCATACTTCTTATAATCAGACCATCACCGCGACCGGCCGCCTGAGCAGCAGCAACCCGAATCTGCAGAACATCCCGGTCCGGACCGAGGAGGGCCGCAGGATTCGCGAGGCATTCGTCCCGGAAAAGGGATTCACCCTGATTAGCGCGGACTATTCGCAGATTGAACTGCGGCTCCTGGCGCATTTTTCGCAGGACAAGTCGTTGCTGGACGCCTTTGAAACCAACCAGGACATCCATACCAGGACCGCCTCTGAACTCTTCTCGGTCTCAGAAGATATGGTCTCATCCGATATGAGGCGGCTGGCCAAGACCATCAACTTCGGCATCATCTACGGAATGTCCTCGCACGGACTGGCCACTGAACTCAATATCAGCCACGGCCTGGCCCAGTCGTATATAGACAGTTACTTTGCCCGTTATCCGGGCGTAAAGAGATACATAGACAGTTCCATAACGCAGGCGCGCCAGGACGGATTCATCACCACGTTTCTGGGGCGCAGGCGGAATCTGCCGGAAATCAACAACCCCAACAAGGCGGTAAGCGGCTTTGCCGAGCGGGTGGCGGTCAATGCGCCGCTCCAGGGCACGGCCGCGGACCTGATGAAACTGGCGATGATAAACATCTTCAGGCGACTGCAAAAAGCGGAACTCAAGACCCGGATGATACTCCAGGTGCACGACGAACTGGTCTTTGAGGTGCCATCTGACGAGGAGAAAAAGACGCTCCCATTGATTCGCGCTGAAATGGAGAATATCGGCGGCGACTTCAATATAGAACTCTCCGTCCCGCTAAGGGTGGACATCTCCAAGGGCAAAAACTGGGCGGATCTTAGAGCCAGTTAGACCTTTGGTCGTTACTGGCAGTTATCCGCCAAAGGCGCTCGCCTCGCCAGGCGAAGCCGGCGGGGATCCGCCTCCCGCCAATCCGCCTAAGGCGGACTGGTGACTGGCGGGCTGGCTCTTAGACCCCGCCGTATGGCGGGGTTGCACGGATTAAATCTACGAAACCTGCCTGCTGCAGGCAGGCCTGTGTCATCTGTGGTTTCTATTGACATCTCTCTCTTGATTTGCTACATATTGGAGTATGAATCGCAATCTTCTTATTCTCATCGGCCTGGCCTGCGCTTTCGTCACCGCGGCCGGGGTGATGTGGTACACGCCAAAGCGGCATTATAAACATGTTCATATTTGCTATGACTACGAGGTCCCTCCGCTTATCCTGGACGATAATGCTCCGGCTTGGACCAAGGAATACTTCAAGGAATACCACAAGGAAAAAACCCAGGAGGAAAACAAATGAATAAGACCCTGCTCATTGCCCTCGGTCTCCTGGCCGCCCTGCTCATTGCGGCCGGGATAATTTCGTACGAGAAGCCACAGAATCAGAACTGAAGCAACCAGGCGTGCCGGAGAGCGAAATAGACAAACCCAACGAATTACGAACCACTACGAATTACGAACCTGCCTGCCAGCAGGCAGGTCTGCGAATTACGAATAATTCGTAATTCGTAAATTCGTTATTAGTAGTGGCTATACAACGTACCCCACCACCGTTACATACAACGTCAACGTCGCATTCCAAGGCCCGCCCACTGACTCCAACGTATATTCAATGGAAGGCGTGCCCACGACTAACGGGACTATGCCCTGATTCACCACCTGCGAACTGGCGCCGGGGACCAGTCCGACCCCAAGGGCATCGCGCTGGTCCGCATTAGTCCGCACCCTAAAAAACGCCCTGCCATTGGCAAAACTCTGGTTGAACATCCCCAGTTGCAGAATCACGCCCTTGGCTGTGGCCGGAACCCAGGGACTTAAATCAAAGGCCGTGTAAGGGATATCCGCGCTGATGTTAGTCAGATACAGCACCTCTGCAGAGGTGAATCCGGTCAAGAGCGTGCCGAAGACGAACCGGTCTCCGCCCGCGCCCGCGGCAAGTTTTTCCTGCGTCACTGCGCCATTGGCAATCTCGTCGGTTGAGACCGCGCCGGATTGGATTTCGCTTGGCCCCACTGCGCCTGAGGCAATCTTACCGGCGGTTACTGCGTTGGCCGCAATCTTCGCATTTGTCACCGCGCCGTCTGCAATCTCGTCCGTTGCCAGCCCCGGCGTCATCGGACGCACCGGCACGGAGAATGAGAGTTTGGCCGGCGTTATTTGCGCGTCTCCAATCTCCTGCGTAACAATGGCCGGAGTGATGGGCCGTTGCACAGACGGCGGAGTGAATGACATTTTGGCCGGAGTTACTGCGCCGTTTGCTATCTTCTCGGTCGTTACACTGCCTGATGCCAACTTGCTGGAGTCGACTGCCCGGTCGGCGATGCGGCTGGCCGTTACTGCTCCCTCTGCTAACTTCGCCGTAGTTACCGCGCCCGGGCCGAGTTCGTCAGAGCGCACTGTGCCGTTGCGGATTTTTCCGGCCGTCACCGCATTGTCGGCTAATTTTGAGGTGGTAACCGCGCCGAGCGCAATCTTGTCAGTGGTGACCGAGTTCTCGTCTAATTTGCGCGCAGTTACGGCCTCGTCCGCAATCTTGGGCGTGGTCACCGCGGCATTGGCGATGTTCTCGGTCTTAACCTCGTTCGGTAATAAAGACATAAAATACCTCTCTTAGAGGCTGTTAATCCGTTAGGATGTTACAGCCTCTTAGACCCGCCTCAGGCGGGCTTTCTTGGCACTAAGACACAAAGGCGCCAAGAATTTCTTAGTGTCTTAGTGCCCCTGCCTGCCGGCAGGCAGGTTCGTGGCTAATTAGTGGTTGCCTTTATGCGATTATGACGCTAATCGGCTCGGTCCAGTGCC
>JBFMDM010000120.1:0-6950 GCA_040753835.1 Planctomycetota bacterium
GTTGGTCCGGATTTACCTGCCGGCTGTGAAATGCCTGAAGAAGGAAAATCCGGTAACCCGGTTCATCTCGCCCGACCAGTTAAAAGGCAACGGCGAGCGGATCCTGGTGGTGGAGGACCAGAAGGAGATGCTTGATTTTGTCTCGCTGGCCCTGCGGAAAAACGGCTATACGGTCTTCGGGGCCGCCAATGCCCAGGAGGCGCTTGATATCTTTGACCGGGAAAAGGGCAATATCGGGCTGGTCTTCAGCGATGTGGTCCTGCCGGGCCAGACCGGAATTGAACTGGTTGATAAAATTATATCCCTGAAGCCGGACCAGAAGGTTGTCCTGACCAGCGGCTATATGGACGAAAAATCCCAGTGGCCCGCCATCCAGCAAAAAGGATACCGGTTCCTGCAAAAGCCATATCCCATCAACCTGCTTTTGGCGGCTATTAAAGAGAACATCTAAGGCGCATCAGTGATTCTTTGAATCTGATATTCCTTGACCCGTTAGAGATACATTATACAACATTGAAGAATAATCGGTAATGTAGTGATATATTGCGACTTATAGTAGAAGAAATTATGCACGTCCGGCACCTATCTGTTGGATAGGTGCTGGACTATCTCTAACGGGTCTTGAACTTTCGTTTTTATTAATTAACATAATTTGATGGGTTATGAGGAACTTTCGGAATATCGGTATTATCGCCCATATTGACGCGGGCAAGACCACCCTGACCGAGCGGATTCTGTTCTACACCGGCAAGGAGCACACCATCGGCCAGGTGGACGAGGGCACGGCCACGATGGACTGGATGGAGGAGGAGCAGAAACGCGGCATCACCATCACCTCGGCCGCCACCACGACCTACTGGACGCCCAAGATTTTCCGTCTGCCCAATGCCGAGCCGAAATACAGGTTTAATATCATTGATACGCCCGGTCACGTGGATTTTACGGCCGAGGTGGAGCGTTCATTGCGCGTGTTGGACGGCGCCATCGGCGTCTTCTGCGGCGTGGGCGGCGTGGAAGCCCAATCCGAGACCGTCTGGCACCAGGCCAACCGCTACCACATCCCGCGCCTGGCATTCGTCAACAAACTTGACCGCATCGGCTCGGATTTCTTTGCGGTCATAGACCAGATGGCGCGCAAACTTAATACCGTTCCGATGCCTATTCAGATTCCGTTGGGCAGGGAAAAGGATTTCTACGGCGTGATTGACCTGGTCCAGATGAAGGCAATCCTCTTTGAGGAAATCCCGGACCAGGAGGCCAAAGATTTCAGGATAGCCGACATCCCGGTTGAATATCTGGACGATGCCAAGGATTTTCGCCACCGGATGATAGAGACCCTGGCCAATCACGACGAGACGCTGGTGGAAACGTATCTGAGCGGCGCGGATATAGAAACTAATACGTTGATAAACGCCATCCGCAAGGTGACGCTTTCCGGCAAGGTGACGCCGGCGCTGTGCGGCACGGCCCTGCACAATATCGGCATCCAGCCGGTTCTGGATGCCATCTGCGCCTATCTGCCCAGCCCGCTGGATTTGCTGCCTGAAGAGGGAATGAATCCGGACATCAACAAGCCGGCCCAGCGCAAACACTCAAGCGACGAATATTTCTCTGCTCTGGTCTTCAAGTCCGCGACCGACCGGCACGGCGAATTGTCCTACGTTCGGATTTATTCGGGAAAACTGGATGAGGGCGCGATGGTCTATAATCCCCGGACCGACAAACGCGAGCGCATCAACAAGATTTTCCTGATGCACGCCAACCAGCGCGACCAGATTAAGACCGCCTCGGCCGGCGAGATTGTAGCGCTCATCGGACTCAGGAACACCGCGACCGGCGATACCGTCTGCGACCCCAGGCATCCGATTGCCTACGAAAGCATGGTCTTTCCCGAGCCCGTGGTGTCAATGGCCATAGAGCCAAAATCATCAGCCGACCGTGAGAAACTCAACGACGCCTTAACCAAACTGGCGCACGACGACCCGACCTTCCAGGTTAAGACCGACGAGGAGACGGCTCAGACCATCATCTCAGGGATGGGCGAACTGCATCTGGAAATAATCAAACACCGCATCCTGAGAGAATACAATGTGGCGGCCAATGTCGGCGCGCCCCAGGTGGCTTACAAGGAAACCATCACTGCAGCCATCCAGGGCGAGGGCACCTTCAACCGCAAAATCGGCGAGAAGGAGCACTACGCCCATATCACCGTGTCGCTTGAGCCGGACCGCTCGCACCTGCAACCTTTTATCCAGAACCTGGTAACGGACAAGATACCCAAGCAGTTCCTGCCCTTTATTAACGAAAGCATCAAAAGCAGTTTATTATCCGGCCCGATTGCCGGATATCCTTTGATATACCTCAAGGCGACCGTGACCGGCGGCTCGTTTGATTCGGCCAAATCCACGGACGTGGCATTCAGCGCGGCCTCGTCGCTGGCCGTGTCCGATGCGCTCAACAAGGCGCAGAGCATTACCCTGGAGCCGATTATGAAGTTTGAGATACTAACGCCAGAGAAGAATATGGGCGACGTCATCAATGACCTGAATATGCGCCGGGGTGTGATTGAGGCGATTGACGACTCCGGACAAATGAAACGCATCCACGGCAAGATACCCATTGCCGAGACCTTCGGATACGCCACGGTGATACGGTCCATCACCAGCGGTATGGGCTCGTATAACTTGGAGCCGGCGGATTACCAGGAAGCGCCGAGGAAAACATAACACTACGAATTACGAATTTTCTAATTACGAATTCGTAATTTGTTTATTCGCTATCGCGCCTTCGGGGCGACGCCTCTGGCGGGGTCTCCGCGGAGTTCCGGTTCTTTTTGTTAGGGGCTCTAAGAAGATTTTGCTGATTTAGCGAATTTTATCCGCTTAATCAGTTTACTGGAAATTGAAACATTATGCCCGAACTGCCTGAAGTAGAAACCATCTGCCGGGGCCTGCGAAAACACGCAGTTGGCCTGAAGATTAGAGACGTCACCGTCAGGATGCCTAAGGTGACCAATGTCACGGCCAAAGAGTTGCGCAAGGCAACCATCGGCGCGACTATCAAGGACGTCCAGCGCCGAGCCAAGACAATCAATATTCATCTGTCCAACAATCTTTGGATGGTCATCCACCTGAAAATATCAGGACAACTGCTTTATTTACCAAAAGCAGAGCCGGTCAAGGAACACACGCATATTATCTTTGACCTGAGCAACGGCTATACTCTGCGCTTCTGGGACCTCAGGCAATTCGGCTATGTCCGTCTGTTTGATAAAGCCGGGTACCGGCGGTTTATGGACGAACTGGGTTTCGGGCCTGAGCCGCTGGAAAAAGGGTTCACACTGGAACGATTCAGGCAGATGCTTGCGTCCAAGCCCGGGGCCAGAATTAAGCCGCTCCTGATGGACCAGACCTTCATCAGCGGAATCGGCAACCTCTATGCGGACGAGATATTGTTCTACGCCCGGATTCACCCGCTCACCCGTGCCGGGTCATTAAAAGAAAGCCAGGTTAGAAATATATATCGCGGCATAAAGAAAATCCTGGCACTGGGCATCAAAAAGCGGGGCAGTTCGGTGGAACTGTATGTGGACGTGGAGGGCAGGCCGGGCGGGTTTGTGCCGTATATCAAGGCATACGGCCGCGAGGGCAAGCCGTGCAAAAGGTGCGGAACTCCGATAAAGCGTATAAAAATCGGCTCGCGTAGCGCCTCCTTCTGCCCCAAGTGCCAGTTAGAGCCAGTAGGAGTCCCGGCGAAATAGTCGGGATAAACTCCGCGACGTACTGGCTCTTATCCTGCAAGGGTTAAGCCGACAGGTGTTTGCTTGCATCAAGGAAAGCGGATGTGTCTTACTAAAATAATATATTTATCTTGACATTTTAGAAGTTAATGATATGTTAATGATTAAATACCAACTATCGCCAACAGACCTGTCTGCGTCCGAAGGACAGGCAGAAAGGAATTCTTATGAGCAAGCCGCTGAAGATATTGCTGACTGTTTTGATGTTGTTATGCCTTAGCATTCCTTTATTGTGGGCGCCTGCGCAAGAAGCGGACCCGCCCCAGGCGGCAATCCAGCATACTTATGCCAATGAATTATCCGGGCCCATCATTACCCCTCCACGCACTTTGACCACTAATCCATATCTCGGCTTGACCGCTGTTCCGTTGGACGAATTCGGTCAGGTTACCGAGACGCTCAAGGGAAATATAGGCGATGTCGTCTATGTGGAACTGCGCGGTGAAGTCCTGCCCGACTATTATTGGGGCGCGGTCCTGGCTAAGGTTACCGGCGCTGATATTGTCTCATTAGAGGAAAGTTATGACTGGTGGTGGAACGGGATGGGTTTCTGGTGGACGACCGCCTCGGCAGACCCTGCGAGGGGGGGGGGCAGGCGCTCCCTATTATTATAATCATATCCATTCTGAGGATAACGATGTGTATAAAAGCGAGGGCTCGTCCTGGGCCGCGGCCTGGCAGGCCGAGGGCGATTACTATGGCTACACGCCCGGCCCGGCAGGCAGTATTGTCAGCGGCACCGCGGTCGCAGAGGCGCGTTTCTATTTCAGCGGATATTTAGGCAATCATTCCAAAGAAAGCCCTGGCATCCGGCTCGGCCTGCGGCTAAAAGACCCCTCGCAGGTCAGGGTGCAGGTCTTAACGCACAGCCGGTTTGAATTTGATTGGACTACCTTTGAGCATATCCAGGACGAGCAGATTGTTTCGGTTGTCCCGCGTGAGAATCACCAGTCAATGCATACAGAAGGTAACAATGTCTGGATACAGGTCTCCGGGCCGGCCGAGACCAAGGTTGGCGACACGGTAACCATCAACGCCTACGGCGAATTGCTCTATGACAGCGGGCTATACAATGCCTCGTTAGAACGGACCGAGACGGATGGGGTTACCAGCACCCTCATAACCGTCACGGATGTGGCTGGCAATGAATGGGGCCCGGTCAGCGCATCATATCAAATAATCCACGCTTCAGAAGAGAAATGCACAGGAACGATGCAGGACGCCCTCGCAGCACATCCGCCGCAGAGCGTGGATTTGAACTATCATATTGTTTCGCCGGATTTAACTCCGCCTGTAACCACGGCAACAATTCAGCCCGGACCTAATGCCAACGGTTGGAATAATGGCACGGTATCCATATCGTTAAGCGCCACAGACCCGCAAGGCCCCTGGCCGGAATATGTCTCCGGAGTTCGCCTGCTTTATTATGAGATATCAGAGAAAGACCGGGGTTATGTCAAAGGCGGAGGCGATTTTGAGCCGCCTTTTGAGTTATCAGACACCTTATCTGAAGACGGCGTCTATGACCTGCTTTACTATTCTATAGACAATGCCGGTAATGTGGAAGGGGAGCATCACGAGACAATAAATATAGATACAACCGACCCAACTATTGGGTCGGAAGAGATTGAACCAAGCGTCAATGTCAATGGCCTTACCACAATCAGCAAGACCAGTATTACCATAACAAAAACGGCCGAAGACGTCGGTAGCGGCGTATCCGCCGTGATTGTTGAAATACGGGATGCCAACGGCAATCTTATAGCGAGCGGTGAGTTATCACAAAATCCCGATGGCTCCTGGAGCGGAACGATAGATATACCGCCGGAAGTTGCGACAGGGCAATATGAACTTATCCAGACGGTTATAGACCGGGCCGGGAATTTTGTATCTAACGTAACACCATTAAAGATTGACCGCTCGCCGCCTTCGGTTGTTCTTGAAGAGATTACTCCGAGCAAGTTTAGCGGCGGCGCCTTTAGAATCAAGACATCCTCTTTTAACATCAGAAAGAGAATAAATGACACCTGCAGTGGGGTGGCAAGCGTTACAGTAAGCATCAGGGATATTAATGACAATGAAGTGGCCAGCGGTGGTTTGGGGTTAACGGACGGCACTCCTTCGGCAGGCACCTGGGAAGGGACAATAACATTACCTGCTAATTTGCCCAACGGGACATATATTATTATCCAGACAGTTAGAGACAATGCGGGTAACACCACAACGATGACAATAGTCATTAGAGTAAATATACCACCGCCTCAGGGAGGAGGTGGACCACCACCACCTCCTCCGCCACCACCACCACCTCCTCCGCCACCACCACCTCCTCCACCGCCGCCGCCTGATGGACATGGCCATGGCCGCGGCGTAAAAGTTGATTTGATAATAGATGAAGTCGGAGAGGCAGAAGAAGAAAATCCCGGTGCATTTGTCGGGGTAAATGATGATGACGACAATGAGAATGGTATTCCTGATATGTGGGATAAAAAACCTCTTATCGGTAGTGATGGTAATCCTGTTAACGATGATGATTTGGTTCAGTTTTACATTAAGACAGACCCTGAAATGAGGAGCGGCGACACTATTTGGCTAAACATAACCGAAGGACAAAATATAACAATCTGGCTTGTAAAGAACGGCAAATGGGAGGTAGCCCCAACACTTCTTTCGTACCCCTTGCCGGACGAAATGTATATAGAGGGAATGTCAGAAAATGTTGCAGCCAGTCCAATTAAAAAAACCGGAATAGAAGTAACATATGACAGTTTCTACTATATGGATGAGGATACCGACAAGGCAAATATAAATTCAATTAAACTGGATTTGGATGTGGATGCCAACCGTGACGGCAAAGTGGAAAACACTATTGCTGACGATTGGGGCGAAGACAAATGGGAATACGGAAAGAATAAAAAGGGGGCAATTATTATTTGTAACAACGACAATGATGACAAACCGACCGAAGATGCTGAAATTGATAACGAGAATGATAAAATAGATGGAATTGATGATATAAATAACTTAGAGCGTCTAACAAAATGACTATTATCGCGCCTATAATGAGATTGCGGAGCCTGTTCCGAGCGAATGAGATTGCTTCAGCCGATATTCACCCCGCCCATAAGATATATGGGCTGGGTTCATCGGC
>JBFMDM010000121.1:0-6944 GCA_040753835.1 Planctomycetota bacterium
TGCCAGGGGTTATCATCCTGTCTGCCGGGGGATAAGATACAATCCGTGAGGGGGTAAGAGCCCTTCTGCCAGGGGGTGAGTAAGGGGGCGGGAGTTAACAAGTTGAGTAAGGCGTCCCCCGAATTCGGCATAATTAAGTATGGTGTCCCCCGAATTCCCCACAATTTCTATTTCTTCTTGATATCATCAAGGACGGAAGTCAAGATTTCTTTTAGTTTCTGAGAGGTTTCCTTGTCGTTTATCTTGTCTTCCAAATAGGCAATGGCTAACTTCCTACCTAATATTTCAAGCGTTAAGTATTTCAATGCCTCCCGTAAGAAAACAATCCGATGGCGGGTGTCTTCGCTATATGTTAAACCTCCCAATTCAGAACAAATTTTGTCCGCAGTAGGATCTAACGCGGGCATCCCAATTTGTGCGAGAGTTGCAAGAACAAAACGGTTTGATATTGTTGTAGGACTCTCTTTGCCATAATAAGCAACAATATCAAAATGCCTTACAAGTAATGGTACTGCTTCTTTTGCTTTATATACTTTTATTAAATTACAGAATTTTACTTGGATCTCCTCTTTATCCAAAATTTGCTCCCATTTCCAATCCTGTTCAAAATATCGTATAAGTTCAGTGACATTTGTTTTATATTTATTAACTTGCGCGTCTAAGAATTCAATTTGTTCTTCAGTGCTCATTTCCTTGAATGGCTTTGTACCTTCATCGCTGGCAAAAATCCAAAGAGATATCGCGATTGACACAAGAATAAATAAAGAGAATGTTACCTGATTTTGATTTAGTTTATTCATATACGCACCTTCTTTCTAAAACATTATTGAATTCGGGGGACACCATACTCAATTCGCTCCATATTTGTTTCGCGGTCTCTACGAGTTCGCTGCGCGGTCTCTACGAGTTCGCCCTCACCTTTTGCTTAGGACCTGGCTTCTTAAACCCTAGAAACCGCCCTAATAACTTCTCTATTTTCTTTAGGAAGTTCTCGCCACCCAACGGCCGTCCGGTATTCTCGTGATGCCGCATTTCCCCTAATTCATTATTTGTCACCGTGTTGGTTAGAAATTCCTTCCAGTTGTCAACCATATCTAAGAGCGGTTTAACCTTGACCAAGTCATCATCATTTCCTGATATATGCGATAAGGTACTGCTCCATCTATAATCTTCAGGTTTGTCCACCAGTTTGGCGCGCACCGGATTTAATTCAATATACCGAGCGGCAACCAATAAGTAACGTTCATCCATCGGAAATGACGCGAACCTGCCTTGCCATAAGTGGCCACGCCATCCTTCACGGAAATTTATCAGTCGCGTGTATCTACGGTGTGTTTCGCCCAAGGCACGTCTTAGCCCTTCTTCGCTTGAAGGCACGGCTATTAAATGCACGTGATTGGGCATCAGGCAATATGCCCAAATCTCAACCTTGCAGGTTAAACACCATTCTGAAAGCAAATCAATGTATTCCCGATAATCGCTATCCTCAAAGAACGTGACCTGTCTGCGGTTACCGCGCTGGGTGATGTGATGAGGAATGTCCGGCACAATAACTCGTGCTATCCTTGCCATAAGGAATAAGTTTACATTTTGATTATACGCGTGTCAAATAATTGAGTATGGTGTCCCCCGAATTAATTTTGGCATAATTAAGTATGGTGTCCCCCGAATTCCCGAACAAAAAGGATGGTAATTTGTATTATTTGCCGATTCAACGTAGGTTACGGTCTAATATCTTCCACCGTGAACTATCTATAGGGCTTATAAATGGCTCGCCTCTGAATATTTTTTTCAACGACCATTCATCTAACACTTTTAACCTTTCTAAAGAACTTCTTTCGGCATAAAATATCATATCTCTTTTGTTATCAGAGAAATAACTACGGCCATACCCGGTTATTTTACTATCAGATTCGGGAATTGCCAAGCATAGCCAATACTTTTCTTGCTCGCTTATCTGGTCGGGAAGAAATATACGAAACCTATACGCGGCGCAGTGTAAAAAATCCCCATCTTTTCCCAAGGGGAAACTTTTAGGGAGGTTGGTTTTATCTTTCCCTTCTCTGTACAAGTACTCTGCTAATTCTAAAGATGTTGCATATTCTCCAATATCATTATTATTTCGGTCTTTAATCTTCGCTTTTTTGAATTCTTCTTGGGCTTTATAAATATCAGGGAAAACACTTGCTTGTAAATATTCAATGCTATCAGGGTTTATACAGTCGTTAGGAATATTACCGACATCAATTAGCCAAAGAGCAAAACATACTAAAATAGCAATTAAAATCACACGGATTATCTTTTTGTTAAAAATTTCTAGTATTTTCATAACACTCCTATTTGTTGCTAGGTGGCGAATGTGGCGTCCCCGAACCGCTTTTCTTTGGTGCGCATTTTTTGGATTCCTTATTCCTTTCTGCTGGCGGTTTGTGAAAGTTAATTTATAATATTATAACCGCTTATGTATTTTGTCAAGCAGATTCAGAAAATATTTGGTAAATTACCGATATAAGATGGTAAGTGGAAGCGCTATCTTTTGCTGTTCCGAAATGCGTGAGTAAAACATTCCATCTGCTTCAGCGCTTGGACCAGAAACATCATAAGCCCATTGACCGTGATACACCCCTTCTTTTGGGCGTCTTTGAGAAGTTGCGTCCGGGACGGATTATAGATAGTATCAAATACAACCATTCCCCTTTTCAGGCAGGTCTTGGGCACAGGGCTTTTGGCTGTATCAGGTTGCATCCCAATTGGCGTGGCGTTGATAATAATCTTGTCGCTGCCAGAGCCGCGACAATATTGGGATAGCCGGCTTAACGGCAATGCGCCCCGCACCGTTCCTTGAGGCGAGGGCGCTCTCGCTTCAGTGGATAAGAGCGGAGCGCCTTTGCCTGCCTTACGGGCAAAGACCGTTGTCCTGATTCCCGAGTTGCGCAGGACATAGAGAATCGCCCTGGCCGCGCCGCCCTTGCCGATAATTAACGCCTGTCGCCCTTCGGCCCGCTCTGCTCTCGCTGGAGCGAGGCGAGGGCGAACCTCGCCCTTCTTGCCCCGCCTCCGAAAAGTCGGAGCGGACAAGGCGGGGCGATTATTGAGCATCTTACGCAACTGATAAAGCGTCTCTAAGACGCCAAGCCAGTCCGTGTTAGTGCCGATATATTTCCCGCCTCTTTTATAAATGGTATTTATGGCCCCAATTTCCCTGGCGCTCCTGCTCAACCGGCTTACAAACTGCATCGCTTTAATCTTATACGGGCTCGTGATGCTAAACCCTTCGGGTTTCAGGAATTTCTTTATCAGGGCGAAATCATCCTTAAAGTGTTTGCGGCCCTGCCTGCCGGCAGGCAGGTCTATGGCAAATGGAAGATAAACCCCGCTAATATTTTTCGCATAAAACAACGCATTAAATAAAATCGGGCTATAGGAGTGTTCAATCGGATTTCCCAATAGGCCGAATATCCTGGTCCGGCGGTTGATGGAATCGGCCCGGTAAAGATATTTCATCTGTCCGAACGGAATCTGGCCCTCTGCGGTCTGGGCGCCTTGTTTGTAAGAGGCATAGGTCAGGAACAGCCCAAATCTCCGGTAAAGGATGCGGCTGATAAGTCCTTTTTCGCCCATACAAAAGGCGATGAGTTTAGGTCTTTTCATCCCGCCCGTGAGGGCGAGGCTCCCGCCCTTCTGGGCGAGGTTCGCCCTGCGGGGCGACGCCAAAGGCGGCACTGCTGTTTGCCGGGCTAACCTGAATATCCTAAAGTTATCGCTGAATTCACGCGCATAGGTAACTATCTTGACCGCATCGGGCCTGAGCGCGGCCAGTTGCCGATAAACCGCTGAAAGATTATCGGGCGTATTGCGATAATTATGATAAGCCAGGATTATTTTGGCTTTCTTGCGCCGCGCCAAATCAATCAATGACTTTGTGGCTTCAGGAATTTTCAGCGATAGCGGGATATCAATTGTAATATATTCAAACCTGCCAGAAGTTATGGCGGACAGGAGAAGATTTATTCTCTGGGATTCGGTTCCCCTAAACGCACCGCCACTTAATCTGGAGTAACAGGTAAAAATGAGCGGTTTTTGGGGTTTATATTTCAAGAGAGTCGCCAGAGAAAATCCGGTAATGCTGTCAGCCCTGATTTCAACAAGGTCGGCGGATTTTGATGCCTGCCGGAGATTCTTCAATAAGCGTTGAATGGTGCAGTTACCAATGGGAATGCACAGCATTATTTATTCCTATTTGGCTTGCCGCGAACTTTCATCTGCCGCTACTCTTCAATCACGACCTTTGCGCCCGCTGAAATCAGGTCGTAGGTCTCTTCCACATCCGCATTATACATCCGGATGCAACCGTTGGATATCTTCTTGCCGATGTTTTCAGGTGAAGTGGTGCCGTGAATACCAAGTTCAGGGCTTTCCTTAAAAGCCATCCATCTGGTCCCCAGGACATTGCGCTTATCGCCGTAGGGAACCTCTTCCTTGCGCCCGTCCTCGGTCTTTTTGTACCAGGTCGGATGAATCATCTTGGTGCCGATGGTATAGGCGCCGGTCGGTGTGTCGCAGTTTTTGGTCGGGTCGCCCACGCTGATTTTGTATTCCTTGATAAAGTCGTTATTGATATAAAGCGTCAGAGTCAGGGTGGTCTTGTTGACCTTCGCCCATATTGGTCCGGTCAGGACTTTCAGTTTATCGTTCGGAAAGATATTGTGCGTCTTGAGATTGTTGACCCGCCGGATATGACCCAGGGCGATGTCGCCGCTGCCCGGCTCAACCTTGTAATATTTGCTGATATTGGTGATGTTGTCGCCCGGCTTTACCGTATAAATGGCGGAGTCCGGCGTTGGGAATGATGAAAACACCAGTTTGCGGTTCAGTTCGGCCAGCCGGTTTTTAATCTCGGCCGCCTTTTCTTTGGTGATATTGCTCTTCAGCGCCTGGGAATAGGCGTTACGCGCCTTGTATTCGCGGTTTGGCTCGTCCGCGAGAGACATATAATAATCGCCCAGTTCCACGCCGGCCTCGCGCGCGCCCTGGCTTTCCGGGAATTTGGTCAGGGCCGCCTCCAGGCGCTGGAGTTTCTCCTGGCGGTTCTTGCTGCGCCGGCCGATTTGGTAGTAGGCGTCGCCGCAATAGACGCTGGCCGGATATTCCTTGGCCAGCCGCTCCCAGATTTTCAGGGCCTTGTCCGTCTTTTCCAGTTTCTCGTAAGACCATCCGATATAATCCAGGAACTTATCCGTGTTGGCCGGGTCTTCGGCTATCTCGTCCTCAAGGCGGTTGATGGCCTCCTTGTATTTGCCCTGCTCGTAAAGGGCAATGCCGCTGGTCTTTGGCTGGGCCGGCTCCTGCGGCTGTCCGGGCTGAGTTGCCTGCGGGCCCGGGGCAGGCGGCGGCGCCTGGTGCCGGGGTTTCCAGACATAGGCATAGAGCAGATAAGCCGCCACGACCAGAATCACAAAGAATATAAATTTCTTCATACAGATAGTCCTTTCTTAATGACAGAAGATTTTACTAAATTATATCGGCTATTTGGGCTGGGCGCTTGAGGGGATATTTGTGGTCTCTTGTGACTTTTCCGCCTTGAAGAGCAGCCGCTTGGTCGCCTCCTTGGCAAACAGCAAGACCACTATGAAGAATATCAGAAAGGTCAAGAAGACCAGTATCCGTTTTCCCAACGAGGGCGCTTCTTCTACAACCTCATCAGATGTACCAGCCGTGGCGCCTTTGGCGCCAGATGGCTTGGGAATTACAGGTTTTGGCTGGGCCGGTTTTTTAGCATCCGTTGCGGCAGGCGGATAGGCAGCGGCGACCTCGTCTATGGCCTTCTGAAGCGCTCCGCCCCTATCAACTGAAGCGGGAACGCTCCGCTCCAGCGGATAAGCGCTGAGCGCATCGCTTTTCAACTTGGATGCATCACCCAGCGGGTCCGCTGTAATGGTCTTCTCGTCCGGGGTCATTTTCATTGTCTCGGCCGCTGGGGGCGGCTGGGTTGGAGCGGCAGATGCTTGGACACCTGCCCCGCCTTTGGCGGGGGATGACGGCTCAGATTCACTATAAATGAGAGTCGTCCTGCCGATGACAATCCGGTCTTTCTCAATCAATTTGCGCCTTGAAACCTTTTCGCCGTTGACGATGATGCCGTTGCGGCTGCCCATATCAACCAGAAGGAATGAACCGTCCGGCTCTTTGGTGATTTTGGCGTGCTGTCTTGAGGCGCGCGGGTCGTCAATGTATATCGCATTGGCCTTTTCCCGGCCGATAACGGATTCGTTTCCGAGAATGATTTTACACGGCTCTTTGTTCAGTTCGTCGGTTTCTATAATTACACAAGCCATAGTTATATGTATAAATAGTCATTACAGAAAGTCAATAAAATATCCCCGCAATCTTAATTTTGTGCCCACCCTGAAGGCGCCCCGGCGCGAAAAAGGACAAGAGACCGGCCCTTCTGCAATGCGGTATCGGAAGCGGATAATGAGTTTGGCAATCCGTTGTATCTTGTGCATCAGGCGGCAGGAACAATTACTGGCTGTTTTATCCTTTATATCAAGGGCTATGCAGTATTATGGCGTTTACCCATAGACGCGCGGAAGGCAATCATAAAGTCAATCTCGTCATCCGTGAAGGTCCGGCGCAGAATAGGCAAAAGACATCCTACCAGCATCAGTAACCTGTCCCGTTTGGGATGCAGATGTTGCGGCTGGTGAATATGCCCCCTGTTAGTGGTGAAAATCACCACTACTGCTGGTGAATATACCCCCTATTATGGCTGAATATGCCGGGTATTAGTGGTGATAATAACCCCCATTATGGGTGAATATCACCACTATTGGCGGTGAATATGCCCTCTATTACTGCTGAATATGACTCCCGGTATGGGTGAAGATGACCCCTATTATGGGTGAATATGGGGCCTATTATGGATGAATATACCGCTACCCCCT
>JBFMDM010000122.1:0-6881 GCA_040753835.1 Planctomycetota bacterium
TCATCCCCACGACCTTTTGAGACACCCCATATAGCGAAATAGGTTGACTCTCCGACCTTGAAAGGAGGTCAATTTATGGCTAAAAAGGGCTTATTTGAGCGGCTAATAGACAACTTCAAGAAGGGGTCTTACCAGGCCAAAAGGCATATAAACCGACCCTATACACCCCGGAAACTCTATACCGTTCAGGAGAAACTCCAAATCCTGAAGGAACTGGAGGAATCAGGCACCCCGATACCGGTCTTTGCCAGGTGGAAGGAAATAACCCCTTCCACCATCCAAACCTGGCAGAATGCGTATAAGACCCAGGGTGAAAAGGGGCTGGAAAATAGGACCAGAGACCTGGAACAAACCCTGCCGGCTGAGGCCATAGACAAAATCGTCAAACTCAAGACCGAAAACCCGTCTATGGGCTCGTCCAAGATGGCCTATTGGTTAGCCCGGCATGAGTTTATCAAGGTATCAGCCGGCGCCATACTAAACCTCTTAAAAAGGCGTCCGGAGACCAGGGATTTGGTAGCCGAACCGGTTGAGCCCAAGAACGAGCCGGAATACAAACCAAAATCCTTTGAAAGAAGCAAGCCGCACCAGATGTACCAGATGGATATTACCAACTGGCACTTGAAGGGCCTGTATAACATCTATATTATCGGCTGTATAGACGACTATTCCAGGTATATAGTTAGTTGGGGACTCTTCCGCAGGCAGACCTCGGAACACTGCATAGATGTGCTCAGAAACGCCATAGAGCAGTTTAACTCCACGCCTGAAGAGGTATTAACCGATAATGGCCGTCAATTCTATACCTGGCGAGGCAAGAACGACTTCCAACGTTTCTTGTTAAAGATGGGCATAAAACACATCCGCTCCCGGCCCTATCATCCGCAAACCCTGGGCAAGATAGAAAGTTTCTGGCGTAATATGTATCAGGAACTCCTCAGTCGCCAGACCATCACCAGTTTTGAAGATATGCAGGAAAAGGTCAAGCATTGGATAGACCAGTATAACTTCAAACGGCCGCATCAGGGCATAGGCGGGCTGGTGCCGGCAGACCGATTCTTCGGCGTGGACAAGCAGGTAAAAGAGGCAATGTTGGAAGGGGCTGGGATGGTCAAGGACGCCTTGGTCGTGGACCCTTATAGATTATCAAGACCTATGTATCTGATAGGCCGGATTGGGGACAAAGAGATAAGGGTAATGGCCAAAGATGGCTCGGTTATAGTCCAGGGGGTGGACAGCATAGAAAAGAAGACGGATGAAGCGTCATCTACCAAAGAGCCGGCGTCAGGACCGGAAAAACCGCTAATAGAAGAAAAAGTATTGACAAGTTAAGAAAGGATGTATACTGTAATACTACCCAGGGTAAAATTAACCTAAAAACCGGCCTGTCTGCCGTAGCACAGGCAGGCAAAAGAGTCAACCTATTTCCGGGTCGAAATGTCCAAAAAGGTAACAGGCGACACAATCGTCAGACGAGATTAAAAATCTTTCCCTTAATTGACCAGTGTATTGTAATGTTAATGATGCTTCGTATTGCATTAGTGGTGCAAATTCATGTCAAAAACCGTGTATTCTTGTCAAATCGTCAAATCTTGTTAAAAACAAAATTTTGTTATTCAACATCCACTCATTTGCGACTAAGAACCCTATCAGATGTTAGTGCTTGTACGGGCCCGCCCAAATACGTCCAAATTCATGTGACATTAGTGTGCCAAATATTTAGCGAAAATGGCCGAATACTGGCGAATCTTGTCCAATCAAACGCTTAAATGATTGTCTGTAATCCTTTGTTTTGTCTAACGTTGTAGAATCTTGGCAAGTTTTGGCTAAAAGTGACGAAAGCGAACTTAACGCTTAGCAAGCCGCCGCCATCAACCACTCGGCCACCTCTCCTTATCACGATAATTTATAATGGGCAAAGTTCATCTTTATCCAAGAACGCCCAATGCCAGATTTAAGAAATAACTCTCTTTTACGCGCTTCAGTATATGTTGGATATTTTTCCTCGTGAATAATCACCCACGGACAACCTGATTTAATAGATTTTGTCTTACCGTAATTATGAGATTTTAATCTTTCATCCCCATTATTTTCCCTTGTAGAACCAACATAAAACCTATTTTTCAACCGGCTGTATAAAATATATGTACAAGCCATTATATTAAATCAGCGGCTTAATAAACCGCCATTCCGCCAAAGGCGGACCCGCCCCTGGCGGGCAACCACTCGGCCACCTCTCCTTAGAGTCGGTTAGGGCTTTGGATGCGAAGCAGTCAAAGGCCGTTACCGACTCTTATCCCGGCAGTTTTTGCCGGGATTGCTATTATTTACGCTCCTTTACATTGTATTAATAATATCAATATATCCCTGACGGGTCAAGAAACTCCCCGGCCAAAATAAAGGGTGCTAAATTCCTTGATATTTCCGCAGACCAATGGTATTATTATAGTATGCCAGACCAAGTAAGATTTTCGTTTGACAATCTGATTTCGGCCTTGTCGCTTTCTCTTGACTTGCTGACCCTGGAAACCATCAACCACCACCGCCGGGTCACCCTCATCGCCGCCCAATTAGCCAAAGACCTGAAGTTAAGCTACGAGGAATACGCCAGGACGTTTTATGCCGCCCTGCTCCACGATGTCGGCGTGGTTTCCTCAAACGACAAACTTAATATAATGAAGTTTGATTACGTGGACAGCCAGCCGCATTGCGAGCGGGGTAATTCGGTCCTGCAGGAATCGGCGCTTCTCAGGGATTTATCCTCCGTTGTAAGGCACCATCACGACCGCTGGCTCGGCCCAAATAAATCCGGATTGATTAAGGATAAAATCCCGCTTCTGAGCCAGATTATTTACCTGGCTGACCGCCTGGCCGTGCTTATCTCCAACAACAAATATATCCTGGAGCAGAAATCCGGCATCCTTAACAAGATAAAAAGTTTCAGCGGGACATTCTTTAACCCGGATTTGGTCGCGGCATTGGGCAGGGTATCGCGCCACGACGGGTTCTGGCTTGACCTGAGCAGCGGAATGATAGAACACCAACTTATTTATTTCACGCCGGCTAAGAAAACCGAGGTAACCCTTGATGAGGCAATAAATATCGCCCGCATCTTTGAAATAGTGGTTGACAACAAGAGCCGCTATACGCATACCCATTCGCAGGGCGTAAGAAAATTATCGCTACGCCTGGCAAAGGAATTGGGTCTTAATGATGACGCCCTGAAGAAGATAGAGATCGCCGCATCATTGCACGACCTGGGCAAGTTGGCCGTGGCGGACGAGATACTGGAAAAACCCGCATCCCTGACCCCGGCCGAATACAGCATGATAAAAAAACATTCCTATTATACGTATAATATCCTGCGGCTGATAGACGGCTTTGACGATATTACCCGGTGGTCAGCCCTCCATCACGAACGGCTGGACAGCAGCGGTTATCCTTTCAGCCATGACCGCGACACCCTGCCGATGGGCGCGCGGATTATTGCGGTGGCCGATGTCTTTACAGCGCTTACCGAGGACCGGCCTTACAGGCGCAAACTTCCGGCTGACCAGGCCATCCGGCTTATTGAACAACAGGTCAAACAAAGCATCCTTGACGGCAATATTGTTGATGTCCTCAAGAAAATCATGCCATAAAAACGCCGCTTCATCGTCGTCTTATTTTTAGAAATGTTGACATAGTTCTAATATTTAGTATAACTATGCACACTAAAAATATATTTGCATATTTTTAGCAAGCACCATACGGTGGGTGTAGCTCAACTGGTTAGAGCGTCAGACTGTGGCTCTGAAGGTTGCGGGTTCGATCCCCGTCACTCACCCTTACTGCCAGTTGGAATGCAATGACTTACTGGCAGTTAGGCGCTGAGCCCTTCGGCAGGCCTCAGGGTAAACTCAGCGAAGCGCATATGTGGTATGTATATATGTTGCGTCTTAAGAACGGGAAAATCTATACAGGAATGACAAATAAATTGGAGAAACGGGTTAAAAGCCATCTGTACGGATATGGATGCGGCTATACTAAGGCATTCGGTGCAGAAGAATTGATTTATTCGGAACCGCACGACACCAAAGAGGCGGCTGCGAAAAGAGAGAAGTATCTGAAGGGATTAACCAAGGCAAAAAAGGAGAAAATAGCGGCGGGTTTCCTTCGTCCATAAATAATGGACTCAGGACAAGCTCACCCCGTCACTTCCTTACTGCCAGTTGGAATGCAATGACTTACTGGCAGTTAGGCGCTGAGCCCTTCGGTAGGCCTCAGGGTAAACTCCGCGAAGCGCAAATAAACCCGTGGAGGTACGGGCTGTTAGGCGCTGAGCAAAACAAAAGTTTACGAGAGAAAGATGCTATGAAGTTACAACGTAATTGCAACAACCGGGTATCGGAAAAAGAAATTACCAAACTGGTCCGCAAGAATGGAACACCGTTGTTTATCATCAAGCGGTCCGGTTTATGCGCCAGTTTGAAAAGGTTTAAGACGCTCCTGCCCCGGGTTGAGCCGTTCTATGCGGTTAAGGCAAATTCGCACCCGGAAATCCTCAAGGTTTTCGCCCGCAAGGGCGCCTTTTTTGACGTGGCCTCCCAGGGCGAGATGGAATCGCTCTTCAAACTCGGCGTGCCGGCCAGCCGGATGCTATTTGCCAACACCATGAAACGGGCCGAAACGCTCAAGTTTGTCAAGAAGCAGGGCATCACCCTGATGACTTTTGATTCGGAATACGAATTGTATAAAATCAGCGAGATGGCCCCTGGTTCCAAAGTTATGGTTAGGGTCAAGGTTTCCAACGTCGGCTCTATCGTAGAGCTTTCAGTGAAGTTCGGCGTTGAGCCGTCTGATGCGCTTCCGCTGTTAATAAAGGCCCATAAACTGGGGCTGAAACCGGTCGGTGTTAGTTTCCACGTGGGTTCCCAATGCCTTAAGGTGGAGAATTATATCGACGCGCTGGAAATGGCTTCCATTATTTTCCACGATGCCAAGCTCAAGCAGTTGCCTTTGCAGATGCTGGATATCGGCGGCGGGTTCCCCATCAGCCATTTTGATTACGAAACAGATTATTTCGCCGAGATGGCGCCGACTATTAACAAGGAGATTGACCGGCTTTTTGATTCGTCAGTCCGGATTATCGCCGAGCCAGGCCGGGCTCTGGTCGGTTCGGCCTGCACGCTTGTGATGAAAATTATCGGCAAGTCCATCCGTTTTAACAAACACTGGTATTACCTGGACGACGGCATCTACGGCTCGCTTTCCGGCCTGCTTTACGACCACTGCAAGTATCAATACCGGACGCTCAAGAAAGGCAAGCCCCAGATATCCACCCTGGCCGGGCCGACCTGCGACGGGCTGGATATAATCTCCACTACCGAGGAGATGCCGGAATTGGAAATCGGCGACATTATCTATACTCCGAATATCGGTGCATATAGTATCGCCAGCGCCACGGATTTTAACAGTATTCCCAGGGCCAAGGTTGTAGCCGTTGATTAGCAAAACTAACTACCTGAGAAAGGGGGATAAATGAAACGAGATCATCGCATGAGAGAGGACCTGTCCGATATACCGGATTGGCTCAAGAAAAAGAAATGCCCGCACAAGGCAAAATACCTGTCAGGCAAGAAAATCTGCCCGCCGCCAATAACCGGAAAGGAAACCATTGCTACCCTGATTAATGAGTCATTCCTGGCGTATAATTCCGCCCGGCTCAAGGAGGGCTGCCGCCTGTTTACCGAAAAGATGCTGGCCAAAGATGTCACGGTCGGAATGAGTTTGGCCGGCGCCCTGACCCCGGCCGGACTGGGCTCGGCCGCCATCGTGCCCCTGATTAACGCCGGATTCGTTGATTGGATTGTGGCCACAGGCGCCAATATGTATCACGATATGCACTTTGCCTTTAATATGCACCCGCGGGTCGGCACCTATCTGGCCGACGATGCCGATTTACGGCGCAATGACGTGGTGCGTATTTACGATATTTTCCTGAGTTACTCTGATTCCCTGATGAGCACTGATGAACTCCTGCGCAATATCCTCCGAAGCCCGGATTTCCAGAAGGAAATGGGAACAGCCGAGTTTTACCATTTGCTTGGAAAGTATATGAATGAATGGGAAAGGAAAACCGGCCAGAAGAATGTCTCGGTTATGGCCGCGGCCTACCGGGCCGGCGTGCCGGTCTATACCTCGTCGCCGGGCGACTCAACCATCGGAATGAATATTGCCGGCGTAGAACTGGAAGGCGTCAAACTGCGCATCAATCCTTCCGTTGACGTGAACGAAACCACGGCTATTGTGCTGGAGGCCAAACGTTCAGGCGGAAAGTCAGGCGTATTATTGGTCGGCGGCGGCAGCCCCAAGAACTTTATGCTCCAGACCGAGCCGCAGATTCAGGAGGTCCTGCGCATCAAAGAGGTGGGACACGATTATTTCTTCCAGATAACCGACGCCCGGCCGGATACGGGCGGTCTTTCCGGAGCCACGCCGCACGAGGCGGTCAGTTGGGGAAAGATTGACCCGGATATGCTTCCTGATGCCCTGGTCTGCTACCTTGATGCGACCGTGGCTTTGCCCCTGCTGGTCCATTATGCGCTGTCGCAGCATAAGAAACGGCCGTTGAAGAAACTGTATTTCAAGCGAGAGGAATACCTGGGAAAATTGGTCCGGGAATATTTTGCGCATAATAAGTAGAATTAGTGGAATTAATAATTTATAATTCGTAACTCATAATTAAACTTACGCCCGTAGCTCAGCTGGTAGAGCAGCTGATTCTTAATCAGCGGGTCGTCCGTTCGAATCGGACCGGGCGTACATTTCTAATAAAGAATAGAGGTGACAGTGGAAGAATGACAGGCGGATAATCTTTCATCTGTTTTCTCTCATCTTTT
>JBFMDM010000123.1:0-6732 GCA_040753835.1 Planctomycetota bacterium
ATGGGCTTGTCCTTCAGCCGTATTCCGTAGGCAAGCCATAATAAGCCGCCGGTTATCATCAGGGCCAGCATCCAGAACGACAAATCCTCGGTCTTCCGGCTTGAGAAACTCTTTATCACCTGCGGCAGAAGCGCGCCGGTGCTGCAAATACCCGCAATTATTCCGTGTAATGTAATATTCATTTTTATGCCTCCAAAAACTTGCTGATGACGATATGCTGGATTTCTGATGTTCCCTCGTAGATTTCGGTTATCTTAGCGTCCCGGAATAGCCGTTCAATAGCGAAGTCCTTGGTGTAGCCCATTCCGCCGTGGATTTGTAATGATTCCTTGACCGCCCGGTTGACCGCGCCTGAGGCAAAGAGTTTTGCCATTGACGCCTCTTTGGCATAGGGCACGCCCTTGTCGCGCATCAATGCGGCCTGATAGGCCAGGAGCCGGGCCGCCTCTATCTCTGTTGCCGTCTCGGCTATTTTCCATTTCACCGCCTGGAATTCGTTGAGGAGTTTACCGAACTGCTTGCGTTCCTTGGCGTATTTAATGGCCATATCCAGGGCCGACTGGGCGATGCCGACCGATTGCATGGCAATCCCTATCCGGCCGCAGTTCAATACATCCATTGCGATATTAAATCCAGTATTCACCTTTCCCATCAGGTTTTCCTTTGGCACAACCGCATCCTCCAGGGCAATCTCGCACATCGGCGCGCCGCGCACGCCCATCTTTTCTTCTTTCTTGCCCCGGTTGACGCCCTTGAAACCCGGCTCTACCAGAAATGCGCTGATGCCTTTTCCGTTCACCGTCTTGGCGTCGGTCCGGGCAAACAGCACGATTAATCCGGCCGTTGGGCCGGAAGTGACGAATGTCTTGACCCCGTTAATGATATAATTATTGCCTCTTAACTGGGCATGCGTCTTTATGGAAGCCGCATCACTGCCTGCATCCGGCTCGGTCAGGGAATATGCGCCGATGATTTCTCCGGCCGCCAGTTTTGGCAGGTATTTCTGCTTCTGTTCTTCCGAACCGTATTTGGTGATGGCGTTGCAGACCAGCGAATTATGGACCGAAAGGGTGACGCTGGTGGAGGCGCAGGCCCGGCTGATTTGCTCCAATACCAGCATCAGGGAGAAGGTATCCAGCCCGGCCCCGCCGTATTTCTCGGGCACCATTATGCTCCAGAATCCCATCTCCGCGAGTTTGGAGATAATTTCGGCCGGTATCTTTTCCTCTTTGTCAATGGTTCCGGAAACTGGCGCCAAGATATTGTCTGCAAAATCCCTGGCCGTGTCCTTTAACAATTGCTGCTCTTCACTCAAGATGTAAATCATATTATTGGTATTCGTAGAATCCTCTCTTGGTCTTGCGGCCCAGGTGTCCGGCCGCAACCATCTTTTTCAGAAGCGGACAGGGCCGGTATTTGGTGTCGCCTAATCCGGCATGCAGGACCTCAAGTATGGCCAGGCAGACATCCAGACCGATTAAATCCGCCAGGGCCAGCGGGCCCATCGGATGATTCATCCCCAGTTTCATCACCTCGTCAATGGCTTCCTTGGTGGCCACGCCTTCCATTAAAGTATAGACGGCTTCGTTTATCATTGGCAGTAAAATGCGGTTGGCTACGAATCCTGGCGCATCGTTGACCTCTACCGGCGTCTTGCCCAGTTTCTTGCACAGGTCATTGACCACACCGACTGTTTCCTGGTTGGTAACCAGTCCCTTGACCACCTCGACCAGTTTCATCAGGGGCACTGGATTCATAAAATGCATCCCAATGACCTTGGCCGTCCGCTTGGTCACGGCCGCCAGTTCTGTGATGGAGATAGATGATGTGTTGCTGGAAAGTATCACATCCGGAGCCGTGATGGCATCCAGTTCCCTGAACAGGGCCTTCTTGGTTGTCAAGTCCTCTATAATTGCCTCCACAATAAAGTGGCTGTCCTTCAGGTCCTTGACCCCCAGCGAGGTCTTGATACGTTTGTACGCCTCATCCGCTTTGTCCTTGGGCAGGACGGCCTTTTCAGCCATCTTGTCCAAACTCTTGCGGATATTGGCCATTCCCCGGTCCACGAATTCTTGCTTGATGTCAACCAGCGTGACCTCAAATCCGGACATAGCAAAAACCTGGGCAATGCCGTTGCCCATTGCGCCTGCGCCGATGACCCCGACCTTGGTTATATTCATATTCTATCCTTTTCTTACTCGCTGTTAGACCGAAGGTCGTTATCAGCGAGTTAGACCCGCCTCTGGCTGGCTTTTGGGCTTTTATTATTAATGTTTCTTGCAAGAATATCCATCATCTGTATAATATCTCCAATGACCTTTCAAGAAATAATACTTAAATTAGAGCGTTACTGGGCCGAATACGGATGCGTGATTGTCCAGCCCTACGACATTGAAAAGGGCGCCGGCACGTCCAACCCGGCTACCTTCCTCAAATCACTCGGGCCTGAGCCCTGGAAGGTGGCCTATGTAGAACCGTCCAGACGTCCGACCGACGGACGCTACGGCGACAATCCCAACCGCTTACAGCATTATTACCAGTACCAGGTTATTATCAAGCCCGCGCCTGAAGACGCCCAGAAAATCTATCTCAAGAGTTTGGCTGAATTGGGCATTAATCTGAAGAAGCACGACGTCCGGTTCGTTGAAGACGACTGGGAATCGCCGTCACTGGGCGCCACCGGGCTGGGCTGGGAGGTCTGGATTGACGGGATGGAAATAACCCAGTTCACCTATTTCCAGAAGGTTGGTACGATTGACCTTGAAAAGGTGGCCTTGGAACTGACTTATGGCCTGGAACGGATTGCGATGTTCATCCAGCAAAAGGACAATGTCTATAATCTTGAATGGGTCAAGGGCGTGACCTACGGCGACATCCATCACGAAGACGAGGTCCAATTCTCCAAATATAACTTTGAAGTGGCCGACACCCAGATGCAGACACAGTTATTTGACATGTACGAGAAAGAGGCCAAGACGTTGGTGGAGAAGGGACTGGTTCTGCCTGCCTATGACTATGTCCTGAAGTGCTCGCATACCTTTAATATTCTGGACGCCAGACGAGCCATTGCGGTCAGCCAGCGCCAGCATTACATCGGCAGAATCCGTCAGATAGCCCGCGCCTGCGCCATCGGTTATCTCAAAATGCGTGAGGCGATGAATTATCCATTGCTAAAAGAAATCGTAGATAAACGTTGATTAACGTCATTCTTTTTCTGTGCTAATCTGTGCAATCTGTGGTTGCTATTTCCCAATCATTTCCGGCGTCCACAAATACATAAACTGGCTACTGTTGGTCTTCAGAACCAGTTCGGCCAGGTAAGCCAGTTCCAGCGAGGGCGTCGGCCCCATAAACATATTGTCGAACAGCCCGCCGCTTTTTTGGTACCTGATGACCTTGGCAGATTTGAGGTGTGTCAGCTCCAGGGTCTTATTGTAGGCGTCGTTCAGATATCCGGTTGAGTCCACCAGTTTTAGTTTCTTGGCCTCTTCGCCGGTCAGAATCCGGCCGTCCGCAATCGTCTTAATCTCATCGCGGCTCAAAGAGCCCTTGCGCGCCTCAGCCACGATGTCCACGAACCGGTTATACATCTCATCAATAATCTTTTGCATATACTCCTTTTCCTCAGGCGTCATTTTGCGGAAGGGTGAGCCGCTGTCCTTGGCCTTGCCGGATTTTACCACCACGGTCTCGACCCCGATTTTGCCCATCAGGTCTTCCAGGATGAGGAACATTGAGATTACGCCGATACTGCCCGTGATGCTGGTCGGGTGCGCCATCACGTAATCCGCGCTGCAGGAGACGTAATAACCGCCCGAGGCGGCCGTGTCGTGCATCAGGGCGATAATCGGCTTGTCCGGATGCTTTTGCTTGAATTCCTTGATGGTGCGGTAGATAATGTCGCTGGCCGTCACACCGCCGCCCGGTGAATTGATGGCCAGAACCATCGCTTTGATATGGATATCGTCATCAGCCAGTTTCAATAATTCTTGTATCTTATCCGGTGTGCAGGCGTTCCGTGAGGACAGGAAAGACGAACTCTCCTGGCTCATAATCACGCCCTGGATGGGCAGGATGAGAATCTTATCACGGCTGTCCTCGTCTCCGGTCACGAACTGCTCTTCCCACTTCTTATCCAGGTCAAGCGAGGGCAGGAATATGCATCCGCTAAACATTACTATTGTGACTGACAATAACAATAACTTTTTTATCATATTGATTACCTCCTTAAAGAATTTTCTACCATATAAATGGAAATAGTCAATAAGAAATGGTAAATATTAGCCACAAAGGCACAAAGAACTCCGCAGAGACCGCGTAGTGCAACGAAGCGAACTCCGCAGAGACCCCCGAAGTGAATTCGGGGAACACCGCAGTGAGCGCGTTAGCGAATTTCTTGGTGTCTTAGTGGCAGAATTTGATTATATGGACTACGAAATAGTTATCGGCCTGGAGGTGCACACCCAGTTAAAGACGGACAGCAAACTCTTCTGCAACTGCGTCACCACATTCGGAGCCGAGCCCAATACCCAGACCTGCCCGGTCTGTCTGGGTATGCCCGGGGTCCTGCCGGTGATGAACCAAAAGGCCTTTGAATACGCCCTCAAGGTAGCGACCGCGCTTAATTGCAATATCGCCGCATCCACCAAGTTCGACCGCAAGAATTATTTCTATCCGGACCTGCCCAAGAACTACCAGATATCGCAATATGATATCCCCATTGCCCAGAACGGGTGGCTGGAGATAGGGAGTAGACCAACAGTCCAACAGTCCGGCAGTAAGAAGATAGGGATAACCCGCGTGCATCTGGAAGAAGACGCCGGTAAGTTAATACATTTAGACGAAGGAACTGAAAAACTAAATAACGAAAGAACAAGTTCTTCAGTTTCTCCGTCCTTTAGTTCTTTAGTTGATTTGAACCGGGCCGGCGTGCCGCTGGTGGAAATCGTGTCCCAGCCCGAGATTACCTCGCCGGATGAGGCGTACCAATACCTGATTGCGCTAAAATCCATCCTGATTTATCTGGGCGTCTCGGACTGCGATATGGAAAAGGGCTCGCTCCGGTGCGATGCCAATATCTCCCTGCGTAAAAAAGGGGACAGCAAATTAGGCACCAAGACCGAGGTCAAGAATCTTAACTCATTCAAGGCCGTGGCCAAGGCCCTGGAGTTTGAGGCCAACCGTCAGGCCACGCTCCTGAATGATCGTAAGGAAGTGGTCGGCGAGACCCGGCTCTGGGATGAAGAGGCATCCGAAACCCGGTCTATGCGTTCCAAGGAGGAAATCCAGGATTACAGATATTTCCCTGAGCCGGACTTAATGCCCTTTACCATTTTTGCTAGTCTGCTTGATGCAGTAAGAAAGTCCATTCCTGAATTACCGACCCAGCGGAAAGAACGGTTTATCAGGCAATACCAGTTGTCCGAATACGATGCCGGCGTGCTGTTGCAGGACAAGATGCTGGCTGATTATTTTGAGGAATGCGTGAAGTTATACGACAATCCCAAGAGCGTCAGCAACTGGCTGGCCGGTGAACTGATGCGGTATCTTAATGATAAGAAGGTAGAAATCGGGCAGTTGAGCGTCAAGCCAGACCGTCTGGTCGGTCTATTAAAACTATTTGACGATAAGAAGATTACCTCAACCGCGGCTAAGGATGTTTGGGCTGAGATGCTCAAAGGCAAATCATCCGCATCGGAGATTGTCAGCCAAAAGGGATTATCTCAAATCAGCGATGACTCGGTCATTGAAGGGTTTGTCAAAGAGGTCATATCAAAGAACGAGAAGATAGTCGGCGACTACAAAGGCGGCAAGAAGACCGCCCTTGAGGCGCTCTTAGGCCAGGTGATGAAGGTATCCAAAGGCAAAGCCCAGCCCGATAAGGTCCGGGAATTGTTAAAGAAATATCTGGATTCGTAATCGGCGTAACCTGTGTAATCTGTGGTTTTTATTATGGCCAAAGAAACCCAAATCGGCTGGGATAATTATTGCTTCAGAAAGACATACTGGACCTCGCTTCTCCGCGCCAAGAACAAGAAATCAGCCGGATATCAGAGCGCAGTTAATTATCTGGTTTCCGCCTACTGGAAGCCGGTCTATTTCTATATCCGGCGCAAGGGCTATGATGTGGAAACGGCCAAGGACCTGACCCAGTCGTTCTTTACCGTATTCCTGGAAAAGGAGTACATAAAATCGGTTGACCGTGACAAGGGCAAATTCCGGACCTTTATCTTGGCCGCGTTGAATCATTTCCTGTCCCGGGAGCGCGAATACATTCAGGCCAAGAAACGGGGCGGCAGTAAGATTCTCCTGTCGCTGGACTTTGCCAAAGCAGAAACGGAGATTCACTACGAGCCGGCTGACAAGGAAACTCCGGAGAAAATCCTGACTCGGGCTTGGGCCCAGGCTATACTTTCTCAGGCCCTGGACCGCCTGAAAGATGTGCTCGATACCGCATCCGACCGGGTTTATCTTGATGTTTTTGAATGCTATCTCAATACTGGCCAGGCTGACCAGGATACTTCATACAAAAAGATGGCCGGGCAGTTCGGCATTTCCGAGACCGATGTGCGCAATTACCTGCACCGCGTCAAGCGCAAATACCGCGAATATATCAAGGATGAGATAAGAAAGTACGTTACTGATGAGGATGCGTTGAAAGAGGAGATGCAGGAATTGTTTGATATTTTATAAAAATCCTTGAGAGGAATTCCGGGTTTCCCGTCTAATATA
>JBFMDM010000124.1:0-6706 GCA_040753835.1 Planctomycetota bacterium
TCAGCCGGCGTGGGCCAGATTGACGGCACGCCTAATCCTAATTCGGACGAAACCAATATCCCGCCGATTAACCCGCCGGAGTATAAATATCTGGCAACGCTTATATTCAAAACCGATGGCTTGGTTTACAACCAGAGTGATACCCTCGTTGCCACGCCGGCCGGCTGGAGTTACAGCGGCGGCATCTGGAGCAAGACCGCCAACGTGATAAACAACGGGGTATATTATTTTGACGGCAGTGATGTTGCCATAGGCGGCTCGGCCGGAGACCCATCTAATCCGATGACTTTGACCGTAATCGCCACGGGAAATATCAATGTAACCGGCAGTCCGTCATTGCAACCCCATCCGTCCGGCGGCGGGATTGCCCTGATGGCCGGCAAGGACCTGAAGATGCGCGGCGCCGGCGGCAATGTCTATGGCAATGGCTTATACGCCGCCCATGAACAGATATCACTGGTCGGAACCCCCACGGTCAACGGCTGTGTCCTGGCTGAGGATTATGAGGATGTCAGCACCCTGGTTTCCACTAACAGCGATATTTACGGGGAAGTAGAAGAACTCGGCGGCAATACATCTATTACCTTTAACGGCAGTTTGACCACGGTCCTGCCTGACGGATACCCTTATATCAAGGTATTGGGGTTTAAGAAAAGGATAAAGCCGAGAAGCTAACGGTTGATAAAAGTAGATAAGGTAATAAGGTGATAAGTAACATCCCTTATCAACTTACCTACCCGCCTGCCGGCAGGCAGGTCCGGTCAGGTGGGTTTACTTATCAACTTATAAACCAAATAGGAGACAAAGCAACTATGAAACAAATCCTACTCCTTACTTTTTGCCTTTTACTTGTTACTTCTTATCTGCCTGCCGATGCGATTTATCTCAAGAACGGCCGGACCGTGGAGGGCAAAATCGTCAGCGAGAACGATAAGGCCGTCACCCTGGAGATTGGCTACGGCACTATCACTATCAACCGAGACCAGATAAAGGAAGTTGTGGCCGAGGAATGGACGCCGCCCAAACCGGCCCCCAAAATATCGCCCGCGCCGGAAACAGGCTGTTCGACCTCTAAGCCAATCACCCCGACCCCGGTCAGCAACATCCAGGCCCTGCTGGATTCCTATGCCCAGAACGAGAAGCACAAGGAAATCAACAAGCATCTCGTCCAGATAATAAACCTGCCTGAAGATAAGGAGCCCTGGACATTGTTTGACGACCTGGCTGCCCAGACCGCGGACGAAGCCGAATATCTCCTGCTTCTCCTCAAGGAAATCAGGGAGACGGTTATCCTGAAATGGGTGATATTGCTGTCAGGAAGGCACCAGATTCCGGCCGCGGTCAAGCCGATGTTTGAGATGCTCAGCGGCGATGACGAAACATTAAAACTGGCCGTGCTGGATGCATTCAGGTATATGAAAAATATCTCCACAACCCATCTCGTGCGCGGCCAACTGCCCAAGGAAAAATCGCCCAGGGTCAAGACAGCCATTATAAACGCCTTGTTCACGGCCGAAGACAAGGAATCCTTGGTTATGCTGGTTGATTACCTTAACGACCCTGACACCGAGGTGCGCAAGGCCGCAACCAACGCCATCATCTCCATCGCCCGGAAATGCACGGCCGACGAATTGCGCTCGTACGGCCTAATGGGGCATCTCAAGGATAAGGTCATCGCCACCCGGCAAAAAGAGACCCGGCAGGAAATCATCAGTATTTTCGGCCAACTCAAGAGCCCTGAGGCCGTGGATATCCTGATGACCCTTATGACGGACGAGAATGCCGAGATTCGCAGCGATGCGGCAATGGCCCTGGGCAGTATCGGGGACAAGCAGGCCACCGGGTTCCTGATGGAGCGCATCCAGAAAGAAGAGGACGAATGGACCGTGATGCAGATTATCGGGGCATTGCAGAAAACCAACGATAAATCATCCATTCCGGCAATTATTGAGGCGCTTCGGGACGGCCGGGAAAAGGTCCGGCTCTGCGCGGCCCGGGCATTGCGCAATATGACCCCGCACGCCTTCGGCGAGAACTATGACAAATGGAAGGAATGGTGGGAGAAGGAGCAGGCCAGGCCCCGTTAGAGGTTATTTACTACCAGTCGTCTAATTCGCGAGATAATAATATGTTCCCGCCATTTGGCGGGATAAAATTCGCAGACGACCTTCGGTCTATAACTTATGGCATCAAAGATTCCATAAGTTATCTGCTCATTTTACTTGACATTGATATAAATCTGTGTAATCTGTGGCTAACAAGGAGATTTATATGCTAAAGAAAATATTATTTATCGTGGTTGCACTGGCGGCTTTAAGCGGCTGTATCGGTTATAACTATAAATGGGAACCGTCCCATACCGATGGTATGGAGCACGAAAAATCGCACTTTCGCGCCTGGTGGCAGGATATGGCCAGCATCCACAAGTTCATTGACAAGCATCTCTTCAACCTGGACGAAGACGACCCGACCAGATACTAAACTAAAAACTCCAAGGGACGATACTCTATCCCATCCCGGACCCTACACTACCCTCTACCGGATGCCACTATACCCTCCAGTAGAGGTTACTATACCCTCCAATAGAGGGTAATATATCCTCTACGGGACGATACTACACTCTCCATTGGACACTACTGTATCTACCCATAGAGGATAGTGTACCGTCTATGGGTAGATACACTATCCTCCCTATGTAGATACACCACCCTCTATGGGACTATACTGCACCCTCCAATAGTAGATACTATACCCTCTATGGGATTATACAGTATCCCCTACGGGACTATACTGTACCCTTCAGTAGAAGATACAGTATAGTCCGAGGGAGGGTATAGTATAGTCCCCCTGTTTAGGGGTATTTTTGGTTGGATTATGCGGTGGATAAGCACAATTAGGCATATCTTCTGGCAGGCGAAAATGCCATCTGGCAAGGCAAGCACGACATTTCCAGTAAAACAGGATACGAAAAATGTCGTGCTTCAAAAGCCATTTAGCCCTTTTTGGCGGTACAGCCGAAACCACCTCTGTACGGTTCTGCAAGTAACTTTTAACCGTTTGCTTATTTGTTCCTCGGTTAATCTCTGATTAGAAAACCAGATTGACTGCAATCGCCTGCGTTTAACATGCCGGTTTGTAATGCTATAATTCTGCAGTTTCCTTGAAACCTCTTCTCGTTCATTATCAGAAAGTTTGATAAAATAATGCGGAAAGGGCATAAATTGGATAAGTTTATAATTAATCGGGTTTTCTCCCCTGGACAACCAGTGTGAACTCCCCCCTTATTTTCTTTCCCGCAATCCGCTTTATTACCTCATCAATATTGCCTCTGATTACCTCCTCGTAGAACTTGGTCATCTCGCGGGCCAGAGCAATCCCGCGGTTACCCAAAATATCCTTTAACTCTGATAGTGTTTTAAGGATACGATAGGGTGATTCATAGATGATTATCGTGCGCGGGTCTGAAGCAATTTCCTGGAGACGCTTCCTTCGTTTGGACGGTTTTCTGGGCAGGAATCCCTCAAAGATGAACCGGTCCGAGGGCAGGCCGGAAAGGGCCAGGGCCGAGACCAGCGCCGAGGCGCCCGGTATAACTTTTACCGGAATATTATTATCAAGACATTGGCGCACCAATTCGTAGCCCGGGTCTGAAATCAGTGGTGTGCCGGCATTACTAACCAAGGCAATATTCCGGCCCGATGCAAGTTTGTCTATTATCGCCTGGCCCTGCCTGTCTTTGTTATATTTGCTCCGCTGCCAGGCCGGCTCAAAATACCGCACCAACGGCTTTTTAACCTGGTAGTGCTTAAGCAGATTTGCTGTAACCCGCGTATCCTCGCAGGCAACCAGGTCAACCTCTTTAAGGACCTTCACAGCCATGAGGGTAATGTCATCCATGTTGCCAATAGGCGTGGCAACCAGGTAAAGAACTCCGCAGAGACCGTGAGCGCCCACAGGAGCGGAACGAACACCGGTCCCACCGGGAGGGATCGGAATGGCATTGTTAGTCCCCATACTCATTGTATGGAATGGTATTCTATTTCTTGGCAACCTTATTGACCGCCAGGGTCAGCCGCGACTTAAGCCGGGCCGCCTTGTTCTTGTGAATCACGCCCTTGCTCGCGGCCTGGTCAATCAGTTTATACGACTCGCAGATTTTATCGGCCAACTTGTCCTTACCCTCGGTTGCAGTCAGCATCAAGCGCAATTTTTTGATATCCGTCTTTATCCGCGAGTTGACCGTCTGGTTCCGCATCTTTCTTTTGAGACCCTGCCTTGCCCTTTTCCGGGCTGATAAACTATGCGCCATTTTAAAAGTCCTTTCTATCTATTTAATAAGAAAACTTCGTAACCACAGATTTCACAGATAACACAGATTTTAATCGGTGAAATCTACGGCCTTAATTAACGAATCTGCTGAAACGTAATGATTCCTCGCCGAAATTAATACGCAGCCCCGTTTAAACCTGCTTGTTTTAAGGGTATTTACCCGTTCCAGGTTCTCGTTCTGAGAATCCGTCAGGGTTCGTAGAGCAATTTGTGCTTCGTCCAATAAAATACAATGCTCCTCTGTTCCAACTCCAATGATTTTATGATTCCTTTCATCTTTATTCATAGGATAATGCTTCGTACCACAGACCTCCAGCGGGAGCAGATTTCATAGACCCCGCCGAGACAGGCGGGTAAAACCGACTTATTTCCTGCAATCCAATGCCAATCTGCGAAATCCGTGTAATCTGTGGTTGCATTTTTACTTGTGCCCGTAGGGTATACTTTCTTATTCCTTAAATAACTTATCCTTTAACGTATACGGCAGTTTTGCCGTGTTCAGTTTGACATTATTGGTCCGGCCGGTTATCTCTTCGGGCGTAATCTCAATCAGGACCATCCGCTTGGCCATTCTTCCTATACTGTCCTTCATACCGGCATCCGGCTCCTTTACATCTTCAACCGCTTCGTCAATATCCTCCGGCTCGTTGTTAAATGCGGCCGTGTATTTTCCCATCAGCACAGCCATTTCGTCGGGGTCGCTGATAAGCCGTGCCGAGCCGAAGACGTTGACGCTCAGCCACCGCTTGTCCGTAAACCGGTCAACCGAGAAGGTAACCTTCCGGCCGGCTTTCAGGTTGTCAATCTTGGCGCCGTAGTTGCGTGAATGGATATAAACCTTGCCGTCAAAGTAACTGTAATTCACCGGCGTGGAATCGGGATATTTTCCGCTCGCCGGAGCGAGTCGCCTTTGGAGACCGAAGGTGTTGAGCCGCCCCATCGCGCACGATAATAAAGTCCATTTGATTGTCTCCTGTGGCATCTCCCTGGCGCTGCCGCCGTGCGCGCCCGAGGCAATCTCCTTATCTCCTGGTATCTTTCCGACTATATAAGGAAACTTGGTCAGCCAGGAAGGCGGCACCGACAACACCCGGTTGGTGATTTTCTCAGGGATGATTTCTATCATCGCCACCGGGATATTAAGCGGCTTGGTTTCGGCGACCGATGCCACTGACGGCTCTACCTTATCAGGCAAGGCGTTATAGGCCGCCTCAAACTTGGCCATCAGTTCGCCCCTCTTTGCCGCGTCGTTGACGACATTGGCCCTGCCGAAGATATTAATGCTCGCCCAGCCCTCCCGCTCGTTATACCGGTCCACGGCAAAGCAAACCGCATCGTTCTTCTTGATATTCTCTATCTTTGTCCCGCGCTGGCTGGAATGGATGCAGATTTTCCCCTCAAAATAGACAAAACTCACCGGCACCGAATAAGGGTATTCCTCTCCCAGGGTAATCACCCGGCCGACCGATGAGGAATGCAGGATGTGCTCTATCTGTGCCCATTTCAAATCGCCTTTATAGATGCCTGAACCCGGTTCTTTGGGCTGGGTTTGCGCGGGCGCAGTTCCGCAATTTATCCCTGAAACCGACACAAAACAAATAACAAGCGCTATTAATAATTGCTTCATTGGTCTTGCTATATTATTTCTTTAGTGTCACTTTGGTTTTAATCCTGAGGTTGCCGTTAGCGGATGACAATATATTTTTCCCATCCTGGACAACCGCCGGCTGGGTAATGGTGAATGGTCCGGCGATTTCCATTTCTACGGAAGGCGTGTCGCTGAGCGCCATCTTGCAGAAACCGATTAGTTCAACGTTTGATTCGGTATTGTCCGCCTTTTGTTTGACCTTGAGATTAATCAGGATACGCGGGAAAAGGGTTTTCCTTGACTTGGCCACCTCTTCCAGCACGCCGTTTCCTATGACAACGCAGGTCTTATCGTTATAGCGGTCCTTAAAGATGGTCCGGGCCAATTCGCCGTTCTTTATGGGGTAGGTAGCGCCAATCGCCAGGGCATTATCCGCCCCGGGCAGGCAGGCATAGAACCAGTTGAATGCATTGACATAGCCGTAGTCGTCCTTGATGACCGTGGCGTCCTTGGGCGCGGTCTTGGTGCAGGAAACAACCTGGTAATTCTTGCATTCCAAAACCAGGGTCTTGTCTTCCAGCGAGGTCGTCATTGCCTTTTTGCCCTCGTCAGGCATATTGGATTTTACCAACGATGAGAGATAAGTACGTTCGGACTCAAAGTTCAGTTGGTCTGAAGTGATAAGGGCTATTTTCTCCGTGTACCGGTGTGAGATTGTCTTGGAATACGGATACGACTGCGGCTTATCGTCTGTTTTTACCACCACCGTGCCGTCCCATTTCTGTTCCT
>JBFMDM010000125.1:0-6590 GCA_040753835.1 Planctomycetota bacterium
TAGCAGCAGGGAAAACGTGTCAATCAGGTCGGTCAAATCACGGCTTTCCTTGGCGAAGTGTTTGTTGGGAGCCCGGTGAAACAGGCCCATCCGGTAATAGTATTCCATTTCATTCTTTAGCGTGGTGCACAGCCGGATTGATTCGTTCCGCGCCTTCTGCCACTGTGACTTGTCCGGATTTGCGATGTGACGGTCAATATATTCCATCAGGGAAAGCGTGTCCTGGAATACCTTGGATACAATTTCTTTCTCCATAATGGAAAGGATATTATTCCTGTTATCAGCCGGGGCCAGCAGACCGGCGTTGGCGTGATAGTATGATATCTTTCTGGGCGAGCCCAGCAGTTCCGAGCGGTACTGGGCGTATTTCTCGTAGAGACCGCCGGACAGATATGAGAGTTGTTCCTGGACGGCGATAAAGCCGGTCTGTGACGGCCGGGTCTGCAGCGAATCCGAAAGGATTTCCATCTTTCTGGTGAAATCCGGCTCCCATTCGCGCCATTTTCTTATAGCCATAGCCAGCGCCTCCTCGGGGCTGTTATACAGTCCGATGGCTTGCTGGATTTGCCGTTCCCAGCTGGTTTTTCTTTGCTTGATGTCTTCTATGTCGTTGATGAAGTCCTTGAGTTCATTGTCAAGATTCCAGGTGTCGGATACGGCCTGGTAAAGGGAGTGTATCTCCTGCTGGCGCCGTTTGGAGGAAATCGGCGAGGCGATGCTGATAAAATGGCAGGATGACATTCCGGCGCCCGTGCCGATTTCAATCTTATATGTTTCGGCCAGGAACGGCATATCCTGGTTTGGCCTCAGCGCATACTGCCATCGGCCGTCCGGGCCGATAACCGTGCGATAGGTGTTCAATATGTTGAATCGTCCTCCGGCAAACGAACTTACCTTGGCGGATACGGTGATTCTCAGGGCAGTTCCGGTCGGAAGGTTGCTTAGGCCGGAGATGGTAATAGGCGCATCTATCGTGGCGTCATTGACAAATACGGCTGATGGTGAATTAACCGATATCGTTTCGTTATCTTCCGCCCAGACGGTCGGTATGGACACGGCCAACAGGCAGAGCATCAATAACCGGCGATAATTCATTATTGGCATTTTAATTTTCTATTACAAATTGCTCCATTATTTCCGGTTCGTTCCTGAAAATAATCAGGTTAACGTCATCCAGGAACGGCGATTCCAGCAGCGGCTTATCGGAACCGATGCCGCGCGTGTCAAAGATGGCCTTGTACTTAATCTTGCTTCCCGGCACCTCAATAGTCGTTCCCTGTCTGTCATAAACAGCCGAAACCGGCTCGTCCGAATCGTTGAGCAACTGAAGCAGGATATTGCCTGAATCGCTGTTCGCTGTCGCGGTCTCTGCGGAGTTCCAGTCAGGCGGGTAATAAGCGGTCCATAGCGGGATAATCCTGGTTTTATCATTCACGGCATTATCCTTGCCTGTCTTTACGGTTATTGTTCCGGATGTGAAGGTTCCCTGTCCCTTGTAATATCTGCCGCCGGAGAATTCATCTTTGAATGATGCCTTGGCTGATTTGACGCTGTCCGGAATCCTGATAACAACCTCGTCAATGGTGAAGTCGCCTGAGAAATTCCAGAAGGCGCTGTCAATACTCTCGCCCAGGCGGATGGCGTTGGCTGATGCGAAGTCAATCTGCTGGATAATATCAGGCGGGAACAATTCCGGCTGGCGGTAGACGTATTTCGCCTGCGAGTCGTCGCCGTTGATGCAGAAGGCATAGACATCGGACGGATAGACCTTTACCTCCGAGACCTCGCCGGTGCCGGTGCAGTGGCGGCAGTAGCCACTGAGCAGCCATTGTCTTTCGTCTGGCTGGGTTGCGCAGGCCGGGCAGGGTTTGGCGGTTCGGACCGACTTGGGATGGGTGTCCCAGGCAATGCCGATATGTAGCCAGCGGTGCTGGCTGTCATTGGCCGGGTCGCTGTTGGCAAAGACATACGACCGGGGTTGGTTGCCCAAACTCTCATCAAAATCCCAGAACCAGAGATACCGTCCGGCCGGTGTGGTCCTGAGCGAGTATGACAGGGTATCGCCGTCCGTGTTGTAAGGGTAGGCACGGGGAAACGCTATTATGGAAAATATATGCTGTGATGTCTGGTATTTGTATTTAGGATGCGGTTGGTTGTTCGATGCCCGGTTTAAGGAGAAGACAGTGCGTGGCTTGGCCGAGTTCTGGGAATAATTGGGCTTGAGCCAGAACGAAACAGCGCCGCGGAAGTGTTTCTTGCCGGTGAGTTGCTCGTTGGCAACGCCGTCCACAAAATTATCCTCTGACGGATAAGTCGGGCAGGCGCCGGAATCGGAATAGACGCCGTCCGGATACAAGACGCCGCCGTTAAAGAGCGAACCGTCAGTGAGGTTGTTTCCTTCCACTTCCAGCGGTTGCGCCTTGCCTTTGGAATGCCCGGCCTTGAGGGTTTTGTTGAAGTGCAGAGCCAGGGTTGTCCGGTTGTCCTGGTAGCGGTTTTCCACGCCGGCCAGGGCAATCTGTCCGTCCTCATAACAGCCGTTTGTGAGATTGTCAATATCCGGCTGCGGATAGGTCTGGAGCGTCTCGCCGTTTCCTTTTGCCTGCCGGCTGATGCGGCCCTTGCTGAAGTCGGCCTGGGTGGTTTGGCTGTGAATCTCATAGACCCTGGCCACGCCGCGGGTGAGATAATCCGCTTCCGGAATCATCTCGCCTCCCAGCGCCGGCCTCAGGACCATTCCCTGCGACTCAACCTCAAAATAGCCGCGCGGGATGAAACAGAATTCAGTGGTGTAGGTCACCAGGTCTGATTTATCCAGCAGGCGGTTGACGACCCGGTCCGGATTGAACTTGTTCAGGAGCGTATTGGGATTGGCATTGGCCTTTATCAGGTCGGCCCGCGCCTGGGCCAGTTCATAGCCCTCGGGCGATGAGATGTCGCCGAAGAATTCCTCCTGGATCAGGACATCGCAGAATTTATTGAATGCCTGCCATTCCAGGAACGGGGAAACGGTTCTTTCCTCTATAATCCGCTCGGCAATGGCTTCTATGATATTCGTATTCTCCGGCATTCTGAGATTCACCGATTTCAGTTTGCCGATGCTCAATCCGGGCGGCCCTATCCGGCCGTGCGGTTTTTCCAGTGTATTGCTGAAAACATCCTTGATATTATCCAGTTTCGCCTCATCGCCGGGGCCCTGTTGGAGATAGAGGCCTTCCAGGTTTGCCAGGGCGGCCATCAGGACCGGCTTGGGCGCGGTGTTTATGTTTATTGGATTGCGTTCCTCGAGCGCCAAATCATCGGGTATCAGCTGTTTCCATGAGAATATCTCCGCGCCTTCGTTCAGCCGCCGGCTGGGCGGTTTGATGACACTGGTATCGGCCTGCCCGTAGAGGGTTACATAGGGTTTTATTTTCTCATAGACCGGCTTTGGGAGTATGCTTTCCAGTTCCTCCTTGACCGTAAACCGGCGCAACGGCTTTTTGTTCCTCTTCTCAAATATGTAGTTGCCCAGGGCATTGCCCGGGATATCGGGCGAAACCCGGAGAATCACGCCCAAGTTATTGAGAAGTTGCCTTGAGCCATCGTCCTCGCCGTTGAGATAAATCTGGCTGTGGCAGTCAGTGATTTTCAGGGTATAGATATCCCGTCCCTCCGCATAGGTCCTGGTGAGTTCGCCTGAATAGCCCATCCGCGCCCCGTTTGTGAGACGGATAGATACCGGTATGCCGTTCTGGTCTGTCATCATAAAAGACGGCCTCAGGGCGTCTTTTAATGAGCATGTTTCCGTATCAAGGATGTGATTTCCGTTCTGGTCTTCGCCCCGGCTCAGCAATCCGTTTGCGTCAAGGTCTTCGCCGTAGTAATACCATCCGGCGCTATTGCGGCCCGGCAGGTCTGCCCGACTGCCTGCCAGTCCGCCAGGCGGGGCCTGGTTAGGCGGGTTCGTTATTCCGTCAAAGTCAAGCGAACTTAATTCATCAAAGGCAATGGCCAGGCCCTGGTGGGCCAGCATCTTGGCGCGGATTTTATCCAGGTGGCAGTGCGTCAATTCCAGCTGTATCTGGTTATAGGCGTTAAGGGCGATTCCGAGCAGGACGATAATGGCGCAGATAACCAGAAGCGTCGCAATAGTTACATTACCGCGGTTGTTCATATAGTTATTCGGCTGAAACTACCTGCAGTGTTCCTACCAGCCCCGTTAGAAAGTTCGCTGCGCGGTCTCTGCGGAGTTCTTACGGCTGGGATTATAGTTTATTTTGAGCATTATCATCATTCGGAGGTCTTTCTAACGGGGCAAGGCGGCTGTATAATCCGCCTTGTTTTATTAATTCATCGTGTTTGCCTTCCTCAACGATTCTGCCTTCATCAAGGACAATAATCCGGTCCGCATGCTGGACCGTGGAAAGCCGGTGGGCGATGATAAAGGTGGTCCGGTTCTTCATCAGGTTATTGATGGCGGCCTGGACGATTTTCTCGCTGGCTGAATCCAGGGCCGAGGTGGCCTCGTCCAGGAGGAGAATCCTGGGATTCTTGAGCAGGGCCCGGGCGATGGCGATTCTCTGGCGCTCGCCGCCCGAGAGTTTCACGCCCCGCTCGCCGATAACCGTTTCATATTTCTGCGGAAGCCCTTCAATAAACTCGTCAATATAAGCGGCTCTGGACGCCTCTTTTATATCTTCCAGGATTGCCTCGGGTTTGCCGTAACTGATGTTATTGCGGATGCTGTCGTTGAAGAGGAAGGTCTCCTGGCTGACAATGGCAATCTGCCTCAGGAGCGAACTCCGCCTGATTTTCTTCAGGTCAAACCCGTCTATTTCTATGCGGCCTTCGGTCGGGTCGTAGAACCGGCAGAGCAGGTCCAGCAGGGTTGATTTGCCCGAGCCGGTCGGGCCGACAATGGCAATGGTCTCACCGGACCGGACTGCGAGATTGATATTGCTCAGGGCCGGTCGGCGGATTGAGTCCGACGAATCATCGTTATAGGTAAACGACAGGTTCCTGAATTGGATATCCCGCTTGAATTCAGACATCATAACGGAGTCCGGAGCGTCTATGATGTCCGGTTTCTGCTGCATCAGTTCAAACACCCGCTCGGCCCCGCCGAATGATTCCTGCAGGGCGTTGTAACTGGTGGTGAGCACCCTGATGGGCTTGATGCAGGTGGCCAGATAGAACGCAAAGGTGCCGGCCAGCGGTATATCCAGCCGCCCGTGTTTTATCAGATAGACCGCCCCGAAAAGCACGCAAAGCACCATTACCGTGCCGACAAACTCTATGAAACTCAGGCCCAATGACTTTACCCGCACGATGCTCAGCGATTTCTTACGGAACGACTCGTTTTCTTTTTCCAGTTCCCGGATTTCCGCATGCTCCATCTGGAACGATTTGACAATTCGGATGCCGGAGAACATCTGGTGCATTGACTCGGTGACATCGCCCAGTTTGGCCAGACTGGTTTTGCGCGCCTTTCTGATACGTTTTCCCAAAAGCAGTACCGGTATCGCCATAACCGGAACGATGAATATCACAATCAGCGTCAACTGCCAGTCAAGGATGAACATAAATACGAAGGCCATCAGTATGGTCAGCGGCTGCTGGATGATATCGCCGAACAGGAAATTTATGGAATTCTGGATGACCCCGATGTCATTGGTCATCCGGGAGAGCAGGTCGCCGGTCTTCTTCTCGTTAAAGAAGCGCAGGGACATCGTGAGCAGATGGGCGCACAGGCGGTTGCGGATATCCACTATTACTTTTAGGGTGACAAGTCCCTGGAGGTAATCCTTGAGATAGTTCATAACCGCGGTTAACAGGCCCAGTATTAATATGACCCAGCCGATGTTAAAGAGCGACTGCCTGAGCGTGGCGCCGCGGACCCATTCCTCTATGATGACGATTATCTTGCGGCCAAATTCGCCGCCGATGTGGGGAATCTGGTCAACCGGCGTGCTCATCGTATATGCGCCGGTCAGCGCCTGGCAGTATTTGATGAACGGATATATCAGAAGCCACCGGCCCTGGGCAATAAAGGTGTAAAAGAAGATTAATACGGTGGCTATCACTATCAGGCCCAGATAGCGTCGGGCATATTGGAATAATTGCGACGCCAGATGCACGAATGAGGACGATTTCATAATATAATAAACGGCATTACTTTAAGTGTCAACCCCGCACATACTTTATATCGGTATTAGGGTTTCTAATAGTAATCATTAACCGCGAACAGATATAAATTACTCTCGCGATCAGAAATAATGGCCGTATTTTTAGGGGCCGCGATATTATTTAATCATCTTATACTTATAGAAATAACCTAAAAGATGATAAGAAGTTCCATTTAATAATCACTATAATACAAAGTATGTGCGGGGTCAAGTAAATCTTTACCAACTACTAGAATATATGCTAAAATCCTAAATAAATTGGGCTGAATGCCTGTTTCATTCGTTTAATATAGTATGAGAAATCCTGTTATTATGGCATTATTCCTGATGGTCGCATTGGCTGGACTGGCTACTTTCAGTGAGCCGGCAAAACCGGCTGAAGCGTTAGATAAGCCCGCAGAGCCAAAGACGGACAAGCCCGTC
>JBFMDM010000126.1:0-6455 GCA_040753835.1 Planctomycetota bacterium
CAGAGGCGGAAGGAAAAGAATCTGGCTATCAGGCAGAGGGAACTGATAGTAAAAGACCCGTGGGAGGGGTTAAACCGCAAACTTTCGGAGACCCCGATTTGTCCCATTTTGTAAGAAACACTACAGCGTATGGCGGCTGATATCGTCCTGGATTTCCTGAGGAAGACCGAGCAGGCGGATAAAATGGCTGACCGTAGTCCGGTCAGCGCCGACCCTTTTTGCCACTTCTTCCTGGGTCAGATGGAACGTATCGGCCAGGAGTTGGTATGCCTTGGCGCGCTCTATGGGATTCAAATCCTTACGGTGGGTGTTTTCTATCAGGGCGCATTCCATCATCCGCTGGTCGTTGGCCTCGGTGATGATGGCCGGGATGGTGTCTTTCTTCAAGGCCTGACAGGACCTGAACCTGCGCTCGCCCATCATAATTTCATAAATATCCGTCCGTTTAGGGTCACGTCTTACAACGATGGGCTGTAAAACCCCGTGCGTGCTGATGGAGTCAATCAATTCCTGCAACGACTCCTTCTCTATGGTCTTGCGGGGCTGGAAGCGGTTGGGGATGATTTTCTCCAGCGGAATCTGCACCACTTCTCCTGCCTGCGCCGGGTGGAACGCGGCAGGCAGGCCGCTTACCTTGTCGTAGTTCAAATCTCCATTGGGTTTCTTCATAGCGCTACTACAAATGGTTTCTTAAATCCTGCGCACTAAATGGTGCTCCTACAATGTGCCATTATTAAAGCAAACATCAATAAATATCCGAATATTTCTTTGCATCATCTCTGTTTTATGGTATCATTAGTGGTATTCTATGCTGAATAAACACCATTGCCTGTGCGTGCTTGATGACGTGCTTGACACCATCGGGAATACGCCGATTATCCCCATCCGCCTGTCCGGCATCAAGGTCAAGCCCGCCATCTACGGCAAACTGGAATTCTTCAATCCGTCCGGAAGCGTCAAGGACCGGATTGCCAAATATATCATTGAGATGGCCGAGAAGCGCGGCGTTCTGAAGAAGGACTCCATCATCGTTGAGGCCACCAGCGGCAATACCGGCATTGCCTTTTCTATGGTCGGCGCGGCTAAGGGCTATAAAGTCATCATTGTAATGCCCGAACATATGAGCCAGGAACGCATACGAATAATGCGCTCGTTCGGAGCCGAGGTGATTCTCACGCCTGAGAAAGACGGGTTCCTTGAGCCGGTCGTGCGCACCCAGGCAATGGCCGCCAAAGACCCGCGCGTCTTCCTGCCCTGCCAGTTCTCCAACAAGGACAATATTGAGGTCCACCGCCTGACCACGGGCCGGGAAATCATCCGCCAAACCGGCGGCAAAATAGACGCCTTTGTGGCCGGCATCGGCACTGGCGGAACCCTGATGGGCGTGGCCGCGGCGCTCAAGGAGGCCGGCATCAAGGCAAAGATTGTAACGGTAGAGCCGTCCGAGGCCGCCATACTTTCCGGAGAAACCGAGATGTGCAGCCATCCGATTCAGGGCATCGGAGACGGATTCATCCCGGAAATCGTGGATACCAAAATCATAGACGAGGTGGTCAAGGTCAAAAGTTCTGACGCCATCAAAATGGCCAAGCGGCTGATACGGGAACTGGGAATGCCGGTGGGCATCTCGTCCGGCGCCAACTATTATGCGGCTGTGCAGGTTGCAAAAAAGATGCCGTCAAACAAGAATGTGGTGGCCATTATCCCGGACCGGATGGAACGCTATTTCTCTACCGGATTGTTTAAATAATTACGGCATCAGGTATTTCCCCTGATTGCCTGATACCCTAATAACCCGATATCCTGACCAATATGCCTTTATTCAACTACAAAGCCAAGAAAGGACCAAGCGATTTCACGGACGGCGTGATGGAGGGCGAAAGCCAGCAGGAAATCGCCAGCAAACTGACCAGCCAGGGACTTTTCCCTGTCCATATTGAACTCATCGGCGAGGTCAAGGACAAATCCATCACGGTCAGTTCCTGGTTCAGCAAAATCTCGGTCCGGGACCTGAATGTCTTCACCTACCAGTTGTCTTCCCTGATTAAGTCCGGGCTACCCCTGCTCTCGGCGCTTTTTATCATCACCGAACAGACCGAGAACAGGCATTTCAAGAATATTATTGCGGACATCGCCCAGAATGTCAAGCGCGGGGATATGCTCTCATCCGCAATGGGCAAGTATCCCAAGATATTCAACCAACTCTATACCGCGATGATAAAGGCCGGCGAGGACAGCGGCGCGCTGGATACCATCCTGCGCCGGGTGGCCGAGCACCGCGAGAAAGTGGAGCAAATAAAATCGCACGTCCGCTCAGCCCTGGCTTATCCCATCATCGTAACCCTAGTCGGGCTTGTCTACATTGTTTTCCTCCTAACTGTGGTTATTCCGCAAATCCAGAATGTCTTTAAGACGCTCAAGATTGACCTGCCCCTGCCGACCCAGATTCTGCTGGCCGTAAGCAACACCGTTACCGAATATTGGTATCTCTTCATAGGCGGGGTTATCCTGCTCCTGATACTGACCAAGGGCGTAACGCTCATAGAACGCAAGGCAATGGACCGGCTAAAACTCACCCTGCCCTTCGTCGGCAAATTTATCAAGAAGACCGAGTCGGCCAAACTGGCCAGTTCGCTCTCGTTGCTGCTCACCAACGGCATCCCCATCCTGGCCTCGCTGGAAATCGTTATTCCAACCCTCTCAAACGAGATAATAAAGAACGACCTGGCCAAGGTGGCCAATGACCTGAAACTGGGCGGTTCAATGTCCAAGGGACTACAGAACAGCCCTCATTTCTTCCCGTTTATGACCAATATGATAAGGGTGGGCGAAGAAGGCGGACGCCTGGACGAGGTTCTTCTTGAGGTCTCGGCGTTCTACGAACGGGAAATCAATGAGACCATCAAAATCGGACTGTCCCTGATGGAGCCGATTCTTATACTCGTTATGGGCCTGGTCGTGGGCTTTATCGTCCTGAGCATGCTTTTGCCTATTTTTGAGATGAGCATAATGGCGCAGTAATCAATGAAACATTACAGATTTCTCAGCGTTTCTGCAGTTATCGTTCTGTTTATATGTTTATTTGGCCATAGCGCCTCTGATTCAACCCCGCGCCTGAATATCATCCCCCAGCCCAGGCAGGTTTCACACGGCAAATCACAACCCTGCGTCCTGAACGATGACTGGACCGTGTTCGTTGAAAGCACGGCTGATGAAACCACCCGCCTGGCCGCTGAACTTATTGCCAAAGACCTCAGTAAGATATGGGGACTGAAAACGGCATTCTCAATTGACGACAAGGCGCTTGTCTCTGCAGAGAAATCCATAATCATCGGAGTCCCCCAACGGGACAGGAAGGTTGACGCCATCGCCACCAATAAGGCGATTGCGCTTCACCCTGATTTGCATCCTCAGGGCTACAAGGTCTCCATTACACCTGACTGGAAAGGCCCGGGGAAAATCCTGCTTCTTGCCAACTCCTCCCAAGGGCTCTTCTATGCGGCCCAGACCTTCAGGCAACTGATATCCAAAGACGCCGGCAATCAGGTGGTCCTGCCGGCGGCAGTGATTGACGACTGGCCGCTCTTTGATTGCCGCGGCGTACAGATAAACGTCCCAGATAATGCCAAGATTGATTACCTCAAGAACTTTATTCACCTCCTAGCATACTATAAAATGAATATCCTGGCGCTTCAGTCCGCCTCATTGACGGATGAACGGATTGAAGAATTAACCAAAGAGGCATCGGCCTATCAGATAAAACTGGTAAACAATATCTCAATGATAACGCCTAACAGTTCCCATCATATATGCAAGGACAAAGCAAGATGCGGCCATCTGGGCAGAAGACCGCTCGGCTGGGCCGATGCGGTGCTGAAAGAACAGAGGTTCTATTCCAAGATGCCCAAGACCACCATTGTCGCAAATACCTTTGAGCAGGATAATACATACAATATCAGCAATTACTACGAGCAGATAGAATCATTCAGGAAAGAAGGCCTGGAGCAGATACTCTGCCCGCGGCTCTCGTTCCAGGGCGACTTGTTGCCTGACATCAAGGCAGTTCACATGAACATCTATAATGCCAGCCAGGCCGGACTGAGGCATCTGGATAACAGCCATAATATAATGGGACTGATGCTCTGTCAGAATCCTGAAGACAGGTCGTCATTCTTTGAGGCCTGCCTTGAGCCGATTGCCTTTACAGCCGTGTGCGCCTGGCTGCCGGACCGTACGGATGCTCATAAATTCAGCGCCAACCTGACCCATTCATTATTCGGCATCAATAGTAACGAGGCGCAGGAAATCATAAATCTTCTTTCATCCTGTAATGAATTAATCAGAAATAATATCGTCTCTGGAAATCTATTCGCAGACCCGTTCAAAAGCGGTATCCACCTGAATACGCCCCATTTCTACGGTTCACTTAGGAAAATAAAATCCCTTTCTGATGAGGCGCAAAAGAAGATAGCATCCCTGCAGGAAAAATCCCTGCGTTCCAGGGAAGTATTAGATGTCTGGCGCTATTCGGCCCTGCTATACCAGACATTTGCCGAACGATTCCTGACCGCCCGAGAAATCAGCGGTACTTATCGTCACACATTCTACGGCTGGAAACATTCTATGCGCGATAGCGACCGCCAGTCAATTGAAAAGCAGTGCGTGGAGTCATTTGATAAAGCGTCGAAAGAAATGCATTCACTACAAGAAGAATACATAAAACTCATATCTCAACGATATGCTATTACTGAAACTGCAACAGCGAAATCATTTGAGGCCACCAAGACCGCTTGGCAGGATAAGAAGAAAGCCGTCTCTGTAGCAATCCTCTCCGAGGGTTTCCCGACTCCTGATGAAGTTGGCGTTTCGCTCGCTAAATTGCCTGAACGTTTGGTAGAACCAAAAATCAAACCGCCTACCGCAGAGATAGAAAAAGCATTTACTTGGTGGGACCGGCGGGTACATCACCGAGTCCTGATTACGGTAGAAAATGCGGTTGCCCGGCCTGCCATAGGAAAAGAAGAATTTGCATATCCGGTAGAAATAGAACTTAATTTTGCGGAATTATTGCAGGAATCAACCGTTGCGCCATATTCACTTGTAGAACTGGAGTTTGACCCGCAGTCAATCCGGGTCATAGAATACTCAAAGGAAGGAACGCCCATTACCGAAGTCCCCTATCAGATAGATAAGTCCATATATTTCTCGGATACAAAGTTTAATCCAAAATTTATTCTTAATTGGATAATCCGCAAGCCCATTGAGGCAAAGACCACCAAATACTTCTATGTGTACTTTGACACAGCCAAGAACCAGGCGCCCAAATACAGCGTAAAATATCCTCACGGAGGACTATCTGTATCAGCCACAGACGATAAAGGTTATCGGTTAAAGAACGACCGGTTTAAGATAAAATTACCACAGAAATATCGCAGCGGATGCCGCCTTTATGTGCCATCTCTTGGTTATTCATATTTTATTAACTCCTGGATAGTCAGGAACTTCTCCACCGGGTTATTTACTAACCTGGATTTAGTAGACGGAAAGAAAAGAGGCTTCGCTGCTCTTCAAGGCGCTATTAATAGTGGGTTTGGCGAGTTAGGTCAAGTGGCTTCATTAGAAAGTGAAATATCTGGACCGCTCATTACCCGTCTTCGGGCAGACACTATAGGCGACGACGAATACCTTTTCAACTTCTACGAAAACCTGCCTATCTGCGAGGTGTTTATAGAAAGCCGCATCAATGAATTCCATAACTCATATCTTATCCCGCAATCATATCTTGCCACCGCGCTCAAGGACAAGATGTCCGCCCTGCCGGGCGCAGAATACCTTTCATCAGGATATAACCTGGGAAAAATACCGACCGAACAGTCCATGGACATATCCTTCAATGACTCATACTGGCTGGCCCAGAGAATCGTCAAGGGCCTGACCATTGCCGCTATCACGCCTGAAAAGCCCGTCACCCATTATCTCAAGACCACGCTTGAGGATTCAAATACCACTATCTCGTTTGGAGTATCTGGTAATAAGCCGCTCCACCACTTCATTCTATATGCAGACACTACTGAACAGGATACCTTTGACCTGCTGAACCGGATAAAGAACGTATTCACGCTGGATAACCTGCCGGTAATCCAGCGCAACCGTGCGGAAAAACTATTGCAATAAAAAACCCCACACCACGTTCTAATCTAACGGGGCGGGATACAGGGTCAAAATATCTGACAAAATATTGACAATATTGGTTATATCTGCTATAAATATAATTCATTCAACCTAACAAACTGTAAAAGACATCCTATAAGGAGTCAAGGAAAATCCCGCCATTCGGCGGGATCTAAGTCGCTGTAAGGGCTAAAGCCCAACAGCGACTAAGAGGAGTAACCAATGAAGACCGCAATAATGACGCCCAAAACACACGCCAACAACAAAACCGTTCAACCTACAGA
>JBFMDM010000127.1:0-6399 GCA_040753835.1 Planctomycetota bacterium
TCGGCGGATAATATGCCTGCTGCTGAATTGCGCGGCAGCGATGTAAAACGGATGGAGTATTATCGGGGCCAGATAGCCAAAAACCTGCCTTTTAACCAAATCGGTTGGGAAGCGGTCTTCAGCGGCGAGAAAATACGGCAGATGTCCAAATACGGCGACTCGCTCTATGTGGAAACCAATGCCCATCGCCTGTATAGTTTGAGCGTCAAAACCGGTTTCAGGCAGTGGCAGGTGCAACTGCCCGCCTCCATTGATTATTTCATTTCTCCGGTCGGCGACCTGCCCAAGAAAGAGGCGGCGTTGAGGAAAGACCTTGCGGCCGTGGAAAAGGAAATATCGGGCGAGAGCAAAAGGAAAGACCGCGATGAGGACAAACTCAAGTCCTGGAAAAGGCAACTCCAGGCGCTCCAGCAGGAATTCCTGTCACTGCGCCTGAGGGACACGATTTACCTGACCTGCCGGGGGAGTTTATATTGCATAGACCGTTCGGTCGGCACGATTCTCTGGCAGGCGCAACTGGAATTTGTCCCCGGCACCACGCCCTGCGCCACCATTGCCTCGGTTTTTATCGGCTCGCTGGATATGCACCGCGTCTATCAGGTTGATACCACATTAAAATATGAAAAGGACTGGTTCAAGGTGGCTGACCCGGTTAGCACCACGCCGCTTTACGAGAATCTTACCCTCTATTTCGGCTCCCATAACGGAAGGGTCTATGCCTTTGATACCATAGAGCGCAAGTTATTATGGTCTTTCCAGACCGAGAAAGGCATTGTTACGGATATGATACTTGATGAGGACATACTTTATGTTCCCTCCACTGATTTTGCGATATACGGGGTTGACCGCTATGCCGGCCTGCTTCTGTGGAAGTTTGAGACCGGCTCGGCCGTCAGCGCGCCGATGAAACTGGACCGGATGGTCACCAAGGTTTCCGTAAAAACCCAGGCGCCTCCGCCTCAAGAGGGAAGCGCCGCGGCTGAAAACGTGCCGACAACGACCATTCAGGAAATTATCTCCAAGACATTATATGCCTACAGCGAGAACAACGGGCTTTATGCCATTGATTTGGTAACCAGTTCCGTTATTGTTAAGGATGAGGATCCGTCAAAACCGGACCGGGAAAAGGTGATACGCAAGGCAAAGCCAAGATGGAAATTTGAGGACGCCCGTGATTTCCTGGTCAGGGGACAGAAACGTATTTATGTAATCGGACTGGATAATAAGACGTTGTATGCGCTCCGGACAGGCGAACGCCTGGAGATAAAGGAAAAATACGACCTCTCGCTGTTCCCGGCCCGCTATGCTGACCTGAATGAGGGCACGGTTTATCTCGCCACGCCGGACGGCTACCTCTTCTCGGTCAAGGAACCGTAATACCGTTATCCGCGGAAGAATATAAAGGTGGCCAGGACAAATATCGGTATAAGAATCAATATTGAATAAACCATATACCCGAAGAATGACGGCATTTTAATCTTTGATTCTTCGGCAATCGCCTTGACCATAAAATTAGGGCCGTTTCCGATATAGGTATTTGAGCCCATAAAGACCGCGCCGCAGGAAATGGCGGTTAAAAGGAATACGCCCTGCCCGCCTGCTGCTATGAGGTCTTTAAGATACTGGGCGCTTAACGGAACATTCAGTATCCCGCTGGCCGCAGAAGTCATTGTCAGGTAGGTCGGCGCGTTGTCCAGGAAACTGGAAAGCAGCCCGGTAGCCCAGAAGAAGTGCCACGCTTGGGTCAGTCCCAGTTCGGTTCCCCGGGCATTAAGTATCATCAGCGCCGGTATCATCGTCACGAATATTCCCGCGAACAGCACCGCCACCTCGATTATCGGGTTGAATGTGAAGCCGTTGGATTGCCTGGTATTTTTTCTGGTGAATATAAGAGAGAATATTGCCATTAGCAGCATAAGTCCTTCTTTGATGCCGAATTCCCAGTTCAGGTATCCGGAAAGGAATATGGCCGCGACCACGCCGCCCAGGAAAAGGAAATTTAGTGTTCCTTCAATGCCCAATGCCTTTTTGGGCTCGACCTGCTGGTCCAGGTCGCCGGGCGTGGCAATGTCTTCCTTATGGAATTTCCACTGGTCATAGATGTTAAAGACAACCAAAAGTATACCGCAGACGAACAGCCATTCCCAGACGAGGTTAAATGTCCAGAGGAATGGCACGCCTTTGAGGAATCCGAGGAATAGAGGCGGGTCGCCCAGCGGCGTCAGTAATCCTCCGCAGTTGCTCACAACAAATATGAAAAAGATGATGATATGGGCCTTGTCGCGGCGCGCCTTGTTGGCCCTGATAAGCGGTCTGATGAGGAGCATTGAAGCCCCGGTTGTGCCGATGAAACTGGCCAAAATAACCCCGATTCCCAGAACCACCGTATTGATTAATGGCGTACCGGCCAGCGAACCTTTTATATAGATGCCGCCGGCAATGACGTAGAGTGCGCCCAGCAGGATAATAAACGACACGTAATCCATGGCGACCACTTCCAATTCAGACGCATGCACTTTCAGGATGTATATAGCCACTGGGACGCCTAAAATCAGTGAGATAATCCCTTTATGCAGGTTGCTTTCCCACCAGTGGGCAAAAGCCAGGGGGATAATGGCAATGGACAGAAGCATCAGGGCAAAGGGTATCACGGACCACAGAGGCAGATGTTTGCCGACCTCGGCCGAACGCGAAGCGACCGCGTCCAGCGAACTTTCTCCGCTGGCAAGGGCAAATCCCGCGAGGCCTAAAGTGATGATAAGTCCTGTTGCGATGTGTCGTAATTTCAGCATAGATGCGTCGCTTTCTAAGTAGTTAATGCCACAATATGGCAAGACCCGAAGTGAGTGTCAAGGTTTTTATAACCCCTTTTTATCACAGGCAATGAATATATCTTGACTTTCACAGCCCGATATCATATCTATACCAGTAATGATAAGCAAGATTATCAGTGCGGCGGTTAAGGGCATAGATGCCTGTCCTCTGGAAATTGAGGTTGATATTTCCCGCAGGCATGAGCCGAATATCACTATAGTCGGCCTACCCGACGCCTCAGTTAAGGAAAGCATCTCCAGAATAATCGCTGCTTTTAATAATGCCTCATATCGATTCCCCGGCGGCAGTAAAATCACCATCAATCTCGCACCGGCTGACATTAAGAAAGAAGGCCCGGCCTACGACCTGCCTATTGCCTTGGGAATCCTTACATCATCAGGGCTTATCAAACCGGAAGCGCTGAAGGATTATGCAGTTATCGGAGAATTGGCGCTGGATAGCAAGGTCAGGCCGGTTAAAGGCGTCCTGTCTATGGCTATGCTTTGTAAGGAAAGGGGAATTAAGGGGGTAATTCTGCCCCGGGAAAATTCTACTGAGGCCGGCGTAGTAGATGGATTGGAGGTAATCGGCGTAAGTAATTTATCAGAGGCGGCTGGGTTCCTGAACGGACAGATCCAAATCAAGCCGACCAGCATAGATATTAATGACGCGTATTATAAAGAAGGCGATAATTATGACCTGGATTTTTCGGAAGTCAAGGGGCACGAATATGTCAAGCGGGCGCTAATGGTTGCCGCGGCAGGCGGGCATAATGTCCTGATGATAGGTCCTCCCGGCTCAGGCAAGACCATGCTGGCCAAACGGGTGCCGACTATCCTGCCCAACCTTCCCCTTCAGGAGGCCTTGGAGACAACGCGTATACACAGCGTATCCGGTCTATTGCCGTCCAGCCAGGCGCTGATAACGGTCCGGCCATTCCGCGCGCCTCATCACACACTATCAGAACCGGGCCTCTTGGGAGGCGGTACCTATCCCAGGCCAGGCGAGATAAGTTTATCGCATAACGGCGTGCTGTTTCTTGATGAACTGCCTGAATTCCATCGCAATCTTCTTGAAGGCCTGCGCCAGCCATTGGAAGAGGGCAACATCACCATCGGCCGGGCCGTCACCTCGGTTAATTACCCGGCAAAGTTTATGCTGATTGCGGCAATGAATCCTTGCCCGGACGGGAACTTCGGCGACCCAAAAAGGGAATGCCACTGCACGCCCCGGCAGATTCAGCAATATCGCTCTAAAATCTCTGGTCCCTTATTAGACCGAATTGACATCCATATTGAGGTCCCGTCAGTTGCCTACCGCGATTTGGCAAATAAGGCGGAAGGAACTCCGTCGGCTGAAATGCGAAGACAGGTGATTCAGGCGCGAGAGGTCCAGACGCAGAGATTTAATAATGAAAAGATATTGACCAACAGCCGGATGAATAACAGGCAGATAAAGAAATACTGCAGGTTGGATGACGGCTCTGAATCGCTGATAAAACAGGCAATAGACGAATTAGGTCTGTCGGCCAGGGCTTACACGAGGATACTCAAGGTGGCGCGGACCATTGCGGACATAGAAGGCAGGGGAGATATCAGCGCTCAACACATCTCTGAAGCCATCCAATACCGTTCCTTAGACCGTTCTTAGTTTATATTATTGCTTATCAATGGCAATGGAGAGTTTTCCTTGAGACCATATTTTATCATTCCCTGATCCAATGTTATTGAGTGGTTTAACTGTTTTGTAGACGTCAGTGCCACTGAGGTCTAAGAATATACCGGCCGCACATTGGCTGTTTTGTTCCATTCCACCATAAGCATTGATATCGGCAAAGCCGGGGTAATGAGTGTACATTGTATATGTGTCATTTCCGAGCCCGTCAATAAAGAGTCCGAGTCCACCGCCCATAACCATACCCATAGAGTGTTCTAATGCGTCGTAATTGTCGTTCCCGTTTGTGTCTATATGGATGCCGATTGAGTAATCCTTACCTGTGCCTAATGTAATAGAAGCGAGGTTACGGTAAGTGTCATTTCCGCCGAAATCAAACTGCCCGGCCGCGGCCAGGCGGACGCATCCACCCTGGGCATATTCAGTGGCGCGGTAATTATCGTCGCCGGATACATCAATCAATATTCCCAATGCATCCCAGTAAGCCGTGCCTTGGGCAAAGCCGCCTGCGGTATATGAGTCATTACCTGATAAATCCATAAGAACACCGATACCACCGGCGATTCCAAGGCCATCTTCCCTTTTTGGGTAACGGATAGTGCGGTTACCGTGGCTGGCGCCCTGGCAGAAATTTGAGTAATCCATCTTACCGCGGATGTCGTCCGGATAAAGGTCATTGGCGACATACCGATCATTTCCTCCCTTGTCAATCAGGGTGCCTAACCCGAGATTGCCTCCGAATCCTTGTGATGAGGCGAGCGCAGAATAGAAATCGTTCCCACCGTTTTTCACCAGTAACCCGATTCCGATATGCGCGGCGCCCTGGCTGAATGAGTCGGCGTAGAAATGGTCATTGCCGCCGTCATCCCAGAGCATACCGACACCGACGAGTGATGACCCCTGTCCGAATTCCATCCGTGAGTTTTCGTCGTTATAATAGTCGTCGCCGGAAAAATCCACCAACATACCGACGCCGAAAACACCGGAACCCTGGCATAATTACGGCGGGTAATATACAGGTCCGAGCCATCACAGTCAACCGTAAGCGATATCCCTGATTTAACCAATTCAGAACTTCCGGCCGATATTAATATGGAAATGCCTGATTTTATTTCGTCAGGCAAAGGACCTAATTGGTTTTTAATCTTGTCGTCTATGTTTTCAGGTGGCTGTTGATTCCCGGCCTCATAGAGCAACCTGACACTCCTTTCTATTGGCGCATCTGTAATTTTAAAATCTTTATGCAAGTCCTTAAACCACATCTTATGTTGCCTGGAAGCGTTTTCAAGAACGGCTTTAAGTGAATTATCGCCGGCATTGTAGCCGGCGCATAAATCACGGGCGTATTTTTCCATTCCGAACGGGTTATTAAACGTTTTCTCTATATCAGGCAGCCGGTACCTTGAGCCCTTGAGATGTTTTTCTATACTCAGGGAAAGGTTGGCACGGGTGGTGCCAACCCTGGAAATGGCATCATTGATTACCCCATCAGGCGTTGGCTGTGAATTATTCAGTATATTTTGCACGCCTGGAGAATTGTTCATGGCCTTAGATTTCGGCAGGCAATATCCAGCAGACCTTTGGGACGCTTGGGTCATCCACGATGTTTGGATTGACGACCAATATCAAGGAGGAGACGGACCTGCCCGACGGTCAGGCGGGAAAGCATTCGCTCTATACCAATTACCAGATAACCCAGGATGCGCAGGGACAGCAGAACTACAACGTGGTGATAGGCGAGAAAGAGCAGGTATCAGAAAAACTCAATGTCTACCGGGAGAACGGGTTCTCAGCCAGGCGAGGCGCTGAGGAGGGCAATTTCTCTGGTCTCTTCGGCACGAACTACAAACTGAGCGGGCAATGGCTGATGAATGCGACGTATGAGAGAAGCCAGGTGGATAATTTAAGCAA
>JBFMDM010000128.1:0-6161 GCA_040753835.1 Planctomycetota bacterium
GCATAATGATGCTCAAGTCAATCGGGAAGAAAAAACTGCCTATTTCCGGATATTTCTTCTTAACCTGCCGTTGGGCCGAAGGGGTGGTCGTGGAGATAACCAGTTCGCAATCCGGATAAGCGTCGCGCAGCCGCCTGATAAGAAGTTCAGAGGCGTTTATCTCGCCGACCGAGGCGCCGTGCAGCCAGATGCATTTCCGGTTGCCTTTGCGTTTCCCGATAAACCCGAACCGCTCAAGCAGTCCCTGCCGGTGGTAGTGCGAGGTGACAAACTTAAAGAGATAATACGGGCTCACAATGACAATATATATAAGGTAAATGAAATCAATGATAAACATACTACGTATAATGATATAACTACTTTGGCATTAAATGCAATAATTTATTGACCAATTGGTTTGCCTGTGTATGATACAGCCGCTATGACAAAAGAACGGAGTGAGATACTTATCGGCGGCATTGGCGGCCAGGGAGTGGTTTATTCGGCCAATCTGATAGCCCGGTCTGCCCTGAGACAATATAAATTTGCCTCCAGTATTGCCCATTACGGACCGGAAAGCCGGGGCAGCGTTACGACTTCCGAGGTGGTGATTTCCAATCCGGTCTCAGACGGGCCAGATTATCCGGTCGTGGAGCGGCCAGATGTGTTCATCGCTCTGCACCAGAAGGCGTATGACGAATATCTCGCCGGCCATAAAACGTCGCCTGAATATCTTATCTACGACAGCACATTGGTCACTGTCGGTTCCGGTCGTGACGGATTGGTCGGGGTTCCTGCCTCGCAACTGGCTAAGGAGAAATTATCCAACATAATGATGGCAAATATTATACTTACCGCAGTGTTCGCCAAGACAACCGGTCTTGTTCCAAGGGATGATTTGGAACAGGCCCTGAAGGAGATTATGCCCGCAAGGGATTTTACGCTCGGCCAAAAGGCGCTGGAGATTGGCTTTGGGATGTAGAGTGATGAAACAGATTATTTTAGTTGCCGTTATAGTAATTGGCGTAAATACACCGATGATATGGGCCCAGCAGACGCCGGCAGAGAAGAAAGCGACCGCGCCGTCGTCCAAGCCGGTTGCCCAGAATCCACCGGCACCTGAGAAAAAACCTGACTATTTGCCCCTAAAATGGTCCGGCTCGGTAGAAGGGAATTTCAGCAATACAATAGGACAAAATAACACCTTAAACACCACTCTCAAGTCCGATGTCAGGGGTGAGGACAAAATCATCAAACTATATTTCGGCCTGCTTTACCTGCGAGGCCGAAGTGACGGCTCGGTCAGCACATTCCAGCGCCGGGCTGAGGTTAAAGCCGGCCCCAAGCTTACCTCGCGCTTCTACTGCTACCTCCAGCAGGTTTTTGAGGCCAACCAGATTACCAAATTAGATGTTGGTTCGCGCTCCAGCGGCGGTTTGGGCTACCATTTCGTGATGACCGATACGGTTAAAGAATCCATTGACATCGGCGCCAGTTATAATTCAGAAGAATACGACACTCTTGAGTTTAGGAATCGGACATATTCATACCAGTGCAGCAACACTTTTTACTGGAAGGTCTATAGTAATATGGAATTACGCCACCGTTACGAATATCTGCCCAATACGAGCGACTTAAAAAAGTTCCGCGCCCGCTCGGATGGCTCGGTCAGGGTTTCTTTTAGTAAGTATCTTTACGGTAATTTTGGCATAATAAACGAATACGACAGGGCGCCGGCCAGCGCCACCACACCGAAGCATAAGGCGACCATATTGACCACCATCGGTTTCAAATTCTGAGTCAGGAGGTATTATATGAGGAATGTCCTGATAGTAATTGTTGCTTTGATTGCCGGGGTCTTAATCGGCGGTGGTATTATTTACGTCGCACGGAATAAAAACCATAGGGTCGTAAGCCCCCCAGACCAGAATGCATCAACGGCAAAAGAAACTCCGGATGCTTCCGCCATCCGCGAACAGGAGTTCCAGAAGAGATTATCTGAGAGAGACGATGCCATAAACCAACTTCGGGAGCAGGTTGCATTGCTTCAGAGACAGTTGGCGGAGATGAAAGAAAACAGGGAGGCGCATAGCGCTTCAAAGGAAAGTGAGCCGAAGGATAAGTCGTCACAAAGTAAGGAAAATATGCGTCGCTATGCCAAGGCAATCCTGGCAATGTACGGCAAGGACGACGCCTTGAGAAACGACCCAGCCCTGCAAAACACCTTTCAGGAACTGACGGCTGATATGATGAAACTTATGGCACGCCATAACATCAACTTCAATATGTGGGGCGGGGACGAGGAGTTGTATAAAGGATATGCGGTACCGGAAATCAGGCAGTGGTTCTGCGAACTTGGCGCTGCGATGTTTGAGGAACTCGGGCAGCCGCTGACCGAGGCGCAACTCAAGGCCGTGGACGAGGCAATGGCCCAGACGGCTGAAGAGGGTAAGAAACTGGATGAGCCGACGTTATCGCGCCTGGAGAAGGCGATTCTGTTCCAGAAGTTCAAGTCCGAACGGAGCCGGATTTTCGCCGGCATATTTACTGATGAGCAAAACCAGAAACTGCCGGATATCGCCTCAAATATGATAGGCGGCAACCCGTACCGAAGCGAAATAAGTTCCCGGATTGATGACAAGAGCAGGAGCCGGGAGGAGTGCTCCAATGCCGTGATGCAGAGGTGGGCTAACGAACTCAAACTGAACGAGGGCGAGAAACAGAATATAAGGTATTTTTCTGATATGTATGTCAACGAATATGCCGCGCTCAAGGCGGGCGTAGAGGCGGAATACGGGAGGGAGTTTGTGGATTACTACCTGCAGCGCTATGACCGCTCCAACAAGGAACTCCAACAGAACTGGTGGCGCCAGCGGTATGAATACTTCAAGACGCCTGAGAATAAATCCAGGCAGGAATCCGCGAACCTGCGCTTTGCCGAACTCCAACTCAAATACCAAAAACAACTCCAAGACGCCCTGCCGGACAGGCAGGAACAGATAAAAACGCAAAGGCCGCAGATTACCCATTTTCCGTATCTGGGGGAGTGATTTATGCGAAATATCTATAATCTCGCTTCGCCGCCCCGGAATGTGCCGTTACTGATCCGGACCAATGTTCTGTTCGGAGGCACTCTCAATCAACTGGGCTGGTTCTTTTTTGGGTTTGGGCTTATTTTCGTCTGGGTCTTTGCTCTGAATGCCGATGTTCTTTCCTGGTATTATTTCCTGTCCGATACCGAGCGTGTTTCAGGCACGGTGTCATACAGCCGGCGCACCGGGTTCTCAGAAGGCGGCGGCAAGCATTCGGACGGCACGCCGGTCTGGGCCAATCATTACTCCTTCATAGCGCGGGACGGTAAAAAATATGAGAGCGTCTCTTATGCTTTGGGCCGGGAACTAAAGACAAACGATTCGGTTAACGTTGAATATGTCAAGGGCAAGCCGGCTGTCTCGCGCATCAGGGGTATGCGCCGCGAGCCGATGGGACCGTTTGTTCTGTTCGTCCTGATATTCCCCCTAATCGGGTTTATCTTTGTTTTCTTCGGCATAAAGAGCGGCTTTAAGTCAATCCGGCTCCTGAGATACGGCAAGGTCGGCCGTGCTAAACTCAAGTCCAAGACAGCGACCAGCACTAAAATCAATAATCAGGTGGTTTATAAACTCACCTTTGAGTTCACGGCTGAGGATGGCGCCAAATATGACGCCGTGGCAAAATCGCACAAGCCGGAACTGCTGGAGGACGAAGCAGAGGAGCAACTGCTCTATGACGAAACTAATCCGGAATATGCCGTTCTGCTGGATGCGCTTCCGGGCGCGCCGGACATAGACGCGCAGGGCCGAATCCAGGCGCGCGGTTACTTCGCCGGACTGCCGGTCCTGATTATTCCGTTAATAACTGTTATCGGACACGGGATTTATATGTGTTTAAGGTTTATCAGTTGAAATACTTAAAATTGTATGGATAATATTACACCAGTTAAGGCCGCAGGCATCGGAACCAAGGCCGCAATTGTTGTGCTTTTAGTGGGTTTCGGTCTGCTGGTTACCTGTGGGAGCGGCGGCGTCTGAGGTTCCCGTCCGAGCGCCGTGGGCACTCTGGTGCGCTGGCTTTTCGGCGCGGTCAGCGTTGTAAGTGGCGGGCTGGCCGGGCTTATTACCGGCGGCATAGGCAGAACGATTCTGCTCCTGCTCTTTCAGGCCATTGAGGGCGCAGTTATCGGAATAGCGGTATTAAAGGCAGGCGCAGCGGTCTATCAGGATATTGATACGCTCAATCAGAATCTTTTTGGCCTTATCGTCGCCGCGGTCTTGGGTAGTATTGGTGTAATTGTCCTGATATTCTGATATATGCATTCATTCTTTATTACCGGAACGGATACGGGCGTGGGCAAGACCTATATCACGGCCCAACTCTGCACAATGTTCCGTAAGTCAGGGTTTGACGTGGGCGTGATGAAGCCGGTCTCTACAGGCGGGCAGGATGACGTCAAATGCCTCTTAAAACATACCGGCCTGAAAGACCCGTTGGACCTGGTTAATCCTATTCACTTCAGGCAACCGGTTGCTCCGACCATTGCGGCAAAATCAGAGGGCAAGACCATCAACATCCGTCGGATATTCTCTGCCTATAAAAAACTCAAGACCATCCACAAGGACGGCATACTCATAGAAGGCGTAGGCGGCGCGCTGGTGCCTTTGAATAAAGGTTATCTCGTGGTTGACCTGATAAAGGACTTCCAAGTCCCGGCAATTATTATCACCCGTCCGACCTTAGGCACGGTCAACCATACTCTTCTGACCATAGAGGCGCTCAAGGCGCGTAAGATTCCTATCAGCGGATTTATCGTGAACTATAATCTACCCGGTAACAAACCGAAAAGCCGTCTTGAGAAACTAACAGCCCGTGAAAGCCCGATGATTATAGAGCAGGTATCAGGCGTGGGTGAGATAAACATCGCGTTCATCCGCGAGCGCCTGAAACACATCAAGTGCGCTGGGCCCAAGGCCTGTCCGGACTCTTAGTAGTAACAAGAATAAGCAAATTATAACGCAACCACAGACCCGCCTGGCGGACGGGCAGGTTTCGCAGATTACACCGATTGTATTTCAGTGGGAAATCTGTGCGTCTCTGTGCAATCAGTGGTTTCTCTTGCCTTATTTGAAATAGGTCTTAACCTCTGGCTTTATCCAGTAAATCAACAGCGGAATGGTAATGGGCAGGCAGCAGCAACTAGTCAGGCCGATGCAGATTAACACCAGATGGTATATCCAGGCCCAGGAACGGCGGGGCAGGAAGAATGCCGCAACAAAGGGGATGGAGAAGAAAAATCCAAGCGCGCCGTAGATAATGCCGGGCATCAGCATCTCGCCCGGCTCTTTGGTATCTATTGATTGGTGGAAGACGGCCAGCAGTACGCCCACCACAAATAGCGCAAGGTAAACAAAAGCCATCAGGCCGCAATAGAGTTTATACCAGAATACGACCGTGGGCGGCTCCGGCGTTACGCACAGGCCCGGCGCATCAGGAACCGGCTGATTGGTTTGCTTCTCTTCCATAACCGGCAGGATACCAGTAATCCTATTCCTGTCAACTAAAATATGCAGATTACTTTTTTCCGGCTCAGGAGGGTAAAAATAGGGCATATCAGGCGCCTAAAACGCCTTTAGGAGCGGCTAAAATTGCCTTGGTGGATGACTAACCAGGGCTGGTGGAGTGGCTAAAACGCCCTTTGGATAGGCAAAAACACCTCCAAACCTATAAAAACACAGGAAATCCGGCTTAATATTAGGTGTTTTCGGCCCAAATACAGCCGTATTCTGCTTGAAACGAGCCGTGTCCGGCTTAAGACAAGCCGTGTTCGGCGAAAGTATCGCCGTGTCCGGCACGGCACAGGCAGGACGCTCGCAGTCAGACCATTCGGCTCTGTCTTTTGGCGCTCCCGCCAAGGCGGGACCATAGCGCCCTTATGGCGACAGTGGCTTATTCTTTTTCTTGACCCTATATATTGAAAGGTGTATTATTGATAAAAGCAGTAAAGGAGAATACTTATGAAATTATTAGATTTATTGAATTACGTGATTGTGGCCGTGGTTCTGGTGGCCATCGGGTGTGTTTATATCGCAAAAAAGACAGAGTTATGGAATTTCCCAATCAGTATTAGTATACCATTTATGTGTTTT
>JBFMDM010000129.1:0-6092 GCA_040753835.1 Planctomycetota bacterium
GTTAGGGCAGGGAGTATGCCTTGTTAGGGTAGGGTATATGCCTTGTTAGGGCAGGGTATATGCCTTGTCAGGGCAGGGGGTATGCCTTGTTAGGGCAGGGAGTATGCCTTGTTAGGGTAGGGTATATGCCTTGTTAGGGTAGGGTATATGCCTTGTTAGGGCAGGGTATATGCTTTGTTAGGGCAGGGGGTATGCCTTGTTAGGGTATGCTACCCTGCTTTACTTTTGGCTGTTAGAGTTTTCTCGTTATCCCTCTACCCAGAGTGGTCTCGTGACGAGAACCCGAAGGCAGCCATATAGACCCCGCCGAACTCCGCAGAGACCGCGAAGCGAACTCCGCAGAGACCCCCGACAAATACTGTCGGGGCAGGCGCGAAGCGAACTCCGCTCCGATGCCCCTACGGGGATACGGAGCGCCCCGAACGAAGCATCGGGACGCAGAGACCCCCGACAAATACTGTCGGGGCAGGCGCGAAGCAAAATAATTAGTGTTAAATAATTTTCTTGCCTCGGCCGAGTATTTTGCTATGCTCCATAGGCATGAATGTCCTATTCATCCTCCTGCCCTGTTTTGCGCTGTTGGCTTTGGGATATTTCCTATACGGGCGTCTGGTGGCCCGGATAGTCAAACTCAACGACGAGGCACCCACGCCCGCGGTCTGCGTGAATGACGGCGTGGATTACGTGCCGGCCAAGCCGTTCCTGCTCCTGGGCCAGCATTTCTCGGCCATTGCCGCGGCCGGGCCGATTGCCGGTCCTATCCTGGCCGGCATCTATTTCGGCTGGCTGCCAACCATCGTCTGGATTATCATCGGCGCCATTTTTATCGGCGGCGTACACGACTTCACGGCCCTCATCGCCTCGGTGCGCCACAAAGCACTGTCCATCGGCGAAATCGTCAAACAGCATATCTCCAAGCCGGCATTTTTCCTGTTCCTCTGCTTTGTCTGGCTGACCCTGGTCTATGTGATTATAGCGTTCACGGATATGACGGCCCAGACCTTCAAGACCGTACTGGCCAGCGAGTCATACGGCCCGGCCGTAGCGGGCTCGTCGTTCCTGTATCTCGGGCTGGGACTGGTAATGGGCCTATGCCTGTATAAACTGCGGATGCCATTGTGGCTGGCCACGCTCATCTTCGTGCCGGCCGTGGTGTTCGTCATCTGGCTCGGGCCGCAACTGCCCCAGGGACTGCTGGATTTCTTCGGCACCATCTCAGCCAAGGAATGGGCCATTGTCCTTCTATTATATTGTTTCGTTGCCTCAATCATACCGGTCTGGCTCCTGCTCCAGCCGCGCGGGTATCTGGGCGGATTCCTGCTCTACGGCACGATTGCCGCGGGCTTAATCGGCGTATTCTTCGGCGGGTTCTCAGTGGATTATCCGGCCGTAAACCTGGCCGGCTTAAAGAGTTTATTCAATGACAAGCCGATTCTGCCGCTGTTGGTCATCACGGTCGCCTGCGGCGCCTGTTCCGGTTTCCACGCCATTGTCGGCTCAGGCACGACCTCCAAGCAACTCTGCAAGGAAGGCGACGCCCGACTCATCGGTTACGGCGGGATGCTGATGGAAGCGGTGGTGGCGTTGTTGGCGCTGTCCACCATTATGTTCCTCAAGCCCGGAGACGCCGCGCTCAAGGCAGACCCGGGACAGGTCTATGCATCGGGCCTGGCCAAATACGTTAACCTGCTTGGCATTGATTTCAACCTGGCGCTGTCGTTCGGACTGCTGGCGTTCTCCACCTTCATCTACGATACGTTGGACGTCTGCACCCGCCTGGGCCGGTATGTATTCCAGGAAATATTCGGCTGGCAGAGCCGGAATATGCAATACCTGGCCACGTTCTTTACGCTCCTGTTGCCCCTGATATTCCTGATGAGCGCCAAGGAGCAGGCCTACAAGATTGCCTGGCCGCTCTTCGGCACCAGCAACCAGTTGCTGGCCAGTTTGACGCTCCTGGGCGTGTCGGTCTGGCTCTGGCGCACTGGTAAAAATGCGCTCATCACCATCCTGCCGATGATATTTATGCTGGTGATGACGCTCTGGTCGCTGGCTACGATGATGATACCGGGCATAAGAGGCATCGTAGCCGGCAAGACCCTGGACCTGCAGGGCATCATCATGACCGTAACATCTATTGTGCTTTTCATCCTGGCCCTGTGCGTAATCGGCGTAACGGTAAATGTCATTTGCCAAGGTAAAAAAATCCAAACCCACACAATAATTAACCGCCCTTAATCGTTATATATTACAAAAGTGCTGAATCAGATATCTGACGTGGCTGACGATACTCTGCTAAAGGAGTATCAGGCCCAGAATAAAATTGAGATACTGGAGCAACTCCTGCTCAGGTACCGGGTGCGGCTGTTCAACTTTATATACCGCCTGACCCGGGACCACGCCCTATCCGAGGACATACTGCAGGAGGTGTCTCTCAGGGTAATACAAAAGATAAAGGATTTCCGGCCCGAGCGGGCCACCAGTTTCAGGCAGTGGCTCTACAAGATAGCCATAAACCTGTGCCGGGATAATGCCAAACGAAAACAGGCATTGAGCAATATGGAATTAGAACCAATCGCCCCTCTAACGGGACTCCCGGAGTTTACCCCGCGACTGGCGGGGGTCGCAACACGGACAACCGACAACCGGATGGAGATAGAAGACCTCGTGGCCGGACTGCCCAAGGAACAGAAGGAGGTCATCCTCTTAAAGGTTTATTCAGGCCTGACCTTCAGGGAAATCGCCGAGACCCTGAAGTGCCCCTTGAACACGGCCATAAGCCGGATGCATTATGCCTTAAAGACACTGAGGGAGAAGGTGAGCGTATATGATAAAGTGTAATATTGATAAGACACAACTGATACTCTATCTTTACAGCGAACTGGAAGGCCAGGGAAAGGCCGAACTGGAGAAACATCTTGCAGAATGCGCGGAATGCCGGGCCGAGGTTGAGGACTATCGCAGGATAGTTGACAAGTTATCGCGGTTGCCGGTTGTAGAGCCGGCCAATGCCGCTCCGGTCCGACTGCCCTATCCAAAAAGCCGGGTGATGAGATTCGCGACCTACAGCGCCATTGCCGCCTCTTTCCTCTTGTTGGCCGCGTTTACCTATATTAAATTATCAACGTCGGTTATCCCGACACAGCCGCCTAAAACCACAGCCCGGGTAACCACGACTAATACGGACTCCGTGATGTATGCCTGGAAAGACGATATCGGGAACGAGATTGATAATCTTAAAACCAGCACAAACAGTATCATCAATGAACTAAAAACCGCGTCATTGGTATCGTTAGACGAAACCATACAGAACCTGGATAACAATATTGATTCAATATTTGAGGAAACAGATTAGGGATTGTTAGGCATGGCGCTCCGCACGGACGTCAGGCCGTTACAAGCCCGTATCCGGCACCCATCTCGGAGAGATAGATGCGGGATTAATAAAATATGGGCCCGCCTTCGTCCGTATGGACTTCGGCGAGGTCTAAGTGCCAGTAAGTCGCTGTGCTCCAACTGGCACTAAGAAAGGAGTTGACCTATGGTAAAGCACGTAATAGCCGGTGCAATCGCACTGGGCATAGGCACATTGATGCTCCTTGCAGAGCCGCCGATGCAGCAGGAAGGTCACTGCCCGGACTGCCAGAAACGCGGCGGCGGAATGATGATGCCGCCCCAGTCACAGGGAAGATTCTCCCAACCGCCCCAAATAGGAATGGGAATACCCGTACTTGACGAAGAGACGGAGAAACTCCTCAAGGAACTGGACCCTGAACGGCTGGAGAAGATGAAACGTCTGCGCGAGATGGACCCGCCGGCATATATAAAACTATTTGAAGATACCCAGCGCGAACTGATGAAACTGCAGGAGATGAAAGAGCGCGACCCGCAGAGATACGAGCAGATTATCCAGGAACGCCGGATGGAGATGGAAATCAAGGGACTGGCAATGCAGTGCCGCAAGTCGCAAGACGCAGAGGAAAAAGACGGGCTCAAGAAGCAGATAAAGACCAAACTGGAGAAACTCTTTGACCTGCGCGAGACGCAAAGAGAAACCGAAATCAAGCGGCTGGAGGAACAACTGACCAAACTCAAGGAAAAGATGAAGACCCGAAAGGCCAACCGGGATAAGATTATTGAGCGCCGTCAGAAGGAACTCGCAGGCGAAGAGGATGATATGGGGTGGTAGGCTATCTCATCCGATTGTCATTCCTGCGAAAGCAGGAATCCAGAATTTCTTAAGTAGTATGGATTCCCGCCTACGCGGGAATGACGGTTGGGGTAGTTACAACCCCCTCAAAAACTCCGGTCTGAAGTCGTATTTGCCGGAAAGATAGTCGTCTATTTCCAAGAGCAGCCGTTTCTTGTCCTTGTTAAAGGTGCCGGCCAGGGGCGCGTAGTTTGAGGCGTGATTGGCCCGGAAGATGGTCTGCGGGCTGTCCATATTCTCCACTACCAGCCGGACCTCACGGACCATATCTACTGCTTCAGGCAATTGGAATCTGCCCTTTTCGTAGTCCTCTTCCAGCGGCGTGCCGGGCACGAGCATCAGGGTCAGCAAACTGAAATAGCGCGGATTCATCTGGTTGACTGCCTTGGCCGTATCAATGGCGTGTTCCCGGGACATCTCGCGGCCGCCCAGGCCGATTAGGCCGATAACCGACATCTTGATGCCGTTCTTCTGCGCCTTCTGGACCGACTCAATCATTTCGGCTGCAGTCGCGCCCTTCTTTACCCGCTTAAGTATCTCGTCATTACCGCTCTCCAAGCCCAGATAGCCGATAGTGAGTTTGTGCCGGCTCAATTCGGCCAGATCCTCATCGTTCTTCTTTAGGATATCGCGCGCATTGGTGTAAATACCAACCCGCTGCAGGTCAGGGAATGCCATATTCAGCGCCTTGAGAATCTTGAGCAGATGGTTGGTCGGCAGGAGCATAGCATCGCCGTCGCACAGGAAAACCCGGCGGGTATGCGGAAGATGGCGGTGCGCCAGGGCAATGTCTTCAAGAATCTCGTCCAGCGGCCTGACTTTGAATTTCTTATCCGGATAGGTGCCGCAGAAGGTGCACTGGTTGTGCGAGCAGCCGTAGGTTATCTGCAGTAAGTAACTATCCGCCTCGCTGGGCGGTCGGATTATCATACCTTGATATCTCATAATAAATACGACAACGGGATTAAACAGATTAAACGGACAATCCCAATCTGCGAAATCAGTTCAATCCCGTTGTTTCCATGTTGGGTATAATTCCCGGACCATCCGGAACGAGCGTTTGGCCCGCTGCTCATAGATATCCGCCAGTTTCTTATTGCCCTTCTTGCGCTCCTGCTCTGCGTGTTCCAGATAAAGCCGTCCCTGGTGATTATAAAGCATCGGCGCCAGGGGATTCAAGGAAATTGCCAAAGCAATTCTTTCCAGGCAAAGGGGCAATGGAGTTCGTCTAAATTCATGTAATTCAACCGAACCGTAAATGTTATGCATCGCCCACGCCAATTCCAATGAGACATCAGCGGAAAAAATATTGGAAGCAGACGATTTCCCCAAGTAATCAACCCCTGTCAAACGTTCTTTTCTATCATTACACCTAATCATTATTTTACCTTGCTCTAAAAACGACTCGTATTTCATTAGTCGCACGGTTACAAAACATAATAAAACAACTATCAATCCTATTAAAATACTTATAACCCTGTATTCCTGTTTCTTCAGGAATGACAAAGACACGCTTGGCTTAGCCGTGCTCAGTAATACCGCCCCGATAAACCAGACACCCATAGAAAGCCCCTGAACATAGAAGTTGAAGTCAGCCAGAGAGTGGATAAGGAATGCCAGAAGCCCGGCGAACAGGCCTATACGGAGTATGTCAGCCCGCCTGAACGACGCAGTCGGGCAGGTAGTCAGTATGCCAGTAGACAGATAATAGTAAAGGAACCTGAAGGTTACAAACCATAACACAAAGATGACTATAGTTGACAAAAGTGGGATATCCAGTGCAATCAAGGGCGTCTGGAATATCTCGCTCAGTAAGAAGGCAAAGGCGGAGCCGAAAATCACGGGATACGAAATGCGCGATACAGGATGCGGGATTTGGGAT
>JBFMDM010000130.1:0-6078 GCA_040753835.1 Planctomycetota bacterium
TCTTTTTCTCTCCCTTCCCTGCCTGCGCCCCTATATCCAGGGGGGCTGGCTGGCCGGCCGTCTTTTCCTGCGCCTCTGAAAGGCGGTTGGTGATGCCGAACCTGCTTAAAAACCCCAGGAATAACAGCATAGAAACCAATATAATAAGCCACAATAATGTCTTTTTCATATACTTATATTATGAAATTTCTATCCACAACAGTCAAGGAAAAACAGAACCCGAATCAGGCGAACCTGCCTGCCGTCAGGCAGGTACAACGAACACCGCAGTGACCGCGAAGCGAATATCACGAATATAATTTCTTAATTCGTGTAACTCGCGTCATTCGTGTTTGACTCTTCGTATCTTCGTGCCTTGGTGGCTAATATTTTTTCCGATTCTACTTGATTTATTTATCATTATGGGTATAATATTGCATATATGAGCCCCGTTAGAGATAACCAAGCGCTTATCCCAAGAATAGGCGCCGGGTATTCTGGTATAGGGAAATCATCCGCTTTTACGACACATTATACTACAAATGCCAATCCATTCATCTCTAACGGGGTGAGATATTGTATTATTTGTCTTATCTCATCACTTATCCTGCCGCTCTTATGCCTTTCAGCCGGTTGCCTATCCAAGGGCGACAGCGGCAGCAGTGCGACCCCGAAGGCGCCATCAAACCTCACCGCAACCACCGTGCTTTCCTCACGGATTAACCTGTTCTGGGACGATAATTCCACCAATGAAACCGGCTTCATCATTGAGCGCCGGAAACAGGGCCAGGGCGGCTTTTCCATCCTCGTCTCCCTGAACGCCAATGCCACCTATTATGCCGATATCAACCTCTCGTCCGAGACATTCTATTATTACCGCGTCCGGGCATTCAACAGCGACGGGAACAGCGACCCTTCCAATCAGGCCGAGGCCCAGACCCTGCCCGGGCCGCCGGATAGCCCGCTGCTCGTCCAGGCCAATGCCGTCTCTTTCCAGCAGATAAACATCGCCTGGCAGGACAACTCGTTCAACGAGGAGGGTTTCAGGATAGAGCGCAAGACCACGGCAAACGGAACCTACAACATAATCGCCACCCTGTCGCCCAATACCGCGTCATTTTCGGACACCTCGCTTCTGCCCGAAACCCAGTATTATTACCGCCTCAGGTCCTATAATTACCTGGGCGACAGTTCCAATTCCAACGCGCTCTCGGCCACGACCCTGCAGATGCCTCCGGTTGCACCGTCCGGCCTCACTGCCACAGCCAATCCCGGCATCCCTTATCAGGTCTCGCTCCAGTGGACCGACAACTCAAGCAACGAATCCGGATTCAAGATAGAGCGCAAGACCGAGGGCGGCAATTTCCAGGAGATAACTGACCGGGCGGCCAACTCCACCTCTTGGGTTGACACCGATATCCTGCCCGACACGGTTTATTATTACCGTCTCTTCGGCTGGAATTCCGGCGGTTATGGCGGCTACTCCGATGTCGCGTCTCTGACCACGCCGTTCTGGCTGCCCCTGGCGCCGGACCAACTTGCGGCCTGGGCCGTCTCGGCCAGCCAGATAAACCTCTCTTGGCGCGACAATTCCAATAACGAAACCGAATTCAGCATAGAGCGCTCGCCCAACGGAACCGGCTCCTGGGCTCAAATCGCCACCGCCACCGATAACGCCACGACCTACAGCAACCGGTATCTCTCATCCGGCACGACCTATTATTACCGTGTCAGGGCCTATGACTCAATCGGCGACAATTACAGCGATTATTCAGACATCGCATCAGCCGCTACATACTCGCCGCCCGTCAATAACCCGGTTGCGCCGTCAACGCCGGTTACCTCCACGGTCTACGGCTACGAACTGACCCTCCAGTTCACGGACCAGTCAAACAACGAAGAATGGTTCAAGATAGAGCGCTCGCCGAACGGCGTTGATTCCTGGGCCGAGATTGCCCAGATAGGCGCGGTCTCTTCATCTGGCACTACCGTCTCGTATACCGACCCGAGCGTGGCCACCAGCAGCACATATTATTATCGCCTGACCGCTTATAATGCCTACGGCAGTTCGTCTCCGCCCGCGGTCTCAACGGCCATCATTACCAAAGGCCCGCCGCCCCTGGCGCCTTCAGGCATCTCTGCCACGTCCATATCATACAGCCAGGTGGCGGTCTCCTGGACCGATAACTCCTCGGATGAGCAGAGTTTCAAACTGGAGCGCAAGAAAGCCGGCAGCGCTTACGCCCAGATTCTCTCGCTTATCGCCAATCTTACCTCCTACAGCGACAACAACAATATCCAGCCGGATACCGCCTATTATTACCGGGTCAGGGCATTCGGCGAGGGCGGCTACAGCGCCTATTCCAACGAGGTCTTGGTGAATACGCCGGTCGGGCCGCCGGCCGCGCCGGTTATCAGCCGCCTTGAAACCGTCTCGGCCAGCCAGATAAATATCTTCTGGTCTGACGAGTCAAACAACGAGACCGGATTCAAGATAGAGCGCAAGCCGGCCGGCGGCGCTTTTGAGGAAATCACCCAGGTCCCGGCCAACGTCACGAGTTTTGCCGATAACACCCTCTCGCCCAATACCACATACTACTACCGCATCAAAGCGTATAATATCTACAACAGCCCCTGGTCAAACCAACTGTCGGCAACCACCCTGTCACTGCCGCCCAATGCGCCTTCCAACCTCACAGGCACCGCGGTCTCGCCGGTCCAGGTCAATATCCAGTGGGACGACAATTCAACCAACGAGGACGGATTTGCCGTGGAGTCAAGGAAGGAATCCGAGCCGAATTATTACCAAATTACCAATCTCTCGGCCAACTCCACCACCTTCTCGCATCTCTCGGTTACCGAAACCACCACCTATTATTACCGGGTCAGGGCCTGGAATTCCATCGGGATGAGCGATTATTCCAATGCGGTCTCGGTCAGCACGCCCTCTCCGGCCTCAATCACGCCGCTGGCGCCGTCAAACCTGACCGGTACCTCAATCGCCTCTTATCGGGTCAATCTCCTCTGGCAGGACAACTCGGATAACGAGGAGGGCTTTAAGATAAAACGGCAGTCGCCGGGCGAAGCGCTATTCTCCGAAGCCGGCTCGGTCGCCGCCGGTGTCACCGGTTATGCAGACATCACCCTGGACGACCTGACGACCTACACCTACACGGTCTGCGCCTATAACACGGCCGGTGAAAGCGGCCTGTCCAATGAAATCACCGCCACCACCCTGGCCGCGGCCTGGGTTTCCATCAGCGCCACGGACAAGCCGACCCCGCGCTGGCTGCACGCCACGGCCTACGATGCCGAGCGCCAGCAGGTCATCCTCTTCGGCGGCTCGGACGGCGAGAACCGAGACGATACCTGGCTCTATGACGGGACTAACTGGAACTGGCAGTATTGCAGCAACCGGCCGCCCGGCCGGCGCAATCACGCCATTGTTTACGACGCCAACCGGAAGATGGTTGTCCTTTTCGGCGGAACCGATATGTCTGTCAAGGACGACACCTGGGAATGGGACGGCGCGGTCTGGACCGAAAAGAACCCGTCCAGCAAGCCGCCGGCCCGCGAAGGCCATTCGCTTACTTACGACGCCCAGCGCCAAAAAGTCGTCCTCTTCGGCGGCGTTGTCTCAGGCGTATATCTTAACGACACTTGGGAATGGGACGGCGCCAACTGGGTTGACAAGAACCCGGCCAACAAGCCGCCGGGCCGGACCGGTCACGCCATCACCTACGACTGCGCCGGCCAGAAGATTATCCTCTTCGGCGGCAGGGACAGCCAGTTAAAAGGCGATATGTGGGAATGGAACGGCGCGAACTGGTCGCAACTGAACCCCTCAACCAAGCCCTCAAACCGGGCCTATGCCCAGATGGTCTGCGACATTGTCCGCCAGGAAATCGTCCTCTTCGGCGGCCAGGATTCCGGCGGATATCTGGACGACACATGGGAATGGCACGGAACCGACTGGGCCCAGAAGACCACGGCCGCCCAGCCGTCCGCACGATACTGGCATTCCATTGCCTACGACTCCGTAAAATACCGGATTATCGTCTTCGGCGGATACAACGGCATCCGCATGGGCGATACATGGGAATACCCTTAATTCACTACGACTCGCCACAAAAGCAAAAATCATAACACGAATCACACGAATATAAAGCAACGGCGATAGCGAATTCGTAATTGTAGGGGTTGTTTTTCTTGACATTCATAGAAATTCTGGTATATATACATCTTTGTAACCATAAAATGACAGGAGACCTATTGCAATGAAAGAGAAGATTCATCCGGAATACAAGAATACGACCGTTACCTGCGCCTGCGGCGAGACATTCCAGACCAAGTCCACCAAAGATAAAATCGCCGTCTCCATCTGCTCCAAGTGCCATCCCTTCTACACAGGCAAGGAGAAATACGTTGACACAGCCCGTCGTATAGAGAAATTCCAGAAGAAATACGCCAATTACGGGCAGTCAGGAACAAAGTAACTTACGACGGGAAGGAGTCCCGTAGGGACTGCCCGTTATTAGTCGCTGTTAGGCTTCAGCCGTTATCAGCGACTTATCCCGCCTACTCGGCGTGGTCCCGCTTTAGCGGTGGTTACGGGCAGAACACATAAGAGATTGGGGAGTCACAAAAATAACCCTCATCCTGTTTGGAGTGTATTGACTGCCTGACCGCCCGTTCAGGCGGGCGTCAATACCTGTCTGTCTTAGCGAAAACGATTCAGGCGAACCTATGGGCGCACAAGGGAAACAATATGGAGCGTAGAGAATAGGGCGTTAAGTAATAGAACCAAGTAATCAGCAACTAACAATAAATGCCACGTTAAATATTGTGGCAGGAAGAAATATATGAAGAAGTTTGTCCGTGAGGTTCAAACTGACGGCACGCGCACCAGAGAATATTGCCAACATGGTACCCCGACATTAGTGCAAAGCAAATGGGGGCCATGGGGACAATACGAACATCCACCTGCAACGGTTCCAGACAGTTATTTGCCTCCGGATAATCGTGACACACCACAGAATGAAAGAGATGGAGGCATTAGTTACTACGAGCCCCCGCAAACGCGTAAAGATGCGGCTGCTGGAAAACCAGACCCGGGCAAGGAACAGCACACTCTAAAAGAAGGATTAGAAGAGTCCCCCTCACCACCAAAATAATAAATCGGAAATAAGATGCGGAGTTTGACTACATTCTTGGTTTTGATATTTATTGTAAGCGAAAGTTGTTCACCTCATTTACAACGACCACAGAAAAATGCTGAACTTGCAAATCAAATAAATGAAATTTTAGATGCCCTTGAGAAACAACCACTTGACGAGCGTTTTTTTGGATATATCCTTGACGCCAGTGGCGTCCATAATGCCTATAATGACAGCGAAGTCATCGCTCAATGTAGTGATGTAAGAATTCTGATAGAACATCCTGATATTTCATTGCCCTTAATGTTTAAACGAATCGAGAAGTTGCTGCCCACATCACCAACATTGGTTATATACTTTGTGGTATTCAAATACACGAAGTCACCCGCATCAATCCCTTATCTTGCTGATTATTTCGCCTCTTGTGACGAGGAGTCAATGGGACGGCTTGGAAACTGGCCAAGTTTCTTCGCATTAATGGCTGCAGAAGAAATCACCTTTCTTAAACTTACAGATAATGAAGATTCCGATGCTGATACTTTTGCCAAACGTTCAGACATCGCCAAAAAGTTAAGGCAATGGTATGATGAATATAAGAAACGACCACCGACAGAGCATCAAAATCTCAAAGACCCTGACGACCAGAGTAAACACAGTTTCAGACCAGGACAAAAACCAGTATACCCTGAAACGAGTTTGGGAAAAGAACAATGAGATATATTATCGTTCTGGCGGCCATTTTTATTCTCCTCGCAATCTCCACTCCGCTCATCTCCGAAGTGGTTGTTCTTAAGGACGGCAGCAAGTATATCGGCCGGATAACGGACGACGGCGACAAGATAAAGATTGCCACCGAAGACGGCGAGATAGTCGTCAAGAAGGACCGCATCAAGGCCATCTATAAGGACGCCCAGACCATTGACAGGGAACTGACCGACATCCT
>JBFMDM010000131.1:0-6051 GCA_040753835.1 Planctomycetota bacterium
ACACTCATTGCCGGCGCCAATAAGATAGAGAACCGCACCGAGCACAACGCCGCCCTGGACAAGGCCATTGAGATGCTGATGAAGGCGCAGAATATCTGTATGGACGTCATTGACGCCTTTTCGGGCAAGGATGCCGAGACCGTTGCCAGGAAATTCACGGAAATCAACGGCACGCTCAAACACGCCCGCTCCCTGAAGGTCCTGGACAAGGACTCAACACCGCCCCCCACCACGACAAAAGAACCGCCCAGGGACAGGCCCAAAGACGAAAAACCCAAGCCCAGGGAACACCGCAGTGACCGCGATAGCGAACCGGACATAGAATCCCTGGAGGCGGCCCGTGAATTCTACGGACTTGGACTGGCCTCGCTCAAGGCCAAACAATATGACAAGGCCAGGGAACTCTTCACCAAGTCAATCTCGTATAACAAGGATTTCCCGGACGCCTATGCCAAACTCGGAGATATCTGCGCCGTTCTCAAGGATGAAGAGGCCGGTTACGGATATTACCAGCAGTGCATAGAAATCATCAACCGGAACCAGTCGCCTTCAGAGGAGATGATTAAACTACGTGACGATACCATGCGCAAGATTGAGAAATTCATCGCCCTGGAGGAGAAAATCGCCGCCCTTAACAGGGAACTCATCTCCAAACTCCTGGAACTGGCCAAACAGTGCGTCGCAGAAGAGGACTATATCCTGTCCGAGGAAATCCTGTCTCTGGCCCTGCAACTGGACCGGAACAATGACGAGGCCGCCGGGCTGTTGGGCAAGACACGCGAGGAGATAAACAAGACCCCAAAGGATAAATCGGTCACCGAGAACGGCGAACACCGCAGTGACCGCGATAGCGAATTAGCCAACCTCTATTACCAGTCCGGACTGGAACTCCTCAAGGCAAACAAGTATAACGAGGCCGTAGAAAAGTTCAACAAGGCAATGTCATACCGCGAGGGATTCGCCGAGGCGCTTTTTAACATCGGGGAATGTTACAGGAAACTCAATGACAACAAAAAAGCCCTCAATAACTACCGGCTCTGCGCCCGGTGCCTCAAACAGCGGTTTATGTCAAAGGAAGACGAGAAACTCCTGTCCCAGGCACAACAGGTCCTGGACAAGATAGACCCGAACGGAAAGAAATTCACGGCCATAAGGAACAACTACAGCGCATCGTCGCTAACCCTGGCCAATGACTGCGCCAACAGGAAATACAACTCCTTTGCCTGGCGCATCGTCCAGTATCTCCTGCTGGTTGAGCCGAACAACAAGAACGCCCAGGAATTGTCTGCCAAACTGGACGCCTCCAGGATGGGCGCCGGAGCAGGCAAACCGGAGCCGAAGGCCGAGGCCGGGGCAAGCGATGAGAAACGGAAGCGGGCCGAATCATATCTCCGGACGGCACAGCCGCTGTTCTATAACGCAGAGTATAACAACCTGATTGCCACCTGCAGCGAGGCGATTAAAATTGACCCCTCTTGCGCCCTGGCCTATGCCTGGCGCGGGCTGGCCTACTGGAAAAAGAACGACCTCGCGCAGATGAACTCCGACCTGGAAAAGGCATTTGAACTTGACCCGGACAACCCGCAACTGGCCGAGATGAAAAAGACCTTTGAGCCGCTCAGGAAATTCGGCGCTACGGATAAAAAACCAGAGACCGGCCAAATCCAGACCCTGTTCAACGGCAAGGACATAGATAACTGGGAGATAAGAGACAAGTCCGCCGGCGTCTGGGGCCGCGAGCGATACCAGAACTGGCGGGTCAAGGACGGACGGCTTGAGGCCGACCCCAGGGTGATTGACTCCGAGGCCATCCTAATCTGGAAGGACAAGGTGCCGGACAAATACACCCTGACCGTAAGATTCTCCATAGAGCGCAACCGCTCGTCCAGGACCAACCCGCTCGGATTCATCTACGGCCAATCCGGCGCCGGCTACGAGGCGGTCTCTATCAGCAGTTCCCAGTGCGCGGCCGGCAGCCACAAGTTTGAGTTAATCAGGGAAGACGGCCGGTATAAGGCCCTGCTGGACGGCAAGACCGCAAAGGACGGTTTCTCATCCTCAGGAACTCCGTCCATCGGGCTCCTGGTCAAAAACGGTCACGTCATCTTCTCCTCCATCACCCTGCAGGAAATGAAATAGGCGCTCATCGGTTTGTTCGTGCTTATCCTATGGTTATCTGGATGTCCAGCCCCAATTGCCTTATTCTTTCGTATGGTTTGGTTGGATGCGCTGTCTCTATCACTATGAAATCTATATGAGACATTCCGTCCGGGCTGAACTGCTCAATGCCTTCCCTATATATTCGTTGACCAGTTGATTTATTTTCTCATTGGCTTTGTTTATGGTCTGTGCGTCATAGTCCTGGGTGATTATCTCACTGCCCCAGTGCATCAGCCGGCCGTCAAGACAGCGCCTGAATTGCTGGAGTTTTTCCGGAATGACAATATTTACCGGCTCGTCCTCTACCTTGACCTTTTGCTCTTTCAGATAATCAACCAGTCCTTTTGAGCCGGTCAGCGCCATTATCACCATCGTTGAAAGCCCTAAAATATGACCGTTTTTATAGCCCTTTAAAGGCCCGATAAATCTGCACCACTGATGGCTGTATCTCTTTAGCCCGAATTCCACCTTTTCTTCATAGCATCCGGCTTTAAATGCCTTTTTCATCGCCTGACGATAACCCTTTTCAGCGCGGACTAAACCCTTATGCGCCTTTTGTATTATCTCAGCACAGGTCAGGCCGGCCCTGGAGATAAACTCTGGTGGGGTAAAAGAGACAATCGTTTTTTCGGTCGGCAGTGCCATCTTTTTCCTGAAATCCCTTCTGGTTTTGATGGCTTTTTTGATACCCTGATATGTCTTGGGCGCAGATTTTTGGCACTGGTTAAGCCAGTTTTCCTTGATTTCCTGGGGTATTTCCTTAAAATACGGCGCCACCAGATGCGCCTTGAATCTTATCTGTGCCATTCTTGCAACCTATTATTAATCAGTGGGTTAGGTAAATCCAATTGACCCCCACCCCCCTCCCTACCGCACCCCAGCCCCCTATCTGGGGCTATACCTACGCCCTTCTGGGGCACTGCCTCTACCCTTGTACCGTAGCGCCTATGCCCTTGGCCGGCTCTGCCTACGCCCTTGAACGGCTCTGCCTACGGGTTTGAACCGCTCCCCCTACGTCCTTCAACGGCAATGACTGCGTCTTTGTGCGGCACGGTCTATACCCTTGAACTGTTCTGCCTACTGGTTTGCGCCATTCCGCCTATACCCTTGTAGCGCCCGGCCTATACCCTTGAACCGTCCCACCTATGCCTCTGAACGGCTCTGCCTATACCCTACCAGGGCTATACCTATACCGTCTGACCGGCCTGCCTATCACCCTCAAGCACTCCGCCTACCGGCCTTAAAACTTACGAAGGGATTTATCAGGAAGATATTCAGTGAGTTTAATCTCAAGCCAAATGCGTAATAGTCATACTTGTCAAAGAGAATCTGGTCAGACCTGATTAAACTCCGCACACTGCCCAATCCATCGTGGAAGAAGTAGTAGGTCTGCCAGTTACCTCCGGTCTGCCGGTTGACCAGTAGATTGTCGTCAAGGAATGGGGTTACGTATGAGGCGGTTAGATTGTTAGAACCATTATAGTCGGCAATGATATTGGCGCCGTCATATTGGTATTTCTCGGTTACGCCAGCCACGGTCTTGCTGACCATTCTGCCGGTTGCGTCGTAATTGTAGATTGTGTTATTCGCGGAGTTCTGGTAATCGGTGTATGAAACCTGTCTATTCTCAAAGTCGTATCCCCACACCCAGAGATTGGCGCCCTGTGTCCTGGTTACGAGGTTACCATTGGCATCATATTCATAAATACTTGTCCCGTCATTAATCAACTGATTCGCATCGTTATTCGCTGGACGCGGTCCCTTCGGGTTCGTGTAATTCGTACGCATTCGTATTTATTCGTGTTAACTATTTACTATCTGCCGGGTTGTCTCTAGGGGGTTCATTGGCTGGTTTATTATCAGTAGTATTTTTCGTTCCATCCTGATAATATTTTTCAATTTGCTTTTTTATTTCAATAGAATTTGGCCCTAATTTGGGTCCCTGTTCTCCTATATGCTCGTAGATGTCATTTGCAAAAGAATATTTTATATTTCTTTCATTCAGTAATGTTTTCAGTTTTTTTATACCGGCACTTGCTACTGGTGGTGCATAGTTCAAATGGTTCCTTAGCAACTTTATTTCTTGGTCCAGTCGTATATACCCAATAATAACATTTGCTATTTCTTCTACAGTATACATTTTCTCATCTATAATGGAGTAAAATAGGGGGGATGAACGGGTTGGGAATTCAATATGAATATGCTTTAAATTGCTATCATTACCTATATTTCTAACTTTAGAATCTTCACCTTTATCATAAATATCAAACTTGTATTTATGGTCCATCAGCCACGCCCGCAATTTTTCCATATCAGTTAGATTACTCTCGAATCTATTCCAGAAATAATCAATATGGAAAATGATTTTCTCCTCACTGTTATACTGCTTACTTATGTAATCAAACAATTCCTCTAGTGAATATCTTCTATTATTATCTGCGAAGAAAAACATCACCTCATATCCATTCTTGTCTATATCAGGAAAATCAAAGAATATCGTAACAGTATCCCCTTTAAATAAATCTTTAACCTTATTTTCACTCGTCTTGCTGCAACTGTATAACATTACGACTTGCAATAGCAGTATAACGATAATCTTAATCTTCATAGTCAGTGTACTGGGTAACTATAACCAGGAACTTTTCGGCAACAACACCATCGTTGGCTCTGCGGTAACGATGCAAAACTATCATATTGGTCTGGATCATCTATTGTCCGGTGACATCACCTTGCCTCCTATACGGCTATTTTGCTGATTTAGCCCCGATGACTTTCGGGACTTCCCGCTTCGCTCTCGCTGGAGCGAGGCGAGCGCTGCGGCTTCGCAGGCGCTGTTTTCTTAAAACAACCATAGTAGTGTACCGCACTCCATAACTGCTATTTTACAGAAACCGTGCCTTATAAGTCAAGCATTTAGCCACTTTCCACGGACGGTGTGCCTGCCCGCCTCTGGTGGGTGTCACCGGACCCCAGTGATAATTATAATTGCTTCCTGATATTAAAAGAAGGCACGGCATGGGAAATGATTTTATGGGCGGAACCGATGATAGATTGACACAGTATTATTGGTCAAGATATGAATTAGACGAAAACGATTTTCTTGAGATGGACCTTCAGAATTGGACGTTTAAGCCAAAAGATTTTAGATTTGATGAGTGGCGGTTAATGCCGTTAGAGCCATTATGGATTGGATTCCGTCTTCATCATATTATAAATATACCAACCTTGCCATTAATGTCAAGCAATATTTTGATATTTCCGTATTCAAATCCGGCATCATACCAGTTCACCATCTCTTATTTGCCACCGCCGCTCACCCCGTTAGAGATATTTAGTTCACCATTCCTATTATATGCCATATATTCAAGAGATTACTCTAAACCAGGACATAAAACACCTGTTCTTTGGGTCAGCGTTTATTTATCTCTAACGGGGCTCAATCCAGCAGAGACAATGAATGCCATTACCTCTCCGCCGTCTTTGTCTATGGGCGTTACCTGGTTCTTCGGCACGATGATGAGATTGCCCGCAAAGTTATACGCCTGGGGCATATAAACCGCTACAGAATCCTTAATGTCCAGCCACTCAAGGTCATCGCTGGTGATAAACCCGATTACCTTTGCGCTACAGGATAACGACACCAGGACCGGCCTATCAAACATCTTCTTCTCGCCCACAAACGCCTTCATCAGGTCCTTTAAGGATGAATAGACCAGTTTGATGAACGGTATCTTGTTGAAGAGATTGTCCAGCATCTTTACCAGGCCCTTGGTCAGGATGCTGGACGCCAAAAGCCCGATAAAAGTAATGAAGACAATCGTGGCAATGAACCCTATGCCCGGAATCGGGATATGCAACAGGCCGTCAATCTTGACGAATACGAAATAGACC
>JBFMDM010000132.1:0-5875 GCA_040753835.1 Planctomycetota bacterium
AGGACGATGACAACTATTGTTATCACCACCAGTAACTCTATCAGTGTAAAAGCAATCTTGCCCCTCTTGGGTATCATAATATCACTTTATCCTATTTCCAGTTATTTATATCATCGTCACCCGTGGAGCCATCATCATCCTCAATGCCGTTAGGACCCTTGGACTCAATATCCACGAATGAGGTGTTATCCTTGCCGCCGCTTGAGGAATGGTCATCTCCCGCATTCACATAGTTAAGCGCCCTGCCCCAACCGTCAATTATGTAGCCATCCTTAATCTCGTTTTTGTTGAATCCGCCGGCTACGGCCGGCCCGAACATCTTCTTCAGCCGTTCGCCGGTTGCCGGGTCGTAACCGGCATCTATATCACCAAGCGGTTTACCGAGAAACTCGTAGAGATTCTGGGACCCTTCGTATTCGCCCTCAGACGGCGGATAGGCGTTGAAGGCCAGATAGTATTCGTTAAGCGCCGATTCTATCTTCCTTATCAACACGGTCGTGGAATCTATCCGCGCCTTGTTCCTCAGCCAGCCCGCTCCGACTACCACCATACTCATCAGGAGCGTAATGATTCCTATCACTATCAGAAGTTCAATAAGGGTAAACCCAGCACATAAACCTTTAGAATCCATCTTATTATAACATTCAATCCGAGGATGAGGATTCTTGGTTAACTCTATGTTATCACCCATTATGTGCTGGGTAAACCCTCTTCTTCTCATATACTTAATCCCAATTATTAATCCCCTTTTCATTCCCCTTGGCATCGTCTGTCCAAATATCAAAGGTATCAAGGTTTTTCATTTCATTCTCGTCCTTTTCTGTCTCCGAGGCGTTCTCCCGGTATTTAAACGGCTTGTCAAACTCGCTGTAGTATTCACCGTCATTAAGCCGGCTCTTCTTAAAAGGATAGTATGTCTTGCGGGGCTGCCCGCCTTCAGGCGGATTCGGGTCGCCCTTGAGCGCCTCAACCAGTTTCTTGGTGGAATCATCCTCGTCGTCATCCGGATAAACACCGTAATCCGCCGCATAGAGGCCCAGCGCGGTCTCCATATTGGCAATCTCGGTCCGGGTGGCGGCCTTCTTGGCCAGATACCGGCTCTTCACCAGGCCAGGTATTATCATTACCGCCAGCACGGCAATAATGCTTATCACCACCAGAATCTCTACTAAGGTGAACCCAGCACAATTTTTTCTATATTCCATACTGTTTACCCCCTATATAATATACTCTATTTATCAGGCAAAATCAACCGGTATCTGAAAAATACCTTATTGCTCTATCCCGTATTGCTTCAACTTCGTCCAGAGCGTCTTGCGGCTGATACTAAGGAGCCGGGACATCTCGTTCTTATCGCCCCTGGTAAGTGAGTATATCCGGCGCAGGTATTCATCCTCGCATTGGGAAAGGTAGGCGTCCATTGAGACGATTTCACCGCTCTGCAGTTCGCTGTCGGACGGCTTCATCAGGTCGTCCTTTTTCAGGAAATTTGATTCCCCGGCCATAGTAACGGCGCGCTCCACGGCGTTTTCCAGTTCACGCACGTTGCCGGGCCAGCGATAACCGGACATCGCCACCAGGGTATCGGTCGTCACCTCGTATTTCCTGCCCCGGCTGAATTTCCGGATGAAATGATTCATCAGCAAAGGTATGTCAGGGCCCCGTTCCCTCAGGGGCGGCAGTTTGATATGCGCCACATTCAGCCGGTAGAACAGGTCTTCGCGGAACAGGTTGTGCTTCACCTGCTGTATCAGGTTCTTCTTGGTGGCGGCGATTACCCGGATATCAATATTGATGCTCTGTGTCCCGCCCACCCGCTCAAATGAGTGCTCCTGCAGGACGCGCAGGAACTTCATCTGCGTGGTCGGCGTCATATCGTCAATATCGTCAATAAAGACCGTGCCCTTGTCGGCCAGTTCAAACCGCCCGATTTTCTGGGTCAGCGCGCCGGTGAATGCGCCCTTCTCATAGCCGAAGAGTTCAGATTCTATCAGCGTCTCTGGCATCACCGAGCAACTCATCTTAATCAGCGGATAATTCCGCCGGCCGCTCTTCTCGTGGATGGTCTCAGCCACAACCTCCTTGCCTGTGCCGCTTTCGCCCTCTATCAGGACATTGCAATCCGTGGCGATGACCTTTTCTATCAACTGGTAGACCTCAGCCATCCGCTGGCTCTTGCCGATGAGCCGGCCGTATTGCGGATTGCTCTCCAGCGAATCCCTCAGGGCCCGGTATTCATCGCGCAGGACAATAAACTTCTCTATCCGCTCCAGAATCAGGAGTATCTCCTCGTTGTAGAACGGCTTCTGGACATAATCGTATGCGCCGTGCTTGAGCGCCTCCACCGCGGTGTCAACAGTGCCGTAGCCGGTGATAATCACCGCCGGCATTTCGGGCCTGAGTTTCTTGGCCTGCTTCAGGGTCTCCATTCCGTCCTGCCCCGGCATCTTAAGGTCTAAAAGCAGGCAGTCAAACCCCGACTCCTCAAGCGCCTTAACGACGCTCAGGCCGTCATAGACCACCTTAATCTCGTGCCCCTTTGCCTTGATGGCATCGCTTAAGGTGATAGTTATGGTCTTTTCGTCGTCGGCTAACAGGACTTTCATATCTTAGTGGCTGTTAGGTTGTCCTGATGTAATCGGGACAGCCGTTACAGCCGGTTAGACCCCGCACCTATCCGTAAAGGATGGGTGCGGGGATACATTATTTAATATTCTCCAGTTCCTTCACCCGTTCGTGTTTAAGTTTGCCGTCCTCGGTCCAGTTGCGCAGTTTATAGAACCGGTCCAATGCCAGCGCAAACTGCTCCCGGTCCACGTGATGACCTTTGGATACCTTGAGCGGCATCGGGTCGTCAAAATACCGCTTGGGCAGCGAGTCGTGCTCGCGGGTCAGGCCCTGTTTCAGGTTGAAGAGCCGTTCCGTATCAATAATCCGGCATCCGACCTCTTTCAGTTCGTCCTCGTCAACCTCCCATCCGGTTGCCGCATATATCAGGTCCTTGAAATGCGAATATTTCAGAAAGTGCGGGCTGTTGAACCCGTGGCAGATGAACTTGCAGATGCCCAGCGAATCAATCACCGAGAAGATATTCTCGGAGAAATAGATGGTCTTCTCCTTCTCGTCCAGTGTGGTCGGGTCCTGGTTGGTCGTGCCGTAAATCTTCTGCCTAACCTCAGGCGGCAGTTTGGAAAATATCTCCAGGGTCGGCCGGCTGCGCAAATGGTCTGCCCCGCGCGACGAGGTGGCTATCCCCAGGGCAAACGCCTTGACATATCTTACATCGTGCGGGTCGCTCTGGGGCAGGCCCTTGACCGCGGTCAGGTAATCGGCCGACTCCTTACCGAATGTCTTGATTGCCTGCGAACTCTCAGCCAGAACGTTGCCGAAACCTTCGCGCCGGGAAATCATCATCAGCAGTTTCTTGCTCAGTTCCAGGTCTCCGAAACGCAGTTCCAGCCCGCCGGTCGTCTCTTTATTTATAATGCCCTTTTCGTAGAGTTCATACGCCCAGGAAAGCACTGTGCCGGACGATGAAATATCCAGCCCCAGTTCGTTGCAGAGATTATTCAGTTCTATGACCTGCTCGGGCGTCTCCATTGCCAGATTTGCGCCCAACAGTCCGACCGCGGTGTATTCCGGCCCCTCGCCGCCCAGTGTATTCCGGTGCCGGCAATGGACCATACAGGACGAGCAGGCCACCATCTTCTCCACGTGTTTCTCTATCTGCTCGGCATTGAGTTCGTCCACCCAGGCATTCAACTGGCTATTCTTGGTGCGGATGGCTCCGATGACGTTGCTCACCTCGTATAATAATGGCGTGCCGACCTTGCCAAGAATCGGCGTAATCTTGGAAGCAAACAAATATTCCTTTATCTCCTCAACTAATTTCTGCATCCGTTCGGGGTATTTTATCTTTATGCCTTCAGTGCCCTGGGCAACGACTGCCTTGAGGTTCTTTGAGCCCATCACCGCGCCCATACCGCACCGGCCGGCCGCATTCTTGATGCCGGTCCGGACGCAGGCAAACCTGACCAGGTTCTCGCCGGCCACGCCGCAGAGCATCATCTCGCACTGGCCCAGTTCACGGCGGAACAACTGCTGGGCTTCGGTCGTGTCCTTGCCCCAGTATCCGGCCGCATCGCGTATTTCTATCCGGCCGTCCTTGACCAGAAGATACGAGGGTTTTCTGGCCTTGCCCAAAATAATGAGCCGGTCAAAACCCGCATAACGTAGTTCCGGGCCGAAGAACCCGCCGCAGTTGGCGTCGCCTAAGAAGCCGGTCTCAGGCGAGCGGGCGCTCACGTTAAAACGGCTTGAGGAGGGCGCTAACGTTCCGGTCAGCAGGCCGGCGCCGACAATCAGCACATTGTCCGGCGAAAGCGGGTCAACGTCATTCTTGTGGGGTCCGTCAATACCCTTCCTTTCCCATCCCGCTTTAGCGGGAAGGTATTTGTTAAGGTAATAGACATTCAGGCCGCGGCCGCCCAGAAAACGTTTTATTAAGCCGTCCGGTATCTCCTCAATCCGGGTCTTTTTGGCCGTCAGGTCAACAATGGCTAACTTGCGCTTGGTCATAAACTCTCCGAATTACGCCCTGTGCGCAGCACTGGTCGGGAGCACCCCGCCCCAGTTGATTGGAGCGGAAAGCGCACCGGGTACATCACCGAATTACGAATTCGTAATTAGCAGTACTATAAATTTATGAATTTACTTGACTTATCCAATCCTGCTTATAGTATATACGGCTCTGATGAATATCAAGTATTTGTAGAAAGAAAACTGAGATGAAGAAACACCCCAAAGCCAAAAAAACCGCCAAGCCGATTAAGGCCAAAAAAGATAAACTTCCGCCAATCATAAAGATTGCCGTTATCGGCGCCGGGCCTATCGGCTCCATCCTCGGCGCATATTTAGCCAGAACTAAACACCAGGTTACAATGGTGGACGTAATCAAGGAGCGGCTTGAGACCATCAGGAAAATCGGCATCACAGTAGCCGGCGTGGTCAATTTCCAGACCGCGGTCCACGAGACCACCAACAAAATCAGCGACCTCAAGAAAAGCGCCCCGGACTATATATTCATCTGCACCAAGGCATCGGTCCTGCCGGCCATCCTGCGCCAGGTCAAGGCCGCGATGGGCAAGAATACCGCAGTCGTCTCCTTCCAGAACGGGCTGGATGTTGAGGATGAGGCCGCCAATACCCTGGGCAAAAACAAGGTGATACGCGCTGTCATCAACTACGCCGGCAATATCCTAAACGAAGGCCAAATCCTGATGTCATTCTTCAATGCGCCCAACTATATCGGCGGACTGTCTGCCGAAGGAAATGCACTGGCTGAAAAGGCCGCCAAACTCCTGACCGACACGGGTCTCACCACCAAATTCACTTCCGAAATAAAGAAATACGTCTGGGAAAAGGCCATACTGAATTCAGCCCTGGCGCCGATTTGCGGCCTGACCCGTCTTAAGATGAACGATGCAATGGCATTCACGGCTACCCGGGCACTGGCCCAGGAAATCCTCAAGGAGGGAATTGAGGCCGCCAAGGCCAACGGCCACGACCTGGGGAAGAAATTCTATTCTGATGGTCTTGAATATCTGAACAAGACCGGAGCGCACAAACCCTCAATGCTCATAGACCTTGAGGCGCGCCATCCGACCGAGATTGAGTTTATGAACGGCAAAATCGTGGAATACGCAAAGGCAAAGAACCTCTCCGTCCCCTACAACGAAACCCTGACCACCCTGGTCCGGGGCCTGGAAAAGTCATTCGTTCTAACAGAAACACCCAAAAAGGAACATGCCGTGGCTGCCGCCGGAGGCGTCGCCCCGCAGGGCGTCGCCCCGCAGGGCGAACCTCGCCTAAGGCG
>JBFMDM010000133.1:0-5810 GCA_040753835.1 Planctomycetota bacterium
TAAACTTACCTGAACGGATATCTAAATTCCACGCGGGTGTACTTCCTGCCCAGCCATATTTTGTCAATATGTCGCCTGATACATCAGATGTTTTCACCCAAGCCGAGGCTGTTAGAGAACCTGAAAGACCCGGGTTGGCGGCGTTTATATTACCGCAATCCACATAATCATCCACTCCATCAAACGATAGGGCGCCGGCGGACCAGGTTGGGCCGCCGTAGAGCGTGCCGTGGTTGTTATTGCCCGAGACGTCGTTGGCAATCCCGCCCGTGCCCTCGTCAAACTTCCAGTGGGCGAGTAAATTTGCCCGGCGCCAATCGGGACTATTTTCAGCAGCAGAACCAGATGTTAATTGCGTAACCCCGGTCCCATCTGAATTCATTATGAAAATATCGGAATTACCGTTACGATTTGATTCAAAAATAATCTTTTCGTCAGGTGTCCACTGTGGATTGTTATCTTGTGCGGAATTATTAGTTAAGCGGGTAACTCCTGTCCCATCGGCATTCATTACATATATTTCCATAAGATTATTGTCGTAACCATTCCCGCCAGTTACGTGATGATACAGTATTTTGCTTCCATTGTTATTCCAAACATAAGGACCATAAAAACTGTCAAGCAAACCATCATTAGTTAAGCGAACAATATTAGTGGTATCCACAGTCCATGATGTGGGCGTAACAGGCGCCTTAAATAAATCTAAAGTGGGTGACCAGGAACCATCTTGCGCTGACCATACAACTTGTTTTCCATCTCGACTTAAAGATATTGCGCACAGTTCGTTTTTACCAGCCACTACTGCAGGGTCAACGAATAAAACATCATTTGAACCATCTAAATTTACCCGGTATGCCGTGGCATAACTATATCCAGGAGAACGGTTATATAAAATCCCGGAACCATCTGGCAACCAACCTAATATACTACCATCTCGTGAGTTGGTTCCTGACCTGACCAATTTTTTGTTGGAACCATCGCGATTCATCACCCAAACATCATTACAATCATTGTAAGTAGAACTTGGTTTATGATAGGCAATTTTTGTACCATCAGGAGACCACATAGGACTATATGAACCAGCAGAATCACTTGTTAGCGGAACGCCTCCTGTTCCGTCCGTCTTCATTAAATAGATATTATAGGTTCCGCCTTGATTAGAAATATATGCAATTGGACGAGAATTCCAGTATTCATTATACTCGGCCAGAATCTGCTCCGAGGTCCGGGCGTAGTTGTAGATGCGCACGTCGTCTATGGAACCATAAAATGAACTAGATTCAACAGCATTAACTTTTGCTCCTATCGTGTACATAGAGACATTATTTAATAGTGTTGGGAAACTTGTTGTTGAACCTGCAAGATTTCCGTTCACATAAACATATCCATTTGTTCCAACCTTTGAAAAAGTGACAAAACTCCACTGGTTTTCTGGAACAACATCGTTTACTATTATCCCAGGATACTGAGTTGTTCCATACTGCACCCCAGCACCTAAATAACAAGAACCATTGTTGTCGTCATCTGCGATATCAAAGGCGATTGACCAATATCCATCTAAAGACATATCTCCACCCATAAATATATATAGATACTTATTTGTATTATTGGGTTTAACCCATGCTTGGATAGTAAAATCATTATTTATATTTAAGTCTCCAACTGGTACATAATCATCCACGCCGTCAAAGGAGAGAGCGCCGCCGGACCAGGTCGCTCCATACACCGTGCCGTTGTTGCCATAGCCGGATGAGTCAGTCGCGAGCGTGCCTGAGGTCTCGTCAAATTTCCACCAGCCCACCAGGGCGTTGCCGGCGGACTGGGTAGTCGCACTAATCGCTGATGACTGTCCTGACTCGTTATTCGCTCCATCATACGCAGAGACCTTATACCAATAGGTGGTAGAAGCAGATAGACCGGTATCAGAGTAGTTAGTAGCGTAGAGCGTAGAGCGTAGAGCGTAAGTAATACCATCTGTGGAACTGTATAACTTGTAGCCAGTAACTCCCACATCATCCGTTGAGGCGTTCCACCAGAGGTTAATCTGAGAGGTTGAGACGGCGGTTCCAGTTAAGCCGGTTGGGACGGTTGGAGCAGTTGTGTCGGCGAACGTGGTTCCGCTGACCACGGCACACTGGGCAGAGATATTTCCCGCATTATCATAAGCCGCTACACTATAGCCATACTCGGTTGCGGGCGCCAAACCGCCATCTATATAAACGGTAGATGAAAGAGAAGAGATGAAAGCGCCGTTGCGATATACATAATATCCGGCCATTCCAGAGCCGCCAGTGTCCGTTGAGGCAGTCCAGGTAACGGTCATCGCGGTGGGACCGTTGGGACCAGCGAAAAGCCCTGAAGGCACAGAAGGCGCAGTAGTGTCCACGCCGGCCGGCGTGGTCGCAGAGACCACATTGCTGTCCGCTGAAATATTGTTCGCGGCATCATAGGCCGCCACTTTATACCAGTAACTCGTTGAGCCGGAAAGACCGGTGTCCGTATAAGAGAGGACAGATGAGAGGGTAGAGATGAGAGTATAAGTAATACCTTCAGGGGAACGATAGACCTTGTAGCCGGTAACTCCTACGTTGTCCGTAGAGCCGGTCCAGGCAAGGGATATCATTGATGAGGTGATGGCGGTTGCGGTAAGCGCAGTGGGCGCAGAAGGTGGAGCGTCATCAGCCACAGTCGCGGTATTGAGCGCGGCGCTTAATGCAGATAGATTTCCCGCGGCATCATAGGCCTGAACCGTATAACTATAGGGCGTTGAGGGAGATAAGCCATAGTCAGTATAGTTGGTCCCGGCTGAGGAATTGATATAGACCGCGTTACGGAAGACCTTGTAGCCGGTCACGCCGACATTGTCCGTTGAAGGGCTCCAGGTGAGCGAAATCCAGGTGGCGGTAACCACGCTGGTACCGAGGTTGGTGGGTGAGGTCGGCGCTTCAGTGTCTATAAAGGCAAAGGTCGTGGCGCTTGCCGGTGAACTCTGACCAGACGTATTACCGGCATTGTCGTAAGATGCGACTTTATACCAGTAGGTGGTGCTGGCAGAGAGGCCGGAATCATTATAGGACGTGGTAGCGTTGAGCGTGGAGCGTAGAGCGTAGGTTATGCCGTTTGTGGACTGATAGACCTTGTAGCCGGCAAGACCTGAGCCGCCGGTGTCTGTGGATGCGGTCCAGGCGAGGTCAATCTGGCCTGAAGAGACCGCGGTGGCGGCAAGACCGGTGGGCGTGGATGGCGGCTCAATATCCGGCGCGGCCTGCGTCGTCGCACTGACCACGTTGCTATAACCGGAGTTATTCCCCGCGGCATCAAAGGCCGAGACCTTGTACCAGTAAGCGGTTGCGGCAGAAAGCCCAAGGTCGCTACAAGAGGTAGTAGCGTTGAGCGTGGAGCGTAGAGCGTAGGTGATGCCGTCTGTGGAACTGTATAACTTGTAACCGGTAACGGCGATGTTGTCAGATGAGGCAAACCAGGAGAGGTTAATCTGTGAGGTTGAGAAGGTTACGGCCGTCAGGTTGGTCGGTGTGCTGGGCGGAGTCGTGTCCACGACAACGCCTTGTGTCCAGACGCTGACGGAGTTGGAGAGTGCGGAATTATTCGCCTTGTCAAATGCGCCTATAATATAGGTATATTGCGTTGCCGGCTGTAAGCCGGAGTCAACATAAGATGTGGCCGTGGTCTTGCCAACCTCTATGCCATCGCGATAGACGCGGTAATAGTCAATGCCGACATTGTCCGTTGAGGCGGACCAGGTGAGTAGGATGGAATAAGTGCTTTGAGCGGTGCCGGTAACGTTGGTCGGTTGCGAGGGCGGCTCGGGGTCTGATGAGACCGGCGCGAGTGCGAAGTCCTGCTGGCGCTTCTCGCCCGGACTTAAGCCCGAGATGCCCACGGCGTTAGAGGCGATAAAGCCGTCTGCCCTGGCAGATGCGACAAAGCCCTCGCCTGTAGGCAGGTTGACGAACCGATAATTGCCCTGAACGTCAGTTACCGCCTTCAAGACCAACTGGTCCTGCAGAGAGATGGGTAGTTTGACGTCTGCGATATAGAAATAAAGGCCTGTTTGCTTGAGGAGGAAGCCGCCTGAGACAGTAACCTTCTTGCCGCCGGAATAGTTGACCTCAAGTTCAACGCGATAGGCGCCGACGCCAAGGGCATAACCGGCATTGGTCGCCTCGGTTGCCAATTGGTTCAGGATGACTTCTGAGCCGTTTTCTAAGCCAGAGGTGAATTTAGTCCCGGTCGGAAGGACCAGTGCCCATTTATACTGATTGATGGTAACGCCAGGGGGTGGGATGACATAAAAGGTGTCGTCTGTCAGGTTGGTCGGGGTGTTCTTGTTGTCGTATTTCATCCCGCGGATATAGGGGTCTGAAGAGAGAGTAACCATTGCCCCGTAGATGGGAGTGGAATCAGCGGAATTGGTGACCCGTCCATAGACCTCGCCTAATTGGGTGACAGAAGAGAGGGTAAAATTGACATTTGTTACCACCGAGCCCGGAGAGAGAGCGATGAATTGCGAGGCCGGCTCGTAACCGTCTGCAACCGCATCAAGCGGAATAAGGGTATTGGGCTTGATGACCGCGATATTCCTGAGTGTATAAGTGCCGTCTGATTTGGTGTGTGCTTTAGAGCCGCCGCCGAAGACAAAGACGCCCTTGACCGGAGCGCCTGAGGTGTTTCTGACCGTGCCTGAGATTTGGGCTGGCGCGGTGGCGGATTGAGAGACGACCCAGGCCCAGGGATGCACGCCTTTTAGTTTGGCAGGCGTCGTGTCATCAGGTCCTAAATAGCCGTTCCAGTCGCCAGAGGTGTGGACCTTGCCCTTGCCGGTGCCTGAGATGACCCAGTTGTTATCTATGAATTCCATCAGACGAATGTCTGCGCTGGAGAGGTCTTCGGCATTGACTGACTGAGGTAATATAATGTAAGGCGTGGCTTCCTTGCCTGAGGCAAAGAGGGTCTTGGATGAGGTCTTGAATTCAGCGCCGGCAATAAAGGCATAGCCGTCCGGCAGTTGCTGGAGGTTTTCGGGCTGATGGGTCGTGGTGAGTTTGACATTATAGACATCAGCGGAGACGGCATTGGACGGAATCGTTACCTGACAGGCAGGCATCAGGGTGTCGTCAAAGGTGTTGAGCGCGGTCTCCTGCAGTTTCTTGATGATGCCGGTCTTTTTGCCGCGTCCTTTCAGGATGGCTGAGGAATGGACCTCGGTGCCTGAGGCCGTGATGGTCTCGGTGTGTTCTGATGTATCCGGATTGGTGATGGTGACCTTGACCTGGACGCCGGGCGGGATGTCCGGAATCTCGTAGGAGCCGTCTGACTTGACCTTTGCTTGGACGGTAACGGGCATTGCCTTGCTCATAAGCCCAACATAGATTCTTTTGTTGGGGTCGGTGTATTCCGCGGTAACTGTAGAGCCGCCGGCCGGGACGATGGTATTATCCGAGGTCTGCTGGTAGGCCCTACCACTGATAGTAATCTTAGGTCCGCTGCTGCCGGAGTCGCCCTTACCGCCAATAACCACCTGACAGCCGGCGATAACAACGGCAATCAGCAGGATTGGCAATACCAGTTTCATATGTTTGTGGTTTGTCCCTCTAAGCGGGACTGACTGCGGTCTTGCCATACAACACCTCCTTCCCTAAAAGGGTTATAGGTTAATAAGTAAAGAAGTTGATAAGTAAATAACTGTTGAGCAGAATAATCCGTGTAAATCTGTGTAAACTTGTGGTGAGCGAAGCGAATCCATCTGTAGTTTAGTTTTGCGGGGGGGGGGGGGGGGATATAACCAATGC
>JBFMDM010000134.1:0-5798 GCA_040753835.1 Planctomycetota bacterium
CCAGGGCTTAATCTTTGTTAGGTCAAACTTCTTGGCCGGGCTTTTACATTCAACCGGGGTTTCCTCGGCATCAGTAAACAGCGTCTTATACTGGTCGACCAGCGCTTTGCCTTTATCGCTGATGGGTTTAACCAGGTAATTGCCTTTAACGGTCTTGCGCAGGTATATGTCGGTTCCTTCAGTGGTTTCCGGGCTGATGCCGACCGAGGTGCAGAAGCAGAACTCATCGCACTTTTCGCAGGCCACGGTGATGATGGTATTCTTAGCCCGGCGCTTGAGATAGAATTCGTCGTTATAGTCCCATGTAAAGACCTTATCCATAATTGGATAGGAAACCGCCTCGCAGGGACGCATGCCGAAAAGTATTGTCCTCTGTGGCTCGGGCGGTTCGGTCACAGCAATCTTGCCTTTCTCAGGAAATGAGTATTCCAGTATCGGCTCGCTGTCCGAGAAGAAGTATTCCTTGGTGGACTTGGTCGGGAATGGCAGTTCCAGATTGACCTCGCTAAAGGACGAGATTGGTTTATATGCCGAGTCGTTTCCCTCCTTGACTGGCGCAATAACTGTGTGTTTGTCCTTGAGCAACGTTTCAATTAGCGACTTCAGGTTGTCAGATGTAATTAGCATATTAGTTGGTCTTCCCGTCGGCTGCCATCTCAGGCGCTTTTTCCTGGCTGTAATTTATCGCCCTGACAGGATAGGGGATAACAATGCCTTTTTCCCTGTAACGTTGATGGAGTTGCTTGATGAATTCGTGCCGCAGGAGGAACGTATCCTTATACTCCTTACCCCTGAGAATCACGATAAAATTGACGCTGGACTCGCCGAAGGCGGTATAGCGCAGGTGCGGGTCGTAGTTTTCTACCGCGCCCGGGACTGTCTGCTGGATTTGCCTGGCTACTTCAAGGGTGGCCTTTTCCACCTCATCCAGATTGCTGTTATAATGGACGCCGATATCAATCCTGACCGAGACCTCCCGGTTCATCAGGGAGTAATTCACCAGCACGGACTGGGCCAGTTTGGAGTTGGGGATGAGCACCATATTGTTGTTGAGCATCCGTATCCTGGTCGCCCGCCAGCCCACATCCTCCACGTAGCCCTCCTCGCCTGATTCCAGTTTGATGAAATCGTGGCGGCTGATATTCTTTGACATCGTGGTATAAAGCCCGGCAAAGAGATTTGAGAGCGTGTCCTGAAGCGCCAGGGCCACGGCCAGTCCGCCGATGCCCAGGGTGGTCAGGAGCGGCGTGATGGAAATCCCGACGCTGTGGAGAATCATCAGCGCGCCGATGATGATAATCAGGATGCGGGCAAACGCCTTGGTCAGGTTGGTCAGTGGGAAGGTCTGCTGGATGCGGTCGCTGTACAGCGAAATCAATTGGGTGGCGATATTGGCCAGGACGATAGTAATGGATACGCCCCAGATGACAACAAGCATTTTGTTGATATTGGCGTCCGTAGCCGCGGTTATGTTCCACTGCTTCTTGATGAAGTAGATGCTTCCAAGCAGACACCAGAATATCATGGTCTGCCTGAGATTATTGACAAGCGGCTCGTCCCATTTCCAGGCGGTTTTAGCGGCAACCTTTGAGAGATGGCGGAACAGGACTGATTTCAGGAACAGCCCGATGAAATACGCGGCCACGAATATAAGGGCCGAGTTGAACAGGTGAAACCAAAACTGGTTCCCAATAATGTTTGTAATATATTCCATACTAACCGCAAATTTCCGACACCCAGTGGCCTACATAATGGGTTATACCTATAACGATAATTACTATCAGCAGGTGTTCAGCAACCACCCGGCTGACTTTTACGGATTGTTGCCTGCTTATCCGGACGCTGATTAGGGTTATCAGGAATAGGCCCCAGGCGATGGCCACTGCAATGGCCACGGGGAGTCCTACAGCGATAACAGTGATGGTTATCGTGCTGGAGAAATCCCATAACAAGACCGGGATGGTAAAGGTCAGCGCCACGACAAACTTGGCGATAAAGGTGGATATGGTGGCCATCCAGATTTCCGCTGTGGTATGCTTGTTCTCGGACTCCTCTGAGATATGGATGCCCAAGGCGTCGGAGAATGCGTCGGCAATGGCAATGGTCAGGATACCTCCCAGCACGGCCAGTTTGCTGTGCGTGCCGGAATGCAGGCCGACCATCAGGCCCAGGGTGGTAATCACGCCCGATGTAGAGCCGAAACTGAACCCGGTTTTTATAGAATGGTTCATATTATATAATAAAGTTCTCCTTATCCTCAGGGCTATAAGTCGCCAGGGGCGGCGGCACCTTGTCGTCAAACCCGGCCTCGTATCCGAAGTTGGCCTTGATGTTATTGTAGACCATTTTGTTAAGGAGCATTAGGGGGATTCCGACCGGGCAGGCGCGCTCGCACTCGCCGCAGTCCACGCAACGGCCGGCCAGGTGATAGGCCCGGGTCAGGTTCCACATGAAATTGCCTGCTGGATTGGGCGAGGTCGGTATCCACTGGGGCTGGTTCTTGTCCGCAATACAGCGGTTGCAATAGCACATCGGGCATATCTGCCTGCAGGCGTAGCACTTGATGCACTTGTTGAATTCCTTGTCCCAGAAGGCACGGCGTTCGGCCGGTGATAATTTCATCAGTTCGGCTATCTTCTTATTCAGGTCATCCGATGTATAGCCCTTAACCGGCATCTCGATTAATTCGTCATAAAGATTTGTGGTCTTGTCGCTGGTTGATGTAGCGATAATATAGACATCGTTCCTGGTGAGTTGGTGCTCCTGAATCAGCGCGGTAATGGCCCTCAGGCTGGAGTATGAGGCAATGACGCCGCGCCGGCCTAATGCTTTGACTTCTGGTTTTAACAGGTATTTGCTGAGCATTACGCAACAGGTATCGTCGTAGATGAGTTTGTCCGCCTCGTCAGGCGAAGTAATCATTACAGGCCGGGCCAGTTCACTCCGCCCCTTCGGGTGCTCGTGGTCACGCTTCGCTAACGCTCCGTTTAGTTCAGGACTATCGCCTTTTTCATAGCCGATAAAGACGCCGATGGTCTTGGTCTCCAGCAGTTCCTTCACACGTGTTTTGAGTTTGTCTATCATAATATCATTCGCCCAGTTTGCCGAAAGGCCCCAATGCCTTTACCGCATCGGTGACCTTGTTAACCACTTCCACGAATTTAGCGCCTTCGGCGGCCGAGACCCAGGAGAAATGGATGCGGTCCGGTTCAATGCCGGTATATTCCAGCATATCCTTGAAGACCATCCAGCGCCGGCGGGCCAGGAAATTGCCGCTCCGGTAATGGCAGTCGTTCGGATGGCAGCCCGAGACCAGGATGCCGTCCGCGCCGGTCTCAAATGCCTTCATCAGGAAGAGCGGGTCCAGCCGTCCGGTGCAGGGGACCTTGATGACCCGGATGTTCGGGGCGTATTTCAGGCGGCTGGTGCCGGCCAGGTCCGCGCCGGCGTAACTGCACCAGTTGCACAGGAAAGCGATTATCTTTGGCTCAAAGTTGTCAGTCATAGTTATTTTAGGGTTACTTCAAGAATCCGGTCTAAGCGAAACTGCCGGTCTTCGGAACAGTTATGGCAGTAGGCCGAGACATAGGTCTTGCCTAAAAAGGAATAGATATTAAACGGCATAATCTCACGCTGGGTTTCATCGCCCTTGTTATTGCGGTATTTTATTTCCACAGGTCTGCCTTTGTCTATCGCCTGTGTCAGGGCGATTTTGTCGTCCGGAAGTTCTATCTTGTCAAAGATATAATCGGCAAAGCGCAGGCCGCTGGTGGTCCGGTGGGCGATTTCCTGGATGGTCATCTTGCTTTCCAGTCGTTCCAGGCATTTCTTGTAGAGTCCGATAACCGCATAAGAATCAGCCAGGGCGCGGTGATAGCCGTTGTTCTTGATATCAAGTGTGGTGCAGAGCGTTGACAATTTGTGGTTCTCCACATCTTTGAAGCACATCTTGGCCAGTTCGCAGGAATCAAGGAGTACATTGTTCGGCGTTTTAATCTTGTATATGGCAACCGCGGCCATCAGGAATCCTACGTCAAAGGCGACGTTATGGCCGATGAGGGGGTCATCGCCGATGTATTTCAGAAAGGACAGCAGGGCGTCCTTTTCATACGGCGCGTTTCTGACCATCTCATCGGTTATCCCGTGAATCTTGATGACCTCCTGCGGGATAGGTCGTCCCGGATTGACAAAGGTTTTGAAACTGTCAATCTCTTTGCCGTCCTCTGGATTGAACCGGATTGCGCCGATTTCAACTATCTTGTCCTTTATCGGATACAATCCAGTGGTCTCAAAATCAAACGATATTAAGGTATTTATCATGATAACGATAGTATTTCGGCGAAGACCTGTTCCTCGGTTATTCCGGCCAGGTCCGGGCACTTGGACGGGCAGGTGGCCACGCAGACCCCGCAGCCCTGGCAGAGCCCTTCATTGACCCGGGCGACCTGGCGAATCAGCCGGCCCTGTTTGTCCTTGATGTCTTTTAGTTCAATTGCCTTATAAGGGCAGGCATTGACGCACATCTGGCATCCGGTGCAGAGGGTTTCATTAATCCGGGCAACTGTGCCTTCCTTGCTCAACGTATCCTTGGAGAACAATGCCAGTACCTTGCTGGCTGCGCCTGAGGCCTGGGAGACCGAGTCCGGGATATCCTTGGGCGCCTGGCAGGCGCCGGCCAGGAAGATGCCGGCATTGGTCGTCTCAACCGGACGCAGTTTCGGATGCGCCTCGGTCAGCCAATGGTACTTGTCGTATGCAGTTCCCAGTTTCTGGTAGAGTGTCTCTATATTCTTATTTGGTATCATTGCCGAGGCCAGGACCACTAAATCGGTTTCTATCTCCACTTTATTGCCGCTCAGGGTATCCATCCCGCGGACAATGAGTTTATCCTTTTTGCGGAAGATGCGGCTGACCCGTCCGCGCAGGTAGACCGCGCCGTCTTCTTCAATGGCGCGCATCACGAATTCCTCATATCCCTTGCCGCCGGCCCGGATGTCAATATAAAACACATATGCCTTGCCGTGGTGGACCTTGTGCTTGTAAAGCATGGTCTGCTTGGCCGTGTACATACAGCAGATTTTGGAGCAGTATTCTATGCCCTTGGCCGGGTCGCGCGAGCCCACGCACTGGATGAAGACCACGGTTTCAGGCACCTTGCCGTCTGAGGGTCGTTTGATTTCGCCTTTGGTCGGACCTGAGGCGCTGATAATCCGCTCAAACTGCAGTCCGTTAATCACGTCCTTGTATTTGCCAAGCCCGTATTCGCCGTAGAAATTATTGGGCAGTATTTCGTAGCCGACCGCCACGACAATGGAGCCGACCTTTTCGGTGATGATTTCATCCTGTTGGGTATAATCAATGGCGCCGGGCGGGCAGACCTTCTCGCACAAGCCGCAGCGGTTCTTGAGCAGTTTGGTGCAGTGTTCCTTGTCTATGACCGGGATATTGGGTACGGCCTGCGGGAAAGGCACGTAGATTGCTGTCCGGTAGCCAGTACCCTGGTCGAATTCTGAAGGAATCTTCTTCTGCGGGCATTTCTGCCAGCACAGACCGCAGCCGGTGCAGAGGTTCTCCTTGACAAAGCGTGCCTTCTTGCGGATGGTCACCTCAAAGTTACCCAAATATCCTTTGATGCTTTCTATCTCGCTGTAGGTGTATAACTTTATATTCTTATGCCGGGCGCAGTCAACCATCTTTGGCGTCAGGATGCATTGCGAGCAGTCAAGGGTCGGGAAGGTCTCGGACAATCCGGCCATCTTGCCGCCGATGGAAGGGGTCTGCTCAACCAAGACAACCTG
>JBFMDM010000135.1:0-5706 GCA_040753835.1 Planctomycetota bacterium
CTCCATAAAGAACTTCATTGCGGGCTTTTCTGTGTTGGTTAGCAGGGCTGTTTTAAACCCGCAGTCTTTCAGCCGCTCCGCAAGGTCGAATACCTCCCGCCTTGGGCGGTAAACGGCCTTAAATGCCTCATACCAAAGTGAATTGTTTTGCGGCGGCTCAACCGCTAATTCGCCGCAGATTTTCCGCCAAAATTGTCTTTCAGATATTTTCCCAGCGGTAAATGCAGGTTCCACAGGCAATTGGGCATTTTTATAGTCAAGAGGCGAAACGCCTAGCGCGGCGGCGCAATAGTTGATTAAATCCTGGGCGGGATTATCTATCAGAACCCCGCCCCAGTCAAAAATTACGGCTTCGATTCTCATACGTTATACGGCTCGACGGGTGAACATCAAACCAGTATAGAAGCTTTATAGGCATATTTCAAGCCAGTGTTCGCACACCTGAGCAAGGTCAAGAATATCCACACTCTCATCGTAGTTGGTATCACCTGCAATAGCCGGACCGCTCTGTCCCCAGTTTTGTTCAATCATCGCCAGGTCAATCAAGTTGACAGGGTCAACGTCATCAAGATTGGCTGCCCAGCATTCGCAATCATCACCAATACCGTCTGTATCAGTATCAATCTGGGCAGGATTGTCATGCTGCGGGCAGTTGTCGCACTTGTCGCCAAGCGCATCCGTATCGGAGTTGAACTGCTGCGGGTTCGGTGTTGTCAGACAGTTATCGCAGTTATTTCCAACGCCGTCTGCATCGAGGTCATTCTGGTCAGGATTATATGTTAGCGGACAATTGTCAAATTCACCTAATATACCATCAGAGTCTTCATCTGTGCCGGGCACGATAGTCAGTTCGTTAGATTCAAAAATTTCGCCGACCATTTCGGAAGAGAATGGTATCAGGTATGCTTTCCATATATCGTTTACGTCGGTCTGGCTGGAATGAATCATCCACGGCTGGCCGTAGAGAATTGCTATTTGCTCGGCTGAAAGCGCATGGTCATATAGCCTTACACGGTTGACCTTCATATCTGAGAAATATGCATCTTCGCCGGCAGCCGGATATGCGCCTATATGGGTCATCGAGGTTCCGCCGGTGTACACAAACGGTTCAACATTACCAGCAGTATCTACCATAACGCCGTCACGGTATAGTGACATAACTTTACTGCTGCCGTCATAAGTTACAGCCGCAAAATACCACGTATTGAGCTGAAGCTGATTGGAGTCCATAACCGCGTCCCACGGACTGACATGTCCTGCGGCAAGCAGCCTCTGTTGCGGATACGTCGGCATATCGACCGGACACCAGAATCGGTGTCCTTCCCCGGAAAGGATGTTGTTTCCTGCGGCGGTGTTAGTATCGGCGGTAAGGCATATCCACGCCGTTTTTGTATAACTGGCGTTGACGTCGTTTGGCATAGTTCCGGTTACGTCGATATAGTTTTCCAGAGTGTAACTAAAGTTGAATGCGCCATAATCGCCGTCGGCGTTTTCCAGCCATTGCGGATTGTTATATGCGGCCATAGCGACAGGGTCATTAGCATCGGAGAAATCAATCAGGGCGTAATCCGCTCCGCCCTGCATCGGCATAAACAAGTTCATCAGCGGCTGGCCGTTTCTATACCAGCTTTCAGCGGACGTAGTAGCCGTACCATTCACATCGTAATCGACTATAATATCTTCGCTGCTTATCTTTAAACCGAAGGGCACGGTATTTATATCGTAATAGTCGATATATGGCGGCATAATGACATTGATAATAAATTCCTGCGTGTCGAATCCGCCGACATTTTCTGCTTTCACGATGACATTGACATCACCCGCCGCTAATGGCAGCCAATCTATCAGACCGGTCACGGAGTTTATATCCATATCGTTGGGTGAATCAACAAAACTGAATTGCGGGGCGGGAAAGCCGCTGGAGTCAACGTTGTATTGATAAGATTGGCCGACGATTGCCTCGGTAATAGGTGCACTTGTTATCTGCGGCGCAATTACGGCGCTGTAATAACCGCCGGTAAGACCTTCTGTATGGTGACGGCTTATTTCATCGGGTGTCAGCGCCCTGTTGTAAATGGCTACTTCATCGACCAGCCCTGCATATCTATAATGGCCGCCAAGGTTAAGATAACCGATATTGATTGGAGCAGCATCAGGTCCAAAACCAGCGGCATAATCGTGCGTAGCAAAATCGACCAGATTTGCATCTACATAAATCAGATTTTTGTTACTGCTTTCGTCTCTTACGGCCACAATATGATGCCATTGCCCATCATTCAATACAGGTCCTTTATTACCTATATAAGCGCCGTTGGTATTTATATTCTGAAGTTGGAAACGAACCTTGCCTGTATCGTCGCAGCCGACCCACCAGTGAAGGCCGGTGGTCGTACCGTCACGTCCTACAATGACTCTGTTGCCGGATGTGCTTGACGAAGTTTTCATCCAGTATTCGATGGTGAAGCTGTCGTCCAAAGCCCATTCGCAGGTGTTGACATCAGGCGCATCGACTTCGTCGCTAACTCCGTCAAAGAGCATTGCGCCATCTACTGTTCCTGTCGATGGCGTGGGACAATTTGCGCAGACGGCGTTGTTGTCGCCAGCCCAGTCTTCATAAGGAGCCCCGTCGTCGTCGAATTTCCAGTAATGCGTCATTCCATCCGGCAGATAAAGCGGCGGGGCGACAGCGATAGTGAAACTCTGATAATCGTTTGGCTCTACGCCGTTGAATGCGACGACGTTCACGTCATAATTTCCTTCAGACGCAGGAGTCCATTGAATAAGTCCGGTATCGGTATTGATTGTCATACCTGCTGGTGCGTCAACAAACTCGAAGTTAGGAGCAGGAATACCGGTGGCGGTAACAGTGTAGGTATAAGCTCTCTGTGCTCTTGCTGTTATAATCGGTGTTGATGTTATGGCTGGAGGGACGGGAACGGCGCTGGTTATTTCTATCGCTGATTCAAAAGCGTCACTTGGCGATGCCGCTGAAGAAACGATTGTCATTCCGTCGCCGTCGGATACAGTGACATTATACTCCTTGTCGATTGCGATGCCTGTGCCACCGGCTTCGGCTACGATGTCCCAGTCTTCCTGTACGCGAACGCCCTCAATGTCATAGTCAATGTCTCGGACAGTCGGCGGCCCGAACTTGTCAACCCAGTGAATGCGCACGATATAATTACCATTAGGCACTTGCGGGATGGTATAGGTGTGCGGGGACTGGTGACGAACTTTGTTGTAAACAGCAAGCGGCGGCACCGGTGCGGCAATGGAATTGGTAGTCGTATCGATGGATGTGAATCCGAAATCATAATCCGCTCCGCCGGTTACGTATGAAGCACTGCTTTGCCATGTGATATTCCCGTCAACAACGGTCGAACCTCCGCAGTTTATTCTCAGCGAGAATGGCGCAACAGTAATAGTGAAGCTCTGCTGGTCGAAACCGGCGATATTGTTCGCCTCAACCACTACATTATAGTCGCCAATTGCCGAAGGCGTCCATTGAATTAAACCTGTTGCCTCATCGATAGTCATACCTGTTGGCGAGGTGAGCAGGTAAAAATTCGGGTCGGGGTAGCCGGTCGCCGATACATCATAACTGTAAGGCTGTCCGGCTGTGGCGGTTGTTACCGGCGTGGATAGTATTATCGGGGCAAAAGGCTCTGTAATTTCAGTGCAATAACCCAGACCAACTAATCCATCACTGTAATGCTGCTGGATTTCAGTCAAAGTCAACGCCCTGGTGTAAAGGGCTATTTCATCGAGCAGGCCGGCGTAGTAATAATCGGGAGTAAGGTTATATGCCATATAGCCGATGCCGATTGTTGTGCTTGCGGCAAAACCGGCGGTATAATCGTGTGAGCCGGATGCTTGTAAACTGCCATCTATATAAAGCCTGTTTTGGTTGGCGTCATTGTCTCTTACAGCCACAATATGGTGCCATTGGTTGTTATTAATGGCTGTTGTCCCTGTAACGGCTATGCCGTTGCCGTTGCTGTCTCTAAGATTGAAGTTGGCAACGCCGGTAGTCACATTGGCTCCAAGCCACCAGTGCGGCTGGCCGGGCCCCTGGTCTCTGCCTATCATCACCTTATTTTTACCGCTTACGTTGGTGAATTTTGCCCACAATTCGACAGTAAAACTATCTTCGCTGCCCCAATCGAAAGCCGGGGCGTCGGGAACGGTTATATAATTACTTGTTCCGTTAAAAGACTGACTTGTGCCGACAATTCCATCGACCGATGGTGCCGGAGCCGCCGCCGATGCGGCAGCCGTGTGGCCGTCATAATAATCGGCATAGACAGTACCGAAAGTCTCGTCGAGTTTCCAGTATGCGGTTATTTGGTCTGGGCAGACAATGTTGACCTCTGGTTCGGTCTGAATATAACAATAAGACTCTCCAGCCAGACCGTTAGTATAATGTCTGGCAATTTCGGCAGGTGTCAAGGCACTGTTAGAAATTGCAAGTTCGTCAATATCTCCGGCGTAATAGTAGCCGGGAGAAAGATTCAACCAGCCGACATTGATTGGTTCAGAAGAAACAAAACTGTCTAAGTAACTTTGGACGATATTTACTTCTTCGACTCCGTCAACATAAAGACGGTTCAATCCCGTTGCTGCGTCTCTTACGGCCGCGATATGATGCCACTGTCCGTCGTCAACCGCTGGGCCGCTTATATCGATACCGTTAAAACTTTTGTCGCGCAGTTGAAAAGTCGGTTGTCCGTTATATCTGACTCCGACCCACCAGTGAAGCTGTGTAGCTGCGTCGTCCCTTCCGACAATAACTTCATTATCATTAGTGTTGCTTCCGCCGACGGTCGAACGCCTCATCCAGAATTCTATAGTGAAACTGTCATTTTGTCCCCAGTCGAAAGAACCGTTATCAGGCAGGTTTAATGCGGTGCTTGTTCCATTGAAATCCAATGCGCCGTTGACAAGTCCGCCAATCTCAACGGCGCAGCTTGTGCAGCTTAGGTCGTTAGCGGCGTATGAATCTTCAAGTGATTCTCCATTGTCCATTTTCCAATAACCAATCATTCCGTCAGGGCAGTTTTGGTCGCCGAGGTAATCATTTAAATACACAAACCAAAGATTCGCCATTTTCTGATAACCGCCATCATTGGGATGAAGGTCGTCGATCATATCGGTTGCGTAATTAATGCCAGCTCCGTTTTCCATATCGACTATGACAATATCGTCGCCTGCCGCTATTCTTGCCTGTGCCATAGCCGCGACATTGTTATTGAACTGTGTTGTTGTTGCGCTGTAATCCATCCGATTGATAATTTTTGCGAGCAGAACCGTTATATGCGTACTGTAATCTGCTTCATAACGGTCTATTTCCTCGAGAATATCGTTCACGTCCTGCGGATTCGAAGTAAGGCCGTTCGTTCCTATGTGCAGCAGGATGATATCAGCCGGATTAGCGACAAGAAAGCCGTAAATAGCGGCCTCTATCTGGCCGGCTGTCCAGCCGCCGTGACCTTCGTTATCAGGGTCAAAGGCCGGAACGACCGCTTCACCCGCTATGATGCTTCCGACAAAATCAACATTGTACCCGCCTGCCTGGAGTGTGTACCACAAATGACTTCTGTAGCCGGTACGCATACTTGAAGGGCGTATATCGCCGCTATAGTTGTCGTAAGTGATAGAGTCTCCGCACGGCATGATTCGAACCGTCGCAAAACAGGTTGAGAATAA
>JBFMDM010000136.1:0-5691 GCA_040753835.1 Planctomycetota bacterium
CCCTTGAAGCCCTGGTAAATTCTAAATTCTCGGAAGATTAATCCGGATTATTTATATGGCGCTCAAAATAATAACAAAGCATATTAGATATTTGTGCTTATACGATAAAGTAACCCAGCACCCCGCCCTATTTGACCGGAGCGGGGGTGCTGGATTGCCCGCATCCCAATATTATGTCGGGAGTGGTCTTCAGCATAATTGTATAAAATTTATGAACTCCGCAGAGACCGCGTAGCGAATAATGCGGGTTAACCAGTATGCAAATCAAAAAAGGTATTGCCGTGTCGCCCGGCATCGTCATCGCCCGGGCGCTGTTGCTTGACGCAACCGAATATCCCATACCGATGCGGCAGATTACCCCGGAAAGTGCCGGCGCCGAAACCGCCAAACTGGAAAAGGCCTTTGCCGATTCAATAAGCGAACTGGAAACCATCATCAGCCACCTGCGCAAGAGAATCGCCAAGGAGGCCATCCCGATTATTGAGGCGCATATCAAAATCATCCGGGACCATTACCTGAAATCCCAGATGCTTGACCACATAAAAAAAGACGCCTACACGGCCGAATACGCGGTTTCCAGGACGCTCCGGAAATACATAAAGGCGCTGACCTCAAACCAGACGGATTCTTTCTGGGGCAGCCGCGTAAACGACATCTATGACATAGAAAAAAGGATTATCCGCAACCTGGTGCAGGATAAAATTGCCGGCATCAGCAAACTGAAGGAGCCGGTCATCATAGTCAGCCAGGATTTGACGCCCACTGAAACCGCATCGCTGGACAAGAACAAGATAAAAGGCGTTACCACGGACAAGGGCGGCCGGACCTCGCATACCGCAATAATCGCCCGGGCGCTGGGCATCCCGGCAGTGGTGGCGCTCAATAACATCACATTGGATATCGCATCCGGCGATTTGCTCATCGTTGACGGCAACAGCGGCATTGTCGTTATTGACCCTGATAAGGAAACCATAAAGAAATATTCTGCTTTGGGAAAGAACTTCGACTTCTACGAAAGAAAACTTCTTTCCGAAATAAGGAACCTCCCGACAAAGACAAAAGACGGGCGCGAGATAATGCTCTGCGCCAATATTGAACTGCCCGAGGAGACATCAACGGTAATCCAATACGGCGCGGACGGGGTGGGGCTGTTCAGAACCGAGTGGCTTTATTCGGATTCTTATATATTGCCCTCGGAGAAGGAACACTTTGAGATATACAAACGCGTTGCTTCCGCGCTGAAAGGCCGGAAACTGACCATAAGAACCCTGGATATCGGCGGTGATAAGTTAGCCGCGACGGACGGCGAGGCCCCCATAGAGAAAAACCCGTTCCTGGGGTGCCGCGCAATACGGCTGTCGCTCCAGAATACCGGCGTCTTTGAGTTGCAGTTGCGGGGAATCCTGAGGGCGTCTCATTACGGCAATGTCAATGTGATGTTCCCGATGATTGCAACGATAGATGAAATCAGGCAGGCAAAAAATATCCTGGAACGGGTAAAGAACGGCCTGAGAAAGAAACGGGTGCCTTTTAACGAGGATGTCAAAATCGGCATAATGATAGAGATACCTTCTTCGGCAATAATGGCGGACGCCCTGATAAAGGAGGTTGACTTCTGCAGCATCGGCACGAATGATTTGATACAATATACGATGGCCGTTGACCGGACCAACGAGAAGGTGGCATATTTATACCAGCCGTCCCACCCGTCGGTCCTCCGGCTGATAAAATATGTGATAGACCAGGGCAAAAAACATAACAAGCCCGTTTCTATGTGCGGCGAAATGGCAGGGGACTGGATTTACACGCCGCTCCTGCTGGGTATGGGTTTGAAAGAGTTCAGCGTTTCGCCTATTGTTATCCCGGAAATAAAGAAAATTATCAGGTCAATAACTCTTGACGAAGCGAGGAAAATTTCAGAGAATGTGTTTACGATGGAGTCCGCTGTGGAGATAGATAAGTACCTGAGGGACTGCGTAAAAAACATCGCTCCACAGTTATCCTGAACAGCAGATGGTAACCAAAAAATCCGGATTATTCATACGGTGCTGAAGATAATAATTGTCTGTTTTAGGTGTTTATGCTTAAACTATAATCTCGCCCCGCGCATAACCTGCAACTTGGGTCGCTCAAAGTAGAGGTTATGTGCGGGATTGCCCGCATCCCAATATTATATAGGGGGCGGTCTTTAGCATAATTGCGTAAAAATTTATGAGTAGTGCGGGAAAACTTACAACTCTTGCCCTAACCGCCGGCATAATCCTCTTGCTGTGCGCTCCTGCGCCGGCGCTGACCATCCAGTTAAAGAACGGAACCTCTCTCACCGGAGAGGTCGTTTCATCGGACGAGCAGGGGATTGAGTTTAAGACCTGGGACAACAACGGGATTGTGAAACTCAAATGGCAGCACTTTGACAGCGAAGAAGCATCCAGGATAAGAAAGATATTGTCTCTTTCATCGCTCTCCGGCGAAGCGCATAATATTGACGGGCATAAGATATATCTGAAAAGCGGCACGATACACGAGGGCGTGGTTATGGAAAAAACCGCATCCCAACTCAAGATAAAGACGATTACGGGCGTCAAGAACGTAGCGAACGCGGATATTCTTCGGATGGACCCGGTCAAAATAAACCCGCTCGGGATATACACGGCCCAGGAATGGTACGCTGAAAAGGCAAAGGCGTTTAACCTGGAAAAGGCGCCTGATAACTACGAACTCGCCGAGTATTGCAGGACTTTCCTGAAACTTTACGACAAGGCCAAGGAGCATTACCTGAAGGCGGCGGAACTTTCCGATTCCTACCGGGAGCGCTCCCTTCAGAAAATCGCCGAGTTGGACAACGATATGGTCCGCGGCAAGGAAGAGGAAATAAACAAACTATTGGCGAGCAAGGATTCCAAGTCAATAGAGCAGGCAAAGGAGATTCTGGCCAATTGGCGGAAGGGGAGCGGCGAAAAACTGACGCCCGCGGCGGAAAAGGCAATCCGCGCCCTTGAGGGTAAAATCAAGGATGCGGAGAAATCACTCCTGTCCAAATCACAGAAAGAAACCGTTAAAAAGATACACCAACAATGCTATAGCAGTGTAAAATCGCTCATAAAGCAGATAGGCAGCCAGGAAATGTCGTACCAGGATACGCTCGCCTATGTAAATACGATGATGTACAAGAAGATGGTTGAGAAACTGTCCAAGGACCTCAAGATGCCCGAAGAGGAGATTATAACCACCCTCAATGACCGGACGCCGGAAAAATATGGCGACCTGCAGCGCCGGGAGGCCACCTATGGGGACGGCTCGTGGGTCATCAATGCCGAGACCCAGGTTCCTCCGTCTTCAATGACGCCGGAGGAGTTTGCAAAATACCAGAAACGGATAAAATTAATCGCCGATGCCAAGGACAAGGCGGCCGAGAAGAACGAACTGATTGCGCCCGAAGAATGGTGGGAAAAAGCGAAAGGCCAAAGAGACCAATTTTTGGAGGCGTTATTTGCCGAACGGTATATGTATATTGTGGAAAGAAAAGAAATTCCCTGTCTGACCTGCAGCGGCGAAGGGGTAATCAACAAGAACCTGTGCAAGCGGTGCTGGGGAACAATGGTTGATATTACAATCATTTATAAATAAGGAGGAAAGAAAGATGATGAACAAAATGATAAGAACAATGATAGTTTTGGCAGGCATCGTTGCGATTATGGGCTGTGATTATGGCGAGCGCATAGCGCAACTCCAGAAGGACGTGGACTCGTATAAGCAGGAACTGGCCAAAAAGGATGCCGAAATCGCCGCCAACAAGGAGGATGCCGAAAAGGCCAAGGCACAACTGGACCTGGCCAATAAAGACCTCGCCGCGGCCCTGGAAAAGAACAGCCAGATGGCATCCAAGGTTGCTGAGGTGGAAAACAAACTCCAGAACGTTGCGGACGCATTGGGTAAAGAGGGGCTGATTATGCCGGCCTGCCTGATTGGGCGTTCTGTAGTCATTTACACCAAGCCGTATGCGGACACTCAGGTAATCATCGGAACGGTGCAAAAGATACAGCAGGGCGACAAGATTACCCTGGACCTTTCCGAGTCGGGCAAAACGATAGAGGTGCCTGTGGCGAACATAATCGGATACAGGTTGCTGAAATAATAGGTATGGCTAATAAGACATTCCAGATAAAACTTACGCCCAAATATCAGCGCCAGATGGACTACCTTATCCTGACCCATCGTATCTTTAACGAATCACTGGTCTATGTAATGCGTAAGATTAAGGATATGGCAAAGCAAGAGCCGAATCATCCGCTCCGGGTTATTTATAATGATATGATGAAGGTAAATCTGCAGGATGAGATGGATAATCTACAGAAACAACGGGATGCCGAGCAAAACCCCGAGAAGCAACAAGAATTAGATAACCAGATAAAGAAACTGAAGAACAAACGGGCACAAGGTGCACAGGATGCCGGACGCTGGATGGATAAGATTACCAATCCAAATGCCAAAGGTATCAAGAAAGATAAACAGGTCGCCGAGAGTGCCAAGCAAGCGATTAAGGATTTACAGGGTAATCTTCTCTTTGACCGCAGAACAGTATTTCCGTATCAGGGTACTGATTATAACTTTCGGACAATGCTCGGTCCTCGTGGTGCCCGACGCATCCTCAACAACGAAGCCAACGAGATAAATCATAAGAAGTTATTGGATGAGGCCAATAAAGATAAGAAAACTTGGGAAAAACGGTTAATGGCAACTCATTGGGATAAAGAGGATAAAAAGTGGGTTTATGATAATGATGTTGCGGAAAGCAGAAAACCCATACAAGGTAATAACAAATGGAAAGCATTTGAGAAGGTTCGTCCTATCTTTGAAAATGAATGGCAGAAATGCGAGCGTCAGCCAAATCACAATAAGGATAAATGTTATTGCATCTGTCATAGGGATAAGACCAAAACCTGTGACCAGTATATAATTGATGGTGCTACAATCCGGGGATGGTATAAACATAAGCATAAGGACGGCATTTATGATTTGCTTAAGGCCGAACCGGATTGCCCAAATATAACTAAAGATAGAGTTATTCAGATTATAGACAAATACCAGGACGAGAATAAAAAAGGCATCGGTGATATCAACTTTATAAAGTGGCTGGCAGACAGACCGGAACTCTGGGACTGGGTTGGCACGATGAGGACGTATAACAGCCATAAATTTATCATCGGTAAACTCTCCCGCCCGATTGGCTTCACCTATCCGCTTTGGGATAAACGTTCGGAATGGCTGGAATATTCCATCACCTCGCCGATGCCCAAGTCGTTTGAAATGGATTTGCCCAGAAAGGAAATCACACTCCTGGTTTTTGTCCCGAATGAGGATATTCCAACGCTTCGCCAGAGCAAACTCCTGATAGAAGACAGGGTAACCAAAAAGAGCGCATCAAACACCGCTGTAAATCTCTCTGACAGGATTGATTTTAGCAAATATCAGAGGCCCAAAGACGAGGGCTTGTTTGAGTATCAGCCGCGGCTTAACCTGTCAAAGTTCACTCTGTGCAAGGTCAGATACGGTTTTAGTCCGGACCAGCGGCTGGAAAGGCGCATCAAACCGGATAGTTTCCAGTATGACTCCGAAACTAAAACATTAAAAGACGGGAAAACCAGGACAAGCAAGACCAAATATCCCACCTGCCAATACGAATACTCACCA
>JBFMDM010000137.1:0-5683 GCA_040753835.1 Planctomycetota bacterium
ATCAGATGGATACCGGATTACAAGATAGAGTTGACGAGTCCTACTGAAGCGAACCTGCGGATGTCGGCAACTATCCTGAATGAGGTGGTGAACATCAAGGACGCGCCGGTCCGGCTGATGATAGGGTATCCTAATTTTGCCTTTGGGAATAAGGTTTCGCCATTGACCCTGCGCGATGCCCGTCAGGCGCTGTCATCGTTCTTCACGCCGCCTGGAAGCGGTCCACGGGATTATCTTTCAAATGCAATAAGGTCACAAGCGGTTGCTGAGGCCGATTATGCCGGGCCCGAATCATTACCGGCCGAAACGCCCCAGGCAGCGGAAGGCGGCGTGAGCATAGAGGATATGTTCGGTTATGATATCAAGAATCTCACCATTGCCAAGGGCAATGTGGTGCTTCTGCCGGTTATGGAGAGCAAGAACCCGGTGGAGCATCTCTATGAACTGGACACCTGGTCCATGCGTCCGGCGCTCAGATACGGAAATATTCCCCAGGAAGTCCTGGACCGGATTAATATGCCTGATTGGGACCGGGTCTGGCACAAGTTGAAGATAAAGAATCCCAATGAGGCGCCGCTGACCACAGCCCCGGCCACCATCTTTGAAAAGGGTCATCCCATCGCCCAGGAGATGATAAAATACACGCCGCCCAAATCAGAAACCATTATGCCCATAACAATCGCGGTGGATATCCCGAACGACATCAAGGAAATAGAAGCCGAGCGTAAGAACAATGCCTTGCGGGCCATGGACCGGAACTGGGATTTAGTGACAAATAAAGGAAGCATTGTTGTCAGCAATAAAAAGGGGATTAATGCCAATGTCAGCGTTAAGGTGCATGTGCTGGGCAAGGTTATAGACATCTCGCCTGACGGCAAGACCGAGGCATCGCCCAAGGGCTGGGATGAATTCGTCCAGCGATTATGGCAGGGGCGACGGGAGTCGTATTATTGGAATTGGTGGAATTACTACGGATATTATGAACATATCAATCCGATATCGCTGATAACATGGGAGATTCCGTTAAAGACAGGAGAGGGCACAACCTTGAACTATACGTATAGTTATTACGAATATCGGTAGGGCAAACCACCCCGCACATAAACTATGTGCGGGGCAGGCAGATTTCGCGGAGTTTACTGATTACGCGAATTACATGGTTAGTATTTCTTGGGCGGCGGAGTCCATCTTTCCTTTGGTGACTCCGACTTCTGCTGGCCTCCGGAGCGGTGGATTTTGTAACCGCCTGATTCGCTCCTGTCTTTTTTATATTCTTGCGCCACTACAGCCCATGGCGTGCCGGAATGATTGGTAATAACCCTATCCAGCGCTTTCTGGCACAGCCCGAAGTAGTCCTTTTTGTCCACAAGGTTTTTCCGGATAGGGGCGCTCGGGTCTATGGTAATATAATAATATTCAGGATAATGGGTGGTTGTCTCCCTGGCCAATCGCGGGTTGAAGAAGTCCTTGCTGTTTATCCATTCATCAACCGCAAGGATATATTGGTTAAGCAGGTACGCAATCCGGTACAGTTGCGCCAGGAGAAGTTCGGCATTGGCCATCCAGCGTTTATTGGTAATGCTTGAAGGCGTGGTGGGCATCGCTGTTTCCAGTTGCTTTATATAATCATTGATTTTCGGCAGGGCGTTTCTTGCCTCAATCAAACTTTCTTTGGCATCCAGCGGTATATAGAACTGGATTTGTATATCGCTGAACCATCGGTTGGACGAGAAGTTCTCCAGTTCCTGCCGGATGCCGGCAACCGCGGAACGAAGGTTGTCTTTCAGGTTCAGCGCCTCGTATACCTCTTGGGAACACAGGTCCGGCTTATATGGCTTTATTATCTTCCGGTCATAAGTGGAATCCTTGAGGAAGTAATAGTGTCCCTTGGTCTGGTCGCAGAGCCGCGCCAAAGCATAGGGCGGAAACCCGCTCTTAATCCGGTATTTTATGCCGGCTGAGAGATAAAACGGTATGGGCGAATAGGCCGTGCCGAGGATTTCCGGATGGATTGATTCTATGCCGCTGTTTATATAGACGTAATCATCTTTCCCTTCTTTGTCTCTGTGTATTTCCTCGCTATCGGGTTGGGCAAACGAGGACTCTCCGCCCAGGGCATAGACCGTTATGTCATTCTTTTGTAGTTGGTCAAGAATCTCTTCGAGGCGAGTGCTGTCGTCGCCTGCCTCATCGGTTACCAGGATAAATATCTTCTTCCAGGAAGACGTCTTGAATATCTTCAGGGAATAGTCCAGGGCGGCCATACAATTCTCGGTGCCTGAGCCATCGGTACCAACATGCATAATGGCCTTCTTGATTTTATCGTAATCGCGGGTGAGGCCGCACTGCATCAGGGCTTTCTTGCCAAATCCGACCACGGCCATATTGAGTATTTTCCTGTCCTTGAGCATAAATATGAGATTGTCTATCTCGTTCTTGATAATTTCGCGCTCATCCTCCAAACTGGGCGAGTCGTCAATAATCCAGGCCACCAGCAGTTCGCGATATGGGTAGGTCATAAACCGCTGGCCGAGGTTATCAATAATGGTTGGGATGGTGCTGGTCTTGGTCGGGCTAGCCGGCGCGGTCGGCGAGACCGGTTGGGGTGCCGGGGGCATTCTCCTCGGGGGCAGAATGTCTATCTTATCTATCTGTTCCCAGGGTATTTCCTTTATTTCCTCGCCGACTTTAACCCGATATGTCTGGTCATTAAAGGTTATTAATTCGCCCTCAACCACCGTGCCGTCCTTGAGATGGATTCTGACTCTGTCATTGTCGGCGAACAGGGGAGCGGCAAATAGCAGGCACAACAGTGTTATGACGACGGCCAATAAAGATGTTCTCATCTATTTCTGAGAGCGCCATTTGTCAAGTAATTCGGCTATCTGGGCGGCATTGGCGCCGTCCGGCGCCAGTTGCAGGTATTTCTCCGCATCCTTGACGGCATCCCGGAAGTTATTGTTGGATGAATAGGTCCTAGCCCGTTCATAATAAGCCGGCGCATACCGTGGGTCTATCCTCAGGGCATTGCCAAAGTCGGTCAATGCCTTGTCAAACTTGCGCTTGACCGTGTAGAGTTTTCCCCGTTTGGTGTATGCTTCTAGGTTTCCGGGATTGACTTTTATTGCCTGGCTGAAATGGTCAAAAGCAATGTCAATCTCGCCGCGCATCATCCTGAAGTTGCCGAGATGAAGATATGCCGCATCATAAGTCGGGTCTATTTTGACGGCTTCCCAAAGGTTAGCATCGCATTTGGCGTGGTCATTCAGGTAGAGATATACCAGACCGCGCCCGGCATAGGCAGGCGCATTTCTTGGGGTTATCTTAATAGATTCGTCATAATCAGCCAGCGCCAGGGCTGTATTTTTCTGTTCCAGGTAGGCATTACCGCGACGGTAATAGGCCTCGGCATTCTGCGGGTTTAGGTCAATTACTTGCATATAGGCCTCAATGGCCTGGTCCAGTTTGCCTTGTTTGAAATACTTGTAACCCTGGTCCATTAATAACTCGGCACGCCGTTCTTCCGGGCTGAGGAGTTTCTTCTTGTATCCGCCAACATTCTTACTGAGGTTGTCAAATAAATCCCTGGCCGTTTTGTTATAATGGTCAACAGCCAGAATATTCTCCAGCATCCAGCAGGCCAGGCGCGGGCATTTCCTGACCTGGCATTCCTTGGCGAGGTTCATCACTTTGGCCGAATAGGCGGATTTGAGTTTGGAGAACTGACTGCTGTTCGGGTCTATTTTATCCAGCCGCTGGACGGCCAGTAACAGCATTTCCTCCGATTCCTTGGAATGCGTGGCTTGTTTCTTCAGGCATTTCAGGCAGAGGCGGTAATACCTTATGGATTTCTGCTTATCCTGGAGTTTCTCATAGCACTCGCCCAGCCGGAAGAGGACGTCAGGAAAATCCTTCCTGTATGACAAGACCTTGGTAAATTTGGCGGTTGCCTCATTGTATTTACCTTGTTTTTGGAGTTCCAAGCCGGACTTATAGTAGATGTCGGCCATATCATCACCGGTCTCAGCCGACAGCAAACAGGCGGCGAGGAATATGAAGCCCATTACCAGGCCAGTGTGTTTCATCTGGATTATTTCTTGGGTGTCAGGATGATATTCTTGAGTTTAGCCGTGAAGCCCTGTGCCCAAAGGCCGATGACCTTATTATGGTATTTATCTAAATTGCCTGAACGTTTGGCTGTGCCGGGCCCCTGGATGGTGAACTTATTGCCTTCCTTGATAAATTTGATGGTCTTCCATTCGCCTATTTTGCCCGGGTCGCACTCAATCTTCTGAAGCATCACGACATTTGGCCCGGCGGAGGTTGACTGGATGGCCTCGCCGTAGATAAAACCGACGCAGTGCGCGGTGGCGTGTCCCCATCTCTTTTCCACAAATACCTCAAATGACAGGGTGTAATCTTCAGGAAGCGGCGATTTGCTGGCCAGTAAAAGGGGGCTGGGTTCGCCGCTGGGTTGTTTGGCGCCGGCCGGCGTGCGGTTGAATACCAGACAGGGTTTCTCAACGCTCCAGAGATTCAGCCAGACATTGGTGTTGACGGTCCAGCCATCCAAATCGGCCCCATTGAATATCTGTCCTTCAGCCGGTTTGCTGCCGGCATTATCTGCCGGTATCTTTCTTATTGCGTCCGAGGCCGCCTTGTTTCCCGGGTCAACAGCCAGAATAAGATTGTAAATCCTCCGTGAGAAGTTGTAATATTTCTTGGCGGCGCACTCGCCGCCTACTTTGGCTAATTTATCGATATATTTACTTTTCTCATTCCGGACCTGGGCGTTTTTGGCGTCTATTTTATCAAGGTTTTTGCGGGCAGATAAAGAGATGCTTTTCTCGTCACTATTAAGGGATGTCTTACATTCAAGACACCTCAAGCATAAGCGATAGTTCTTGATGGCTGATGGAATATTCTGGAGTTTCTCGTAGCATTCGCCCAGTCGGAAAAGGGCCTCGGGGAAATCATTTTTATAGGTCAATGCCTTGGTAAACTTCTCAACCGCCTCGTTGGGCTTGTTTTCCTTCTGGAGTGCCACGCCAGATTGGTAATAGGTCAATGCCATATCTTCGTCATCATTTGCGAAAACAAAGACGCCTATAAGCGACACCAATATGGAGATAACAAATAACCTATTCATTTTTGCTCAATTCTTTCCGGACAGTTTCCATGTTTTCTTGGGCGGTTTTATTGTTGGGGTCTATCTTTAGAATCAGGGTGAATAGTTCCTCGGCTAACAGGTAGTCGTTGTCCGCAAGGCACTGGTCGCCCAGGTTAAGCAGGGAGTTAATAAACTCCTGATTAATGTCGGCAAGTTTATCATCATAGATTCGCAATTTCTCCGTCTTGCGCGTCAGCGTTTTGCGTAGTGAAACCATCTCGTCAGGCGGGGCTGATAGTTGGTCAATAAGTTCTATGGCACGGCGATTATTCTCGTAGGACAGTTCCTCGTTTTTAAGCGCCTCGTAGGTATCCCCTAATTTGACAAATGCATCAATATAATCCTCATAATAAGAGATCGCCTTGTGGAAGAAGTCGCGCGCCTCTACATATTTCTTGTCCTTGAACGACTCCAAACCCAGATTGTAGACCTCTTTGGCGGCCTCTACTTTTTCGGGGTCTATAGTCCGGGGTTCAGTTTCGGGTTTATCGGTCTTGGGCTTTTCCGGCTCGG
>JBFMDM010000138.1:0-5609 GCA_040753835.1 Planctomycetota bacterium
GACCCGGTCTATGGCGCGCGGCCGTTAAAACGCCTGATTCAGCATAAAATCCAGGACCCGCTTTCGCTTCTGATGCTGGACGGCAGGTTCAAGCCCGGCGATACGATTAAGATTACGCCCAGCAAGGCCAAATTGGGGGAGTTTGAATTCGGCAGTTAAGGTTGCGGTGGAATCATCATTATGCAGGATAGATACTTGACATCGTGATGATATATGCTATTAATGAATGCTATGGAAATCCAGAAATCCATTGTCAACGCGGTGAGTTTACTGAACGGCTGCAATGATTATTTATCGGCGCTCCTGAATATCTCTGAAGAAATACTGAATCATCTCAATGCGGATAGTTGCATTTTCTTCTCGGTTGACGCCGATGAGGTTATCCCGGATATGTCAGCCGTGGTCGGCAAGAAACCCCAGGCCATCGCCAGCAAGCCGTCCGTAAATATCCACAATACAATGTCATTCTGGGCGGTCCAGAACGGCCTGGCCCTGATATTGGGCGCCTCAAAGAATGACCCGCGCTATGACGAGGAATTGAAACTGCTCGGCGGGATGCAGGACTCCAGGCCTGTTATCATAAGCGTCCCGCTGATTTGCGTCGGCTCGCTGGTCGGCGTGATGGATATCCTGGTTACCAGCCGGCCGGAGGTCAAGGTAGAGGAGTTGGTGGCAATCAATCCGCTGATTAATATCGCGGCATTGATTTATTCACGGCGCTACAGCAACGGCCTGACCAAACTGGCCGAGATATCGGTTCAATTGCTTGAAGGCCGGGATTATTACACGCACGGCCATTCCATGCGGGTGGCAAATTATTCCCTGGCCATTGCTGAGAAACTTGGCCTGTCCGAGTTGCAGAAACAGAAAATCCGGCTGGCCTCGGTATTGCACGACATCGGCAAACTCACCTTCAGCGATACGCTCTTCAAGGCGGACCGGGCCCTGACCAAACTGGAACTGAAGATTATAGAAATGCACCCGATTATCGGGGCCAATATCATCTCGGAAATCAATAAGAGCATCGCCACAATCATCCGCTCGCACCACGAGCATTACGACGGTTCGGGCTATCCGGATGGCCTGAAAGGCAGGGATATTCCGTTATTATCAATGATTATTGCGGTCACAGACGCCTTTGATGCGATGATGACCGAGCGTCCCTACCAGCAGGCCACTGATGCCAAAACCGCCATTGAGGAAATCAAGAACAAGAGCGGTTCTCAATTCTCTCCAGAGGTTGTAAATATTCTTTTGGAATGCTACAATGCCGGGAAATTGCAGGTATGATAAGTTTATAACTCTCTTAGCGCCTCTTCCAGATTCACTGACTGTTTTGTGAGTTCCTCCTGCCTGAGCAGTTCTTTCTGGATAATGGCCTCAGGCGCCCGGGACTTGAATTTCTCATCGGACAATTTATTATTAACGAGGGTCAGTTGTTCTTGGATCTTGGCCAGCCGGTCCTGCAGGCGTTTCTTTTCCGCTTCCGGGTCAATAATGCCTTCCAGCGGGATAAAGAGATTCAGGGCGCTGACGATTTCGGTGGCCGAGTGCTTGGGCTTGGCCAGTTTTACGCCCATCTCTATCTTGGACAGATTGGCTTGATGCTTGATTAATTCCTGGTGCGGTTTGATATCGTCCAGCATCTTGGTCGCCTCGGCCGAGATAATCAGGTCCAGCGCCTGCTTGCGCTCTATATTCATCTTGTTGCGGATGTTCCGGACGCTCCGGATGATGCCGATATTGGTTTCCATTGCCTTTTCAATCTGTTCGTCTATCTGCGCGCTGTCCGACTTGGGCCATGGAGCAATCATAACCGATTCGCTCGAGAAATAGGTTGGATACTGCTCCGTCCCCTCGCTACGTTCGGGATAAGAGCCAGTATGTCGCTTTGCTTCTACTGGCTCTAAGAATTTCTGCCAGAGTTCCTCGGTGATGAACGGGATAAACGGATGGAGCATCCGCAGGGTACTGCTGAATATATGAGGTATTATAGACGCAACAGTTTTATCGTTGCTGTAAAGCCGCGGCTTGATGATTTCCAGATACCAGTCGCACAAATCACTCCAGAAGAAGTGGTATATCAAATGCGCCGCCTCGCTGAATTCGTAGGTCTCCAGCGCCTTGGTATAATCGCTGATGGTAGTGTTCAGACGGCTTAGTATCCACTTGTCTTCAAAGCATTTTTTCAGTTCTTCAGTTCTTTCGTTCTTTGGTTTTTCAGCGCCGAGTATCAACCGGCTCGCGTTCCACAATTTATTGCAGAAATTCCGTCCTGATTCATAGGTCTCGTCCGAAAGATTGATATCGCCGCCCAGCGGGATATTGGCCATAATCCCGAATCGTATGGCATCGGCGCTGTATTTGTCAATCAGGGCCAGCGGGTCAGGCGAATTGCCGAGGGACTTGCTGAGTTTCCGCCCCTGGCTGTCCCGGGCAATACCGTGGATATAGACATCCTTAAAAGGGGGCTTGCCGGTGAATTCCAATCCGGCCATTATCATCCTTGAGACCCAGAAAAAGATGATGTCTTTGCCTGAATTCAAAACGTTGGTCGGATAGAAGTATTTCAGGTCCTCGGTCTGCTTGGGCCAGCCGAATACCGCAAAGGGCCAGAGCCAGGAGGAAAACCAGGTGTCCAGCACGTCCTCATCCTGGATTAGATTAGTGTTCCCGCACTTCGGGCACTTGGTTGGCGTTTCTCGGCTGACAATGGGAGGACAAGCGTCTTTGGTCCCGATAGGGCGGGATTCCGCTGTTGCTTCACAGTACCAAACCGGTATCTGGTGTCCCCACCACAATTGCCTGGACACGCACCAATCGCGGATATTTTCCATCCAATTGAGATAGGTCTTGGACCAGTGTTCAGGGAAGAACCTGACATCGCCGGTCCGGACCGCCTTTATGGCCGGCTCGGCCAGGGGTTTCATCTTGACAAACCACTGCAGAGACAGGTAGGGCTCAATCATAGTATTACAGCGGTAGCAATGGCCCACCGCGTGCGAATACTTTTCCTGCTTTTCCAGCAGTCCCTCGTTAGCCAGTCGTTCAATAATACGTTTACGGCACTCCAGCCGGTCCAGTCCCTTGTATTCCCCGGCGTTCTGGTTCATCTTGCCGTCGGGTGATAGTATATTGATAAATTCCAGATTATGTTTTTGGCCCATCATAAAGTCGTTCGGGTCGTGGGCCGGAGTCACCTTGACCGCGCCTGAGCCGAAGTCCTTTTCCACTATCTCATCGGCGATTATCTTTATTTCTCTCTTCATTATTGGCAGAATCAGGGTCTGGTCAATTAGTCCCTTGTAACGTTCATCAGACGGATTGACTGCCACGGCCGTATCGCCCAGCATGGTCTCAGGCCTAGTGGTCGCAACCACGACGTATTTATCTTTGTCATCCTTGAAATGATAGCGAATCCAATACAGCCCGCCAACCGTGTCCACATTCTCCACCTCTTCATCGGACAGGGCGGTCAGACAGCGCGGGCACCAGTTGACGATGTAGTTCCCGCGGTAAATCAGGCCCTTTTCATAGAGTCGGACAAAGACATCCTTGACTGCGGCGGAATATGCCTCATCCATCGTGAATCTCAGGCGGGACCAGTCGCAGGAACAGCCCAGTTTCTTGAGTTGCTGGATGATGGTGTCACCGTATTGTTTTTTCCACTCCCAGACCCGCTCCAAGAATTTGGCCCGTCCCAGGGCGTGCCTGGAGGTCTTTTCCTTCTTCAGTTGTTTCTCCACCGCGTTCTGGGTGGCGATGCCGGCGTGGTCCGTGCCCGGCACCCAGCAGGTCTCCAAACCCTGCATCCGCTTAAAGCGCACCAGGATATCCTGCGGTGTCTCGTCCATCACGTGGCCCATATGTAGTATGCCTGTTACATTGGGCGGGGGGATGACGATAGAAAAGGGCTTCTTGGCCGAGGCCGAAGCGGAGAAATAGCCATGCTCCTCCCAGAACTTGTAAATCCGGTCCTCAACGTTTTTAGGATTATATGCGGTTTCCATAGAGAGCGATTTTATTATCTCATTCTGCGAGAGTCAAGAAAATACAGGATTAGCCACGAAGGCACTAAGAAAACAACCGATTAATTTCTTCTTGGTGTCGGAGTTTACACTGAGCCCTTACAGGGTAAACTGTGCGAATGTGTGCCTTTGTGGCGAATCTTTTATTCCACAAAAGAAGTATTGACAAAATCATTTATTTTGGTATAATCAGGTTTATCATTTAACAGACAGGCAACTTTATTATCATAGAGGAAGGAGTTTATTATGCCGCAAGCAACAAAGGGCAAGGAATTATTGGTCACCACGCCGAACGAAATCGGCGCTTTAGGCACGGTTACCGGGGCCGTTTCCAAGGCCGGCGTGAATTTCATCACCATCTCGGCCTGGGGCGAGAAAGACAAGGGCTTTTTCCGCCTCATCACCTCGGATAACGACACGGCCGTGGCCGCCTTGAAGAAACTGGGTTATACCATCAGCCAGACCGATGTCCTGTTGGTCAATCTGGGCAACAAGCCGGGCACCTTCGCGCCCCTGGCCAGGAAAATCGGCGATGCCGGCATTGAGATTAACTATTGTTACGCCACGGCCTGGAGCGATATGGCCGTCTTGGTCCTGTCCACCAAGAACAACAAAAAGGTCCTGGACATCATTGCCGAGTCGTAAAAGGGCAGGGGTTGGTTTGGTGGGTGTCTTTGTCATTCAGATGGTGTGTTACCGGGGAATTGATTAATCTATGCGGTCATACTTGAAACATCTATTTTCTATTATTATTCTTTTCTGCATACCATCTTCTGTCTATGCCTGCGGTATGTGTATTGATGAACAAGTTGTGTGGTATTTCCCATTTGCAATATTTGTATTGCCGCTCTATCTTTTATGGCTTATTATCCTGATCGTATCAAAAGCATTTGCCCAAAAAACAGACGCTAATGAAGAAACCTATACAGCATACCCTGAAAAACGAGACATACGAAAGGGGTGGTATCTTTTTCTTATCTGTGTTGTCCTTCCCGTAGTAACTTGCGGAAGTTTCTTGGCTTCCGGATTTATCCTATTCTTCATTTGGGGATGGTATCTGATAAGACAAGTAATAGGGTGGTACACGACTAAATTTCCTCATAAAAAAGGTCATATATTCATCTGGTTACACAGTATTGCCATATTTTTAATTATTGGTGCCGGAGTATTTCTCTTTGTCTATTTACGCACCTATGAAGGTCTTTTTTTACAATTCAAATACGGCCAGATATCATCCCCTATTGGCCCGGTAATCTCCCAATATCCTGATAAATTGGTTAAATCACTTGATGAATTAGACGGATGGGGCAAGGAACGCGCTATACGTTTATTAGCAAAGAATCCCGAGAATAAGAAATTTGCCCATGGGATTGCTAAATGTCTTAACGATAAAAACTTTTCTGTTCGCAAGAAAGCTATTGAAACACTAGATAAGTTTGGGGTTATCGAGCCATACATTAATGATATTGCAAAACTACTTAACGATAGCGACTCGTATCCCTATATTCATGGTGATATTGCCGAGGTGTTAGCCAAGTATGGGGCAAAGCAATACACTAAAGATATAGTGAAACTCCTTAA
>JBFMDM010000139.1:0-5500 GCA_040753835.1 Planctomycetota bacterium
CCGCACATAATCCCTGCTTTGGGTTGCCCAGGTTGAAGGTTATGTGCGGGGTCCTTGAGCATCTGGGAGAAATAGTTCTGCAGGTCGTAGGACTGGGGCGTGGTGACCGTGGCCGGGATATGGCGGTCTCCGATGAGGTATTCAATCGTGCCAATCAATCCGGATTTATGTCCGGCCCTTTCCAATATGCTTTTCATCAAATAGGCCGTGGTGGTCTTGCCGTTGGTGCCGGTGATGCCGATGACCTTGAGTTTCCGGGACGGGTAATGGAAGAAGTGGTTACTGGCCAGGGCCAGCGCCGCGCGCGGGTCAGGAACCCTGAAATAGGGCACCATAGTAAAGAGATTGAGTTTCTGGTTGGAGACAACAGCCACGGCGCCACGTTGTAGCGCCTCAGGGATAAAATACGAGCCGTCTGTCCGGCTGCCCGGTATGGCCACGAACAAATCGCCCGGCTTGACCTGCGTGCTGTTGTAACTGATGCCCTTTATGGTCAGGTTCTGGAAGTTGTATAATTTGCTCCCCTTAAGGCCGAGGAGAATAGGTTTAAGTTCGGAGAGTTCCATAATAATGACTAATGTTGGAACTTTTGCGAAATGAGAAACCGATTGCCCAAAAGGTGTCATTCCTGCGGAAGCAGGAATCCAAACCCTCCTGTGATTACTGGATTCCCGCCTTCGCGGGAATGACAGAAGGGACGTTTCGCAAGAGTCCAGTTACCTATTATTCGCCACCCTCGTGGGCGTTTTCAGGTATTTCAGGGTTTCTTCAATAATCTTTCCGGCCGTTGGCGCGGCAACCGCGCTGGCATAATACTGTCCCCTGGGCTCGTCCACCAGCACTAATACGATAATTTCAGGACTCTCCACCGGCCTGCCTGCCGCTGCCGAGGCATCGGCGCAGGCAGGGGCATAGGCCACGAATAAACTCCGGTATTTCTGGGTGGAGTATCTGCCGTTTGAGTCCAGTTTGCGGGCCGTGCCGGTCTTACCGGCCACGGCGTAGGTCTTGAGATTGGCCGAGGTGCCTGTGCCGCTGGTGACCACGCCCCTTAAGATGGTGGATACCTGATTGCTTAATTCAGGCGAGATTATCTGGTTGGTTAACGGCTTATCGTCCTTATATACAATCTTGTTATCGCGGTCTATGACCTCTTTTAGCAGTTTGGGCTCCACCAGATAGCCGTTGTTGGCAAATGCCGAGTAGGCGCGGATTAACTGGAATGAATTGACGCTGATTTCGTAGCCCATAGAGACCGAGCCGGTGGTGTAGTTGCTCCATTTATTCAGCGGGGTAATCAGTCCCGGATGTTCGCCCGGGATATCCAGCCCGCTCCGTGTTCCGGCGAATCCGAACCGCTTTATCATTCCGTAGAGCGCCTCCTTGGGGGTCTGGGAGCCGATTTTGCTCATCCCGATGTTGCTGGACTGCATCACCACCTCAGGCAGGGTCAGCCAGCCGTAGGGCTTGTGGTCCGTGATGGTCCGTTTGCCTATCTTGTATTTGCCGTTCTCGCAGAAGAATTTGTCTTTGGCAGTGCAGGCGCCCCGTTCCAGCGCGGCCGCAATCACAAAGGGTTTGAAGGTGGAGCCGGGCTCGTAGGCATCCGTGAATATGCGGTTGTGGCGCACGTTCTCCGGGTATTTCTGGTATTCGGCCGGGTCAAAGGAGGGGAGTTGGGCCAGCGCCAGGATTTCGCCGGTTGCCGGATTCATCACAATGGCCTGCGCGCCGGCTGGCTGGAATTTCTTGCAGAGTTCCTTGAGGTTCTTTTCCACGATGTGCTGAATCATCACGTCAATGGTCAGGTACACGTTCTGGCCCGGCTGGGCCGGCTTTTGTGGGATATCCGAGACGAAGAGTTTGCGCCTGCCGTCCCGGTGCAGGAATTCATGGCCCGGCTCGCCCTTGAGATATTTATCCGCAAAGAGTTCCATCCCGTCCAGGGCCTGGGAGTCAATGCCGCGGTAGCCGATGAGGTGGCAGGCCAGGGCGCCTTTGGGATAGAACCGCTTGTATTCCTTCTTGGTTCCGATGCCCTTGATATTGAGGGCCAGGACCTTCTTTGAGGCCTCATCGTCTATCTTGCGCTTTACCCAGAGGAAGAGTTTCTCGTCCTGCACTGCCTTGGAGATTTTGGCGGCCAGTTCAGGGGCGTTCAGACCCAGGATGGAGGCGAGTTTCCGGATTTCGTCCGGATGGTTGTCCAGTTCCTTGGGCACGACATAGACCGAGTCCACCAGCCGGGAGAGCGCCAGGATTTCGCCGTTGCGGTCGTAGATTATCCCGTTTTCCGGCGCCGTGTCCACCTTGAGATAGGCCTGGGAGAACTGGATGTCCCGGTATTTGCTGTGCTGGTAAATCTGGATATAGCCCAGCCGGATGACCAGAATAGCAAAGACGACGGCCAGTGCCGTAAAGAAGAAGTTGGCGCGCTTGAGATGAGTAGTCATAATTGAGTAAGTATTTGTTCAAACCTTTTACAAAACGGTCATTTCGCACTTGATGCGGAATCCAGTATTCACGATAGTTCTGGATTCCCGCCTTCGCGGGAATGACATAATGGCATTTTCTACCTTGGTTTTGACGCCATGCCGGGCCCGCTTTGGTTATTTATCTGGTTCTGATTCAATAATTCAGGGGAAACCATTTTGGTCTTTGAGGATGCCTCTTCTGATGCCAGCAGTTGCTGGGGCGACTTGATGGAGGTCAGTTTGAGGGTCAGGGTTTTCTGGTCATTGATGGCGGCTTCCTTTTCCTTGGTTATGGCAGAGATGCGGTAGCCGTAACGGATGGTCTGAATCTGCTGCCAGGCCGTAATCAGGCCGAGGAAAGTGATGAGACCGATGATGATGAACAATCTGTTTATGTGCATAATAAACCTTTCTTTTAGCCACAAAGACACTAATGCACAAAGAAGAAATACTAATTAATTATTCGTGCCTTCGTGGCTATTATTTCTTAACAGCTACTCTAAATTTAGCGCTCCTGGAGCGCGGGTTTTGTTTCTTCTCCTCTTCAGCCGGGGTAATGGGTTTCCTGGTTAATATTTCCAGCACCCCTTGTTTCTGGTATTCCCTGAAGGAGTTCTTGACCAGCCGGTCTTCCAGGGAATGGAACGAGATTATCCCGACCCGTCCGCCGGGCTTTAGCCAGATGGGGAATCCCGTCAGACCGGACGACACAGGTCGTTCGGGCGGGCCGGCCAGGAACCTTTCCAGGTTCTCCAGTTCCTTGTTCACCTCTATTCTCAAGGCCTGGAATACGCGCGTTGCCGGATGGATTCTTTTCCATCCGGACGGAGCGGCCTTCTTTATTATCTCCACCAGTTGACCGGTGGTGGTTATCTTCTCCTTTTGGCGGCATTTGACGATTCGTTGGGCAATCCGTCCGGCAAACCGCTCCTCGCCGTAGGACCTGAATATCCGCTCCAGTTCTGCCTCAGGGTAGTTGTTGACCACGACCGAGGCATTAACCGGATTATCCGGCCGCCTATTCAGGCGAGCTTCCCGCCCAAGAAGGCGAGGTTCGCCCCGAGGGGCGACGCCCTGCGGGGCGAGAGACATTCTCATATCAAGCGGGGCGCTCCGCCCTTGTCCGCTGGAGCGAGAGCGCCCCGCCTCAGCGGATTGGAGCGGGGCGTCAGCCATAAAACTAAAACCCCGTTCCGGCGTATCCAGTTGATACGAGGAAACGCCTAAGTCAAGCAGGATAACATCCGCACCCTTTAATTCCAGTTTCCCGATAATATCCCCGATATTAGCAAAGTTGTCACAGAACAAATCCAGCGAATTAACCTTTTCGCCTGTCAGCAATCTTTTTTGCGCCAGCGCCAGGGACTGGCAGTCCAGGTCAATGCCGATTAATCTGCCTGCCGGAAGAATCTTTTGCAGGAGCAATTCCGAATGGCCCCCTAATCCGATGGTGCCATCAATAACTATCTCGCCGGGTTTGGGCGCAAGATAATGAATGACCTCCTTAAGTAAGACGGGTTGGTGTGCCCCGTTAGAGATGTCTATTATTTTATTAGACATTTTACATACAGTTTCCGATTCGGTATAAACCAGCGAAATCTGTTTCCTCCTTTGCGTGTCCCTGCGGGACACTATCTCTAACAGGGTGAACCACAATTACTAAAACAGGGCAGCGGCCCGGGCCAGGAGCGGATACTGCTTCTTGACCTTCTCGTGCTGGAGCATCCGAACCAGGGCGTAGATGTCCTCGCTCAAGTCAATGTTTTTCATCTCCGGATGGGCGGCGTGCAGTTTTTCCAGATGGTTAAACAGGGTATAAATATCATTCTCTATCTCTTTAACTCGCGATTCAACCACTGCCACAGGCATATCTTTGAACTCGTCAAGGAATTTCTGGACCCGGTCAAAGGACTTTCCGTTATCCATAGGTGACTCCTTTCATTTAAAGCAGTAAACGGATGTGGTCGCTTAATTCCACATCCTTTAGTTTAGGGAATTTGGCGCGCAGGCGCTCTAATTTATTCACCAGGGTATTAAGGTCTTCTTTTATTTCCTGGGGCGGGGTGGCGGCCCGGTCCTGGTTGGTTTCCAGGAATGTTTTCACCCGGTCATAAGCGGCGCTGGTATTCACCCCGTTAGAGATGTTTAGTTGATTGTTCATAGTGTTGTTTTTCCTTATAGTTTATAGTTATCGCGATTGGTTATCCCCGGGAGGATGTGTTCCTGCTGGACACTATCTCTAACGGGGTCAATAATTTAACTTTCTTTTTATTGGGTTTTATAAATGTATCTTTCAAATTGTGTTGCCTGGTTATTAAGCCAGGGTGAGACGATATTCCATTTGGCCAGGTCCCAGATTTCTATGTGGTCGCCGCCGCCGGTAATCATTATGTCCCTTTTCAGTTCAGCCGCAGTAATCAGGCGGGCCGGTACCAGGATGCGCCATTGCGGGTCAACCTTGCAGGATTCGGTGTCCGAGGCAACCTTGCGCAGGTACCAGGCGGCTTCCTGGCTTGTCTTGGCGTTTTCCTTGAGCCATTCAAAGTGTTTTTCCCAGATATCAGGCGGATAGATTTCCAGGAACTGGGCGGCCATATTCTGGTATTCCACCTTCCTGAGTGTGGCAAAGAGACGGTAATCTTCCGTAGCGGGCTTTTCTGATAACGAGAGGCGGAATTTGGCCGGAATCACGAGCCGCTTCTTATTATCCAGTGTATAATTAAATTGGCCAACGAACATACGACTACATCCCTAATCCCGATGTCCATCAAACGAGTTCAATGTAATCGGGATAGCCCGCCGTAATGTTCTCCCCCTGCTAAAGCAGGGGTGCGACCATAACGGACATCCCCGTGGGATTCGGGCTAATAGCCCTCTCTCGCTGGGTTCTAAGTGATATTGTTGAAACAGTTCAACAATCTCACACTGAGCATAGCGAAGGGTCTCCAATGTACCAGCGAGATTCTTCGCTTCGCTCAGAATGACACCTGAATTCCGCCAGGCAAAATTCAATTGTGTCTTAGATA
>JBFMDM010000140.1:0-5498 GCA_040753835.1 Planctomycetota bacterium
CAAAGACGGACAAGCCCGTCCCGCCTGATGGCGGGACTAATAAGGACAAGGCGCCGACTTCTGAAATCCCGCAGACCCAGGTAATCACGATGTCAATGGGCGAGAAGGTCTATTATAAGGCCGGCCTGGTGGAGAAGATAGAGATAGAGGGCGCGATTGCCAATCCGACTATGCCTTTGGAATTCGTGGCCTGCGCGGACGGCGGCAAGGCGTATGAGTCGCTGGTGGTGCTTAAATGCAAACCCTGGAACGTCCAACTGGCCCTGATTCTGGCCGGCCTGAAGGAGGGCGGCGGACCCAAGACGTTCGGCGACACTGCCAAGCCGACCGGCGACCTGGTTCTGGTCTCAATTGCCTGGCAAGACAAGGACAAGACCGCCCGCCCGAACCCCGCTCCGGTTGAACAGGGCGGGGGGCAGGTTTCCTACCGCGTTGAAGAACTGCTCATTGACAGCGCCACTAAGAAGACGCTGGATTTGGTGGGGTGGTCGTTCAGCGGTTCTATGTTTGTGGACGAGATGGACTATGACACCGGCAAGCCGACCGGCAAAAAGATATACCTGGCTGATATTGAGAAGAATATTATCGCATCCTGGCACGACCCGGCCGCGATTCTTAATATCCCGACCTCGGGCGGCCTTTATCTGCCTTATAAGGAACTTCTGCCGGCCGCCGGAACGAAAATCATTATGACCATCAGGCCGCCGACTCCAAAGGAACTGGAGGAACTCAAGAAAGTCAATGCCGAGGTGGCTGAAAGGGAAAAGAAACTCAGGGAGGAGAGGGAAAAGCCCGCCCCCCGCCCTGTTCAACCGGAGCGGGGTCCGGGCGGGCAGGAGGCCCCAAAATGAGCGCCAATCAACTGGATTATCTCAAACGAACCGGCCGCCATCTCTGGCGATTGGTCGTTATTGATAATTCCTTCAAGGCCGGCTCGTATCTGCTGGTTGTTTCGGTCACCTTGCTTCTTGTAGCCAGAATTTTCGGGATATCATTCCTGTCCGAATCCTATCTGTTGCTTATCAGCCCGCTGGTAGGGCTGGCCGGCGGAGCAGTTATCGGCATATTCAATAAACCAACAATGGCTGATATGGCGCAGGCAATTGACGCCCGAACCGGCTCAAATAATTATCTGGTCACCGCCTATGAATGCTCATTAAAGCCGGCGTATAATCAGGTGGAAGATGCTCTGGTAAAGGATATATCCGGGCAGGGCAGCAAGGCGCTTCGGGGATTTTCATTCAGGTATAACTGGCGGTATTTCTATCTGTTTGTGATATTATCAGGCGTGTTTATGGTTGTTTGGTTCACTCCCGTAGCGCCGCGCCAGCCGGTTGCCGATACAAGCCGGTCAACCGTGTTTGACCGGGATATCATCACAATTTCCCAGGGGTTGTCCTGGATTAAACAGAATCCTGCTACTACGCAGGAAGTAAAGGAAATTATCCGCCAGATTGAGGTATTGATACAGAATATTAAGGAGAACAGGGCAGGCAAAACCGTGGTTCTGGAGACCATAAACGGTTTTATGAGACAGGTATCCGGGACCGTAATGCCGTCTGAAGAGTCAGCTAAACTGCAGGCGCTTCTGGCGCAATTAAAGTCGCTGGCAGGCGACAGCGAAACGGTTTCTTCAGGAAGCGAACCAACCGGAGCCGGTAATGGGGACGAATTTTCTGTGTATAGGCCGTCTTACGTTGTTCCGGAGCCGCACAGTGGCGGAGGACAGCCGGGCTTAGCCCCTGAAAAATATAGCGGCAAAAATCTGGAAACCAGCGCCGGTATTGTGGTAAAATCCATGGAAGAGGCGATAAATAATCCCTACTTCCCTCAAGAGTATAAGGAGATAGTGAAGAAGTATTTTATGGAAGAAGTAGATAGTAAACAGTAGTCCCGATATTCCCCGAATGCTTTCGGGGGTCTCTGCGGAGTTCATCGGGATAACTGGCTGTCCTCCGGTCACCAGAGGCGACCCGCCTTTGGCGGGAGGCGGATCCGCCTTTGGCGGATAACAACCTTTGGTCTAACAGCCAGTAAACAGAAAGGAAATGAATTATGAAACAGAATATTTTATTAGTCGGGCTGTTGATTATAGTCGCAGGAGTGATAGTGGCGCTTTCGTTTGTGATGACGCCGATGCCCAAGGACACCAACGTCCAGCCCGGGACAAAGCCAGCGGTTGAAAAAAGCCCGGTTGACCAACAGGGACAGCCCGTGGGTGAACCGAAGCCGGAGACAGCCGAGGCCAATCCGGTATCTTCAACTCCGGCAACAGACACAACCGCCCAAACGCCGCCTGCGCCTCAGGAGCCGATCGCGCCGCCGGCAATCCCGACCCCATCGGCCTCTGCGCCGCCTCCTCCGCCCCCTCCAGTTCCTCCGGAGCAAGCCCAGTTAATCAGGCAGACCCTGGAACAGGTATTTGACAAAGGTCTTGTCTGGCTGATGACCCAACAGTTGCCTTCCGGCTCTTTTCCCGATTTGGCCGGCAAGGATGACACGGCATTTACCTCTATGGCCCTGATTATCCTGGGCGAGGCGCCTGAGCCGGTACGTCTCAAATACAGCGATACCATTGACAAAGCGCTCTCGTTCATCCTTAAGAACGTCCAGGAAAACGGCAGTATTATGGACCCCGGCAAGGCGCCGTCGTTTGACATCTACAAGACCTCGCTGGCTATCGTGGCGCTGAAATCAATCCAGCACTTTAGGCCACAGGACAAGGCGAATAAAGATGTGATAGGCGAGACCATCAGCAGGGCAATGGCGTATCTCCAGAAATCCCAATACGGCCCGGAATCATCCGACAAGGACATCGGCGGATGGGGCTATCAGGAAAAGGGCAGTGAAAAGACGCCTAATCCCAATCTTTCCACCACCTCGTATGTTATAGACGCGCTCTACAAGGCCGGATTGGAAAAAGACAGCGAGACCTACAAGCGCGCCGTGGATTTCCTCAACAAACTACAGGACAGCACCGAATATAACAAGACCCGCGTTACGGGCAACAGCGGCGGATTCGTCTATTCGCCCACCGAGAGCAAAGCCGGGGATGAGACCACCAAGGACGGCCAGAAAATTCTCAAACCCTACGGCAGTATGACATACGCAGGTCTGTTGAGTTTCATCTATGCTTATGTGGACAAGAACGACCCGCGGGTTCAGTCCGCCTACAACTGGATAAAGGCCAATTACACGCTTGAGGAAAACCCGGGCCTCAGGACCGACGCCGCGCCTAATTTAGGCAAGCAGGGTTTGTTTTATTATTATCACACCTTTGCCAAGGCGCTATCGGCCTACGGAGAAAAGAGCATCACTACCACGGACAATACCCAGCATATTTGGGCAGAAGACCTGGTGAACAAACTCTCGTCCATTCAGAATCCGGACGGCTCGTGGAGCAATGAAAACGCAAGATGGTGGGAGGATTTCCCCATCCTGGCAACCTCGTATTCCCTGATGTCTCTTAATCTCTGCAGAAAATGGGTTGGGGAATAAATTGTAGCCACAGATTACACAGATATATGCTATATGGTAGATTGTTCTAAATCAAATCAGGATATTTCTCCATCAAAGCGTCCCATAGGTTTTGTTCTTAGTATAATTGGATGGGGATGTTGGATTTGTTCAGTAATAGTTCTTTTAGTGTTCTCTTTATTCGGTGGGTCTGATGCTTCTCTTTTATGGGAAATAATATTATCGCTGGCGACAAGCATATTAACCGGCTTGCTGTTCCTATCTGGATGTGTGTTATTCGTATTCGGATTTATACAAGGCGTTAAAGAAATCAAAAATCCGCATTTATACATACCACAAAAACGGCTATTTCCTATTCTGGGATTTGTTCTGAACGGCATTGGAGTATTGCTGCTTGTATTTAGTATCGTTTTTACCATTTATGGTCCGGAAGAGGTTAAAATAGAAGAATTGATTACCAGGTTGGATAGTAAAGACCGTCGAGTTCGCAAAAACGCCATTGAAATGTTGTCAAGAAGACCTGAAGCAAAAGAGGCGATACCCAAGTTGATTGAACTTCTGAGTGATGATGATAAGGACGTTCGTGCCATTGCCGCTAAGGAAATGGGGCGGTATGGTATTAAAGAAGCGGTACCAAAATTAATAAAACTTCTATCTGATTCGGATGGTAGGGTCCGTGCTTCTGCTGCCGACTCTCTTGGGGAACTTGAAGCGCGAGATGCGATACCCATGCTTATTAATTTATTGAATGACAATACTTGGGCAGTCCGTGCAGCGAGCGCTGGATCTCTAGGCGAACTTAAAGCCGAGGAAGCGACACCGAAATTGATTGGACTTTTAAATGATGAAATGGAATATGTCCGCGCCGATGCCGCCGGGTCGCTTTCTATCCTTGGCGCTAAAGAAGCAGTGCCGAATATTATTAAACTGTTAAAAGATAAAGAGCGATATGTTCGTTCTGCAGCCATTTCTGCGCTTGCAAATCTCAATGCCCGTGAGGCAATCCCGGAGATAATCAAACTCTTGAATGATGATGATTCGTGGGTCAAACCAGATGCCGCGGATGCCTTAAGCCGATTGGGTGCCACAGAGGCAATACCAGAACTTATTAAATTGCTGAGGGATAAAGAAGATCATGTTAGACGGAGAGTTATCAGACCATTGGTTAAACTTAAGGCCACGGATGCGATAGGCGAGTTGATTAGATTATTAGATGATCCGGAAGGGCTTGTTCGTGATGAGGCCGCCAGGGCTCTTGGCAAACTGGGGGGTAAAGAAGCAATACCTAAACTCTTGAAACTGACAGAAAATGATTACCCGATTGTTCGCCAGTCGGCGATTAGGGCGATAGGTGATTTAGGTGCACAAGAGATAGTTCCAAAATTGACAAGGTTTATGAGGGAAAATGGTGCATGGATTCGTAGTTCTGCCGCTGGCGCGGCCGGCCAACTTAATGCCAAAGAGACAATACCTGAGCTCATTAAACTCTTGGATGATGATGCTTCGGATGTGCAGGGATTAGCAGCAATTTCATTGATTGAATTAGGCGCTTACGATAAAAATCCTGAAGCAATAAAAGAAGGAGCGAAATATATATTGCGATTTGGCTCTTTATACAATGAAGATTATGTGTTACGCGCGGAGGCCGCATTAAAGAAAACAGGTGTAACCGATGAAACAATAGATCAATGGAAGAAAGAATAGGAATTCTGGGGGATATCTTACTGGATTAAAATCTATGTCTATCTGTGTAATCTGTGGTTGCATTTTGTATTCGTAATTCGTAGTGTTTATGAAAGACAAGATAGATAACCTGGAGAAGTTTGACAAGCGCGAGGTCCGCGAGATACCGCTTGCTGCCATCATCCTCAACCGCTTCCAGCCCCGCAAGGCCTTTGAAAAGGAGTCGCTCCGGGAACTGATTGACTCCATCAGAGAGCACGGCGTTCTTCGGCCCATCATACTCAGACCTGACCCCCAAAAGCCCGGTATCTTTGAGATAATTATGGGCGAGCGCAGGT
>JBFMDM010000141.1:0-5484 GCA_040753835.1 Planctomycetota bacterium
TATTGCCGGGTCTGAAAGGCGCGCTATAATGATGTGATATGTTGGACTTTGCCGCATTTATTCTGTTGCGGGTTTTAACCGTAACGGCCCAGCGCCTGCCGCTGTCTTTTGCTCTGAAGGCGGGCGAGGTTCTGGGGGCGCTTACCTATTGTTTTATCCCCAGGCGCCGGCGCATTGCCTTGGAAAACCTGAAGGCGTCATTCCCGGAAAAGCCGGTCCGGGAACTCAAGCGTATCGTCTGGTCAATGAGTTTGAACCTGGGCCGCAATACCGCGGAATTCCTGCGCCTGCCCCGGATGGACAGGAGGTATATAGACCGTTACATTGAATTCAGCGGTCTGGAGAATCTGGATGCGGCGCTGGCGCAGGGGAAAGGGGTGTTTCTCCTTTCCGCGCACTTCGGCAACTGGGACCTCTGCGCCGCGGCTATCGCCATCAAGGGCTATCCGATGAACCTGGTGACTAAATACCTCAAAAGCGAATTGCTCAACAACCTTTGGTTGGATTTCCGCGCCCGGGTCAATATAAATATGCTTTACCGCGAGGGGTCGCTCAGGGAAATTATAAGGCGCCTGAAGAACAACGAGGTGATGGGATTTGTCCTGGACCAGAATACCAAGCGCGAAGAAGGGGTGTTTGTTAATTTCTTCGGCCGTCCGGCCTGCACAATTCCCAGTTTGGCGACGTTGAGCGAGCGGCTGGATGCGCCGGTCGTTCCCGTTTTTATGGCCCGCCTGAAGGGCGGTAATCACAAACTGATGCTTGAGCCGGCTGTTCCCTTTCAGAAACAGGGCACGCTCCAAGAGACGGTTGTTTACAACACCCAGGTCTATACTGATGTGATTGAAAGATACGTCCGCAATTACCCAGAACACTGGATATGGATGCACCGCCGTTGGCGCACGCAACCGACGACCCGCACATAATATTGGTATATCTCTTATGCAGATGGACTGATGTGTATATTTACCAGCCATCATAAATGCTTAATAAACCTTATGTGCGGGGTTCCGCCCTTGGAAAAAGAGGCGTTGCCTTTTTCACCTGCGTGCCGGGCTTGGTCTGCCCGAAAGCCAGTCCCTGTGGGATTGATGGCATGTTGCTTGAGAGATTCAGTTGGTCCCTGATTGCACCGGCTGTGGCCGGCATAAAGGGCATTATATAAATTGAGACAATCCTGATGGCCTCGGATAGGTTATACATCACGTCAGCCAGCCGCGGCGATTTTTCCTTGGCCAGGACCCAGGGCTTGACCTCGTCCACATACTTGTTCGCCCAGCGGACAATCTCCCAGATTTTCTCCAGTGCCAGCGAGAACTGGAGGCGCTCCATATTGTCTGTGATGCTGTTCTGCAATGATTCCAGCAGTTTCTTTAGCGTCCCGGTGGCGCTGTCCGCGCCGGCCGGCGCCGGAATCTTGCCTCCGTAGTATTTATCCAGCATCGCCGTGGTTCTCATCACCAGATTGCCCAATTCATTGCCCAGTTCGTTGTTATAGCGGTTGGCCAGCGCCTCAAACGAGAAATCGCCGTCCTGGCCGAACGGCATCTCGCGGAGCATAAAGTAGCGCAATGCGTCCACCCCGCACATGTGCTCGGAATTTGTGGCGTTGTCTTTTTCAATTGGGTTATGTGCGGGACAAGCACCAAATTTGGCAATGGCATCGCGCGGATAAATCACGTTGCCTTTTGACTTAGAGATTTTGTCAGCATTCATCGTCCACCAGCCGTGAGCGAATATCTTTTTAGGCGGTTCTAATCCGGCCGACATCAGCATACAGGGCCAGATGACCGAATGGAACCAGAGTATGTCCTTGGCAATCAAATGCACATCAGCCGGCCAGAATTTTCTGAAACCCTCGTCCGGATAGCCGATGCCCGAAAGATAATTTGTCAGGGCGTCAAACCAGACCCAGATGATGTGCTTTGGGTCGTTAGGCATAGTGATGCCCCAGTCAAACGAGGCCCGGCTGACGCTGACGTCCTCAAGTCCCGACTCCACCCGGTAGAGTATTTCATTATAGCGCGAGACAGGCTCAATAAAGTCCTTGCGCTCCTTGAGCAGTGCCAGCATCTTCGGCTGGTATTTGCTTAGGCGGAAGAAGTAATTTTCCTCTTCAAGAAATTCGGTGGGGCGCTGGCACATCGGGCATTTCTTGTCCGGCGAGTCCTTGAGCGTGATGTATCTCTCGCAGGGCGTGCAATACCAGCCGGAATATTTTCCCTTATAGATGTCGCCTGATGCCGCGATTTTGGTGAACAACGCCTGGACCGCCTTTTCGTGCCTCTCATCCGTGGTGCGGATGAACCGGTCGTATTTGATGTTAATTTCCTCCCAGGTTTTCTTGTATTGGGTGACGATGCCGTCCACGAATTCCTTAGGCTTCAGGTTGGCGGCCGTGGCCGAGCGCAGGATTTTCTGGCCGTGCTCGTCCGTGCCGGTCAGGTAAAATACCTCAGCGCCGCAGAGTTTCTTATACCGCGCCAGCACATCCCCGGCAATGGTCGTGTAAGCAGTTCCGATATGCGGCTCGGCATTGACATAATATATCGGCGTGGTGATGTAGTATTTATTAGTCATTGGGTTCTTTCTCGTCTTCCGGCTCAACCTTCAGGGTCGGCTCCTTGACCACGCCCTGGATATCGGATGCGTTTATCCTGACCCTGGTCCGGTCCTCCTGGAGTTCCACGATGACTTTCTGTGCCAGGACCTCCAGGTCAACCACCTCTCCGGCGCCCTGGGGCGTCCTGACAATAGCGCCCCGGCGGGGCAGTGATTTTCTTATCTCTGTATAATTGGCGTCCTCGTAGCGCAGGCAGCACATCAGCCGGCCGCAGAGTCCGGAGATTTTCAGCGGGTCAAGTGTCGCTTTCTGGTTTTTGGCCATCTTCATCGTTACCGCGCCCATTTCCTTGATGAATCCTCGGCAGCAGAGTTCGTAGCCGCAGTGCCCGATATCGGAAATAAGACGCGCCTCGTCCCGCGCGCCGATTTGCTTCATCTCTATCCGCGTCTTGTATTCCTGGCCCAGTTGCTTGACCAGTTCCCGGAAGTCCACCTTACCTTTGGAGAGGAAATAGAAGATAATCTTCTCGCCCCCGAAGAGATGTTCCACCAGCGCCAGTTTCATATCCAGCCCCAGCGCCTCTATCTTTTCCTTTGTATGGGTCATTATCTGGGGGATTTTCTCCTTGTTTATCTTATCCAGTTCCTTGAGGTCTTCCGGAGTCATCCTGCGCAGGACCGTGCCGATGTTTCCGCCCTCGTCGCCGGGTTTCAATTCCTGCGGGGTTGATGAGACCGTGCCGATTTCCGTGCCGCTGTCGGTTTTGACAATGCACTTGTCGCCCTTCTTTAGGTCAGGCCAAGCATACTTGAAATTGGCTACACTCCGCGATACCCCATAACGAACAGTCAATAAATTCATAAAATTCCTCACCACAAAGCGCACAAAGAACACTAAGAACTCCACAGAGACCGCTAAGCGAATTCTTTGTGGCCTTTGTGTTCTTTGTGGTTAATCCCTACGCTATCAGCAAACTTTCCACGACCAAACTGGTATTGGCATTGAGCCGGATATACCGTTCGGACTTCAGGAGCCGCTCCATCAGCCGCTCAAGCCGGTTATTATATCGTCTTTGATACTGTTTTACTTCAGGAATTCTATCTTTATTCAATAATTTATTGTCCGGCAGTCCCTGGGCCAGCCAGAGTGCGTCTCGGATAAACAGCCCGATAATCTTCAGTTGCCAGATAATCTCCCGGCGCTCATCCTCCTTATCCTCGCTGTGGCTCTTGGCGTAGTTTGCTATGTCCCTGGCCAGGCGGCCCGGTTCCTCGCCCGCCAGGCCTTTGATGAGCCGCTCGCGCTGGGCCAGCAATCCATCTTCATAGAGTTTGCAGGCGTCCCCGATGCTCCCGTCCGACAGGTGGCTCAACAGCAGGGCATCCTCAGGTTTTATCTTGAGCCATTGCTCTAAATATCTTGTCACCAGCGTCTGCTCTATCGGGTGGAACCTGATTACCTGACAGCGCGAGACGACCGTCCGCGGCAGGACCGCGATGTTGGAGGTTACCAGTATGATGACTGTGTCCTTTACCGGCTCTTCCAGCGTCTTGAGGAAGGCATTGAACGCCTCCTCGCTCATCCGCTCGGCCTCGTTGACGATAAACACCCGGTGCGTCTTTGAAAAAGGCGTCAGCATCAACTCCTGCTCAATCTCGCGCACCGCCTGAATCTTGATTTCCTTGCTTCCTTTTTCAACCGAGGTGATGCGCAGATTCGGATGGCAGTTCTTTTCTACCCACTTGCACGAGCGGCAGACGTTGCATCCGCTTTTATCTTCGCACATCAATATCTTGGCCAGGGTCTTGGCGAACAGTAACTTGCCCGTTCCGGCCGGTCCGGAGAATATATAAGCGTGACTCAGGCGACTGGAGGCCAGCACCTGCTCAAAAATATTCACCGCAGATGGTTGTCCGATAATCTCGTCAAAGAACATAACACTACGAATTACGAATTCTCTAATTACGAACTTCGCAGAGACCGCGAAGCAAATAATTCGTTATTCTTCTTATTTCTGTTTGTATCTCGCTGATGCTTTTAGTGCCGTCAATGAGTTTGTATTTTCTCTTGTCCGACCGCGCCAGTTTGATGAATCCGGCCCGGACCTTCTTATGGAAGAGCAATGCCTTTTGTTCCATCCGGTCTGAGGAAGCGCGGCTGTTTTTGATTCGTTCAAATCCCTTTTTTGGCGGCACGTCAAGGATGATGGTTATATCTGGCTCGAATCCGCCGCTGGCTTGGCGCCACAGGTCTCTGACCTTCTTTGCTCCGATATTACCCGCATAGCCCTGATATACAATTGTAGAGGACAGGAACCGGTCGCAGATGACGATGGTATTCTTCTTTAAGGCAGGGCTGATAATCTGGTCAACCAACTGGGCCCGGCTGGCAAAGTAGAGAAAAAGTTCGGTCAGGGGTGTCATTTCCTTATAACGGGGATTAAGCAGGATTTTGCGCACCCCCTCGCTGATAGGGGTAGAGCCCGGGTCGCGCACGACCAAAACCCGGCGATGCTGCCGCTTTAAATATTGGTTAAGCAATCTTATTTGGGTTGTCTTGCCGCACCCGTCCGGCCCGTCAATCACAATAAATTTCCCCATAGCCATATTCCTATTATACGAATCTAAGGCAGGAGTTCAAGGAATATGCACAAAGTAAATTCAGCGAAAATATTTGATTTTTACTTGACTTTATTCGCCTAATTTGTATAAATCCCATATGCAAAAGACAGAGTTAAGACACATTCGCTTAGCTCAGTGCAAGCAACTTACTTCTTGCTTTGATGATGCATCTTTGATTGATTCTCGGAGCGTAAGCGAAGACCACGCCATTCGGCTGGGGCAATTCCGTAATCCGCATTGGTTATGGGGGGGGGGGGGGCCCCCCCCCCCCCCCGCCGCCCCCCGGAGGGGGGGGGG
>JBFMDM010000142.1:0-5439 GCA_040753835.1 Planctomycetota bacterium
CCACCTTTGCTTTAGAATGTTTTTGACCATCTTTTTCCCATTTATCTATTTGCAACCTTCCTTCAATAAACACGGAACTCCCCTTTTTCAGGAAAGTGGCGCAGTTCTCGCCCTGTTTTTTCCAAACCACGATATCTATGAATAACGGGTCTTCCTTGCGCTCGCCGCTGGCCGTAAGGTATGAATTATTCACGGCCAGTCCTAATTTACAAACAGCCGCTCCTTGCGGCGTGTAACTCAGTTCCGGGTCGCGCGTCAGATTGCCCATCAGCAAAACCTTATTAAATGATGCCATTATTTCCTCCTTACTCGCTGTTAGAGTTTACTCGTTACGACCGCGGAAATCCCGTAAGGGACAGCGAGTTATCCCGCACCTATCCCTACAGGATTGGTGCGGGATTTACATCATCCTGTTACCGCTTATTCAGCGGCGTTGGATTCAACTTTCGCGGTTTTGTCCTCTGCCTTTTCCCGTTTCTTATCCTGCTTCTTTTGCCCTTCGAAAGAAGCGGCCTTGGGCGCGATTACAGCGGCCAACTCCTTGGCGCTGCTTAGCATCTTGTCCTTCATTGACGGCTCCACAAACATGATTAATGACCTGACAACAGAAGTGGACAACTCGCATTCATTCTTGATTTTGGAGATATTCTCCGGCTCGGTCTCAAAGTACGAAAGATAATAAGTCCCGCGGCGGTGGCCTTTTATCTTGTAAGCCAGATTCTTGTCAGCCCATTTAAGTTCTTTCAGCATCTTGACCTTGTATTTATCCATTATATTATGGATATACTCCGGCATCTTGCCGTCTTTAGTGGCGGTTGCCGGGTCAACCAGGAACATCGCTTCATAGGTATTCATCATTGTATTCTCCTTAGAGCCAGTTAGAACACCGCAGTGACCGCGTAGCGAACACCGCAGTGACCGCGTAGCGAACACCGCAGTGACCGCGTAGCGAACGCGGTGAGTTATCCACCAAAGGCGGCTCCCCGCCTCAGGAGGACTGGCTCTTATTAGTCGCTGTTAGACGTTAGCCGTTATCAGCGACTTATCCCGACTATCCGTCGGGGTCCCGACAGTTTTTGTCGGGAATCAGTTATATTCATTCATACTCTTATCAATGCCGTTTTGGATATAAAAAACAATCGCTTCAACAGCCCTTTGTAGGGACTGTTTTATCTCCCTTTCCTCTGCCTTGCTGAATTTATTCAGGACAAACTCTACCGGGTCAATTCCATCGGGCAACCCTACGCCGATTCGCAGCCGGTGGAATTTATTATGGCCCAGTTGCTCAATAATTGACTGCAGGCCCTTATGCCCGCCGCTGGAGCCCTCACGGCGGAACCTGATGGCGCCAAGCGACAGGTTATAATCATCCGAAACCACCAGCAACCCGCTTACCGGCTCTGACAGATTCCGGCCTATAGCCGCCACGGCCTGTCCGGAATTATTCATATAGGTCTGCGGTTTCACCAGCAGAACCTTTTCGCCGCAAACACTCCCTTTGCTTACCAGCGCCTGGAACTGCTCCTTCATCCTGAAAGTCCCGGTGGAATCAGAGAACTCTTTAGCGCCGGCCAATTTGTCAACAACCATAAACCCGACATTGTGCCGGGTTGATTCATATTTCTTTCCCGGATTGCCCAATCCTATAATTATTAGCACAATCTATTTCTTATGTTCCTTATCTTTGGATTCCTTGGGTGCGGCGGCCTTGACCTCGGGTTTAGCGCCTGCTTCGCCTTCGGCATCCTCAGCCGGTTTCTTGGCGGTAATCACTTCCGGTTCTGCCGGAGCGCCTTCAGCCGGAGTCGGCGGCGCGACCTCTTCCACCTTCGGCAGGTGCACGCCGGCCACAGCCATATCCGACGCAACCGCCGTGGTTACGCCTTTGGGCAATACCAAATCCTTGACCCTGATTAAGCCGTTCAATTCCAGGTTGCTGACGTCCACCTCAATCTTCTCCGGAATCGCGGTCGGCAGGCATTTAATGGTCAATGACTTGATTGTATGCTCCAGGACCCCACCCTCCTTGACGCCTTTGGGCGTGCCCTTAAGGACTATCTCCGTATGGACCGTGATGAATTCATCCATTGCCACGCGGGCAAAATCAATATGCGTAATAACCTCTTCTGCCGCATTGTATTTTAGTTCCTTCACCAGGACCTTTTCGGTCTTGCCGGGCATCACCAAATCAATAAGCCGTGCGGTGTGGCCGAGCAGTTTGAACGCCTCTTTCTTATCCACCACCAGCGCCTGATTGGCATCCTTTCCGCCGTATATGACGGCCGGGACACGGCTGTTCTGACGCATCCGGCGACACTCCTTGGTGCCCATCTTGTCTCTTAATTCCGCCTTAACTAAAATCGTTTCCATAAACTCACTCTTTCTTACTCCCGTTTGCTCCCGCCATACGACGGGATGTCGGGATATTCCCATTATGCCCAACGAATATCCGGGCTTAATATCTAACCAAAATCAAGCAAAGTAATCAACTAAATTAACCTTATATTGTCAACCCCGCGCATAAACCCTTGTATTTAATCACAACGGTTAAATATCCGTTATAATCAAACGGTTTACATAGGAGTATATGCAAATATTATGTGCGGGGTCAACAAAAATTGGTGAATATATTGAGATTATCAGCCCGCACCACAAAAACGAAGCGATGGTCAGTAGTACCCCAACGGAGACGCGCCAGGAGACGCCGAAGCGCACCGGGTGAACTATTGTAACCTGTACGATATATCTAATCCCAATTGCCTTATTCTCTCTCCCGGCTTTGCCGGATTGTGGATTTCTTCAATAATGAAATCCATATGCGAAGTCCTGCCTGATGAGAACGGCACAATATCAGGACGCCTATATTCATTGACCAACCGGTTTATCTCTTCATTGGCTTTGTTTATGGTCTGTGCGTCATAGTCCTGGGTGATTATTTCACTGCCCCAATGCATCAGCCGGCTGTCTAATTTACGCCTGAATTGGTTGAGTTTATCAGCCCCGTTAGAAGTCAGTTCCCTACTGGCTTTGGGAACGGCGTCCCGCCCTGCGGGACTATTTCTAACGGGGTCAGGAATGACAATATTTACCGGCTCGCCCTCAAACTTAACCCTTCGCTCTCTCAGGTGAGAAATCAGGCCTTTTGCTTCGGTTAAGGCCATTATAGCCATCGTTGAAAGCCCTAAAATATGACCGTTTTTATAGCCCTTTAAAGGCCCGATAAATCTGCACCACTGCTGGCCGTATCTCTTTAGCCCATATTCCACCTTTTCTTCATATCGGCCGGATTCAAAGGCCTTCTTCATCGCCTGACGATAACCCTTTTCAGCACGAACTAATCCTTTATGCGCCTTTTGTATTATCGCATCGCGGGTCAGGCCGTCTTTAGAGATAAACTCTGGTGGGGTAAAAGAGACAATCGTTTTTTCGGTCGGCAGTGCCATCTTTTCCCTGAAATCCTTGCGGGTCTTGATGGCCTTTTTGAGGCCTTTGTAGGTCTTGCCAGCCGCTTTTTTAGCGCCGGCTACCCATTTCGCCCTGATTTCAGGCGGGATTTCCGCAAAATAGGGCGCTATCAGATGACTTTTAAAACCAATTTGCTTCATTTTTATATCTCCAGTAAATTATAGAGTTAGGCAAAACAGGGGTGACCCCCACCCCCCTCCCTACCGCACCCCAGCCCCCTATCTGGGGCTATACCTACGCCCTTCTGGTGCACTGCCTCTACCCTTGTACCGTAGCGCCTATGCCCTTGGCCGGCTCTGCCTACGCCCTTCAACGGCTCTACCTACGGGTTTGAACCGCTCCCCCTACGTCCTTCAACGGCTATGCCTGCGTCTTTGTGCGGCACGGTCTATACCCTTGAACTGTTCTGCCTACTGGTTTGCGCCATTCCGCCTATACCCTTGTAGCGCCCGGCCTATACCCTTGAACCGTCCCACCTATGCCTCTGAACGGCTCTGCCTATACCCTACCAGGGCTATACCTATACCGTCTGACCGGCCTGCCTATACCCCTCAATCGCTCTGCCTACCCCAAAAAATTAGATTGATTTGTCAGGAAAGTATTCAGTGAGTTTAATCTCAATGCCTTTGATTTTGGTGTATTTAAGGGGTTGATGAACCGGATAGGAGCGAATCTTTTCCTGGTAGTTAATGCCACAGGCATCCAGAAAGGTCTTGCCGTTGACCAGGCCGAAAAGCCCGGGCTTGACCAGTTTGATTGGGAAGGTAATCTCGCCTATCTGCCGGCTGACTGGCTCAAAGGCAATCTTTTTCATATCCGGGTCATAATGGAGTTTCAGATACTTGCAATCTGTGGGCTTGACAAATTCATCATAGCAGACCCGGTTAAGACAAATCAATCCGTTGGTTAGGATGGTAATAATGGGCTTGTCGCCCGCGACCGGCCACTTGCCCTTGAAGGATTTGTAGGACATAGAATTTCCCCTCATCAGTCGCAATCAATTCGTTTGTGCCTTGCCCCCCGATGGACCTGTCTGCCGTGAGTCCGGCACAGGCAGGCATCGGGGTGGTCCCCAGATTACCGAAACCGTGCTCTATAAGTCAAGCATTTAGCCACTTTCCCCGGACGGTGTGCTTGCCCGTTTACCCGCCTCAGGAGGGCCTCTGGAGGGTGTCACCGGACCAAATACGGCCATCTGGCATGTTACTTGTATAGGGGGGGGGGTAGGGTATATACCCAGGGGGATATACCCTATATACCCCCCAGGGGGTAGGGTAGGGATATACCCCCCTTGTCGTAGGGATATACCCCTCATAATGCCGGGATATACCAGCCGAGACGTCGGGATATACACTGCAAGCCGATGGGAGATACCCCTTTAGCCGGCAGGAGATACCCCTCATAATGCCAGGATATACCAGCCGAGACGCAGGGATATACCGGATTATGTGCTGGGAGATACCGGAAGCGCTGGCGTGAGATACCCCAAGCGCTGACCGGGGATAGTGTGCGATATGCAGGGATATACCGGGGACGATGCAGGGGGATACCCTGCCTGCCGGCAGGGGATATTATCTTGTATGGTGTACCGCCTGTTACCTTTTTGGACATTTCGACCCGGAAATAGGTTGACTCTTTTATCGGTTTTTAAGTTAGTTTTACCTTGCCTTGGATAGTACTAATAGACCTCCTTTCTTAACTTGTCAATACTTTTTATGTTATTAATGGGTTTACCGGTCCTGGCTCCGATTCTTTGTTGGGTACCGGCGCAGATTCCGCCTCAGTCTTCTTTTCTATACTATCTACTCCCTGGACTATGACCGAGCCGTCCTTAGCCATTACCCTTATTTCTTTATCCCCGATTCGGCCTATCAGGTACATCGGCCGGGATAATCTATAGGGGTCTACGATCAGGGCATCCTTAGTGGCTAATTAAGAATTTGCGGGAAAGTATTCAGTCAGTTTAATCTCAAT
>JBFMDM010000143.1:0-5437 GCA_040753835.1 Planctomycetota bacterium
ATTACGCCTTATCCAGTCCGGCGAAATCTTCTTGGCGGATTTAACCATTGTGATAATCCTCCTTTCTTAAGGATTATCATCGGCTTTTTGGCCTCCTTTCAGTATAAAAAACTCCCCGACCCCTCATTTACTTAGAGCGTCTAACAAAATGAGATTGCCACGCCCTGACGGGCTCGCAATGACACTTTCTGCGACCTGTCATTGCGAGGAGCGAAGCGACGAAGCAATCTCATTACCATTATAATAATCGTCATTTTGTTAGACGCTCTTAATCACCGACTCGGCCAGGACGATGAGGATGTCTTTATACGCGGAGTTCTTTAATACCCTCAGGTTCTTGATGGCCGCATTGGTATAGTGCCGCGCCTGCTGGTAGGTGTAGTCCAGCGAGCCGTTCTGCTTGAACAGTTTATGGAGTTGCTGTTTATGCGCAGATAAATCCTGTCCATTATTGTTTATCCCGTTAGAAGCGTTTAATAACGAGGATTTGGCGCCACTTAAGATACTATTTCCGCAATTGTGTTCGCTATTCGCGGTCCCTTCGGGTTCGCTTCTAACGGGGTTTACCGCGGACAGGATTTCCTTCATCCGGTTGCGGATATCGTCCGGCGAGTGCAGGGCGGTCCTAATAATCGGCAGGGTAATCTTGCCTTTGAACAGGTCGCTGCCGGTTGATTTTCCGCTGGTCTGGTCGGTCTCGGCAATGTCCTTGTAGTCGTCCATCATCTGATAAGCCATCCCGAAATTCCGGCCGTAGGATTTCAGGGCTGAAACGGTTCGCTTGTTCCTGGTTGATGCCACCGCGCCCAGATAAGAAGCCAGTTCAAAGAGCGAGGCGGTCTTGTGGTCTATAATCTCCAGATACTCCTTTTCCGAAAGGCCCTCAGGATTGAAGCGCTTCATCAGTTGTTTCAGTTCGCCCATACAGACCTTGTTGCTCACTTCTGATATTGCCTTGAGCAGCGGGATTGATTCCACCTTGGTGATATGCGTGAAGAGCCGGGCAAAAAGGTAGTCGCCGAAGATGACGGCCATCTCGTTGCCCCAGCGCTGGTTATAGGTCTGGACATTGCGCCGGAGTTTGGCCTCGTCCAAGACGTCGTCGTGCACCAGGGCGGCATTGTGGATTAGTTCCACGACCACGGCCAGGTTGAAGTGTTTGGCCTTGAGCGGCTTTCCGGGCGCCACGGCCTTGGCGGCCAGCATAGTCAGTATCGGCCTCAAATGCTTGCCTTGGAAATCAGTAAAATGCTCGGTCAAAGGCGCGATGCCGTTGTAGGACGCCACGGCCTTTTTCAGGCAGGACTTGAACGCCTTCAGCTCGTGCCTTAGTGTATTCTCTATTTTCTGGTGCAACATAATTCTGTTCTATACCTTATTGCCGGGATATTAACAAGCAAAATCAGAGATAATTTGATAGCCGCAAACTTCGCGGTATGATTTCCCTTGACCCCGCACATAATATTGTGTAACATATCCAGCGCTTAGGTAGATAGAACAATTGATTATATCGCTGAGAAACTAATAATAATGCTTATGTGCGGGGTGAAACGTTATACAATAATCCTGCTTATCCTGTTTTTGGCAGGAATGGTCCGGGCTGATTTGGGCGCAAAGGACGTTAATGCCCAGGGGGTAGAGCCGAGCCGGGCCCATATCAGGCGCAGTCCCGAAGCCGAGGCGCTGGCTATGGCCGCAGTCCAGGCCGTTAAAGACCGGGACTGGCGCACGGCCGCTGAGAATTACCAGAAGGCAATTGAGTTATATTCCACAGCACTGATAAAGGCATCAGCCGTGGATACTGCAATCAACAGCGATCTCTACTGGGGCGTCCGGCATTTTTGCGGCGATGCCCTGCGCCGGATGCCTGCCGAAGGCCTGAAGGCCTATAACAGTATGTTTGAGCCAGCGGCCAGGCAGGCCCTTGAGAGCGCGGTCAGGAGCCGTCTTGACACGGAAAAACTGGCGCAGGTGGCCGGGTTTTACGCCCTGACCGGGCCGGGCCGCGACGCATTGATTCTCCTCTTGCGCCTGTCTCTGGAAAGTGGCGAATTCTATAAGGCATCCGGCTATTACCGCGAACTTGAGCAATATCATCCTGAAACCGCCCAGGGACTGCCCGAGCGCAGATTGATTGAAGAGTTTATGGCCGGCAAGACCTCCGGGGTTGAATGGCCGGCTTATTGCGGCGATAACACCCGCTCTAAAATGATGGTTACTCGCGCTTCGGATGAGGTGCAGGGTCATTCGTTCTCCTGGACCGGATATTCCAAACTGCCGGCACATGTTATTAATTTATCCAGGCGCATAAATGCCGCGGAGATCTATTATCCTCCAATTATCCCTCAGGAATCAATCCCGTATTTTCCGGTGGTTGGCAACGGAATGATTTACCTGCCGACCGGCTCAGGTATTTACGCCTTTCAGTCGCCGGAGCCCAAAGAAGGGGATGTTGCCAAGGAAATCAACTTGAAGTGGAAGGTTGAATACGATACCTCGGCCGCCGGATTCCAAGAGGAGCGGACGATTAATACTGCCACGCTCTCTCCGGACGGCCGGCGGCTCTACGTGCCGTTAATCGGCTCGTTTGAGAAATACGAGCGCCGGCTGGGGTTCCTTGACGTCAAATACCCGTTTCCGAGGCGCTCGCTCTTCTGCATTGACACCGCCACGGCCAAAGCGCTGTGGACCAGCGACCGGGTTGCGCCTCTGCCGGACGGCTCAAATCCGCTTGAGGATATCATTTTCCCGGTTGCGCCGGCCGAGGAAAACGGCGTGCTTTATGTTGCCGGAATCCGGATGCCCAACCAGATTGACATCCCGGAGCACTACCTGTTTGCGCTGGATGCCCGGAGCGGCGCGGTCTATTTCAGGACCTTCATCGCCTCGGGCATATTGGAAACCAATCTTTTCAACAACCCCAGCCGGGAGCCGGTTGCCTCGGTTGTTACGGTGGATAAGGACAATATCTATTACTGCTCGCAGATGGGCGCGATTGCGGCCGTTGATAAATACAGCGGGCAGGTCAAATGGCTGAAGAAATACGAGGAATACCAGATTAAACCGACCTGGCCGAATTATACCCCGCCCCGGTTGCCTCTGCGCTGGGCCAATAATCCGGTTATCCGCATAGATAATACGTCATTTGCCACGCCAAAGGGCCGTCCTTCGCCAATCCAGAGCTTCGGAGCGGCGGATGGACAGGTTATCGTTACGGCCGTTGACTCGCCCTTCCTCTATATACTCTCGTCAGATAATGGCGGGGAACTCTGGCGCTGGAACGGCGATGAGTCGCCTTTGGGCAATGTCCGGTATCTGGTGGGTATCAGGGACGGATTCCTGGTTCTTTCAGGCGAATCCTGCCTGATGTGTCTTAATCTCAACAAGACAGGCAAGGTGGAATGGAAGGTGGAAGGCGGCCGGTTGAACGGCAAGAGCGCCATTACAGACGACCGGATATACATCACTTCCGATTATGCATTGATGGAGGTGGCGCTCAAGAGCGGCAAGTTAATCAGCCGGAATGTCCTGCAGGGAAAGGATGAGGCGCAGCCGTCCGCCAACCTGCTGGTTGCCGGCGATTTGCTTATCAGGAATTCCATCGGCCAGATGAATATATATCGCATAGAGAATAAAAAAGAGCCGGTAAATAATGAACCAGCCAAGAAATAACAACATTATAGTGCTTCTCATAGTGCTTTGCCTTTTACCGTTGCTTCTTTCCCCGGTCCAGGGCGAGGACAAGCGGATGCCTGCCCGACCAGACAACGTTGGTCGTTCGGGCGGGCAGTCAGCCAGCCAGATTAATAAAGGCCTGGACTATCTGGCCCGGACCCAGAATGCCAACGGCTCCTGGACCTGCGTGGTCGGCTATAAACTCAACGACACCTACCAGGGCGAGGACAAAGAGAATGTCGGTGTAACGGCCATTGCCGGCATCGCCTTCCTGGCCCAGGGCAACGTGCCCGGCAAGGGCAAATACGGCGCCAATGTGGAAAAGGCCGTCCAGTTCGTCCTGAGTTGCTGCCGCGAGACAGACGGCTACATCACCAAGCACGGCACGCGGATGTATGAGCACGGGTTTGCCACGCTCTTCCTGGCCGAGGCATACGGAATGACCAAGCGCGAAGACATCAAGAGCCGGCTGAAGAAGAGCGTCCAACTCATCATCCACAGCCAGCATCAGGACGGCGGCTGGCGCTACCAGCCGTATCCGCACGATGCGGATATCTCGGTGACCGTAACCACCCTGCAGGCGCTCAGGGCCTGCCGCAATGTCGGCATCTCGGTGCCCAAGGAGGCGATTGACAAGGCCGTGGCCTATGTCAAGAAATCCTATGTGGGACTTCCTGACTCAATGGGCGCCTTTAATTACCAGTTGACGCCGCCCAGCCGGATTTCCTTTGCCCTAGCCGCGGCTGGCGTGGTCGCCCTGATGAGCGCCGGGGAATACAACGTCCCTGAGGTCCAGCGCGGGATAAATTACATTATGAAAAACCTGCCCACGGCATACGGCGATTACCATTATTACTATGGCCATTACTATACGGTCCAGGCCCTCTTCCAGGCCGGAGGCAAAACCTGGGAACAGTATTTCAGCCGGGTCCAGAGGGAGATTTTGCTCCAACAGCAGCCGGACGGCTCCTGGAGCGATGACGTCGGCCCGGTCTATGCCACGGCTATGGCCTGTATAATCCTGGAGATACCAAATGACTATCTGCCGATATTCCAGAGATAACAAAAAAAGACGGGGCGCCCCATCCCATCCGGCCTGCTTGCCGCAGGCAGGGATATCGGAAACGCCCCGTTTCCAGTGACCATTTTTACGGCGTGGTTATTCCAACCTGTATGTGCAGGTACAGGTAAGAGCCGTCCAGAGCCCAAGCGCAGAAGCACTTGTCCGGTGCCGGAACCGCCACAAAAGCATCGCATTTAGCCGGGTCTCTCAACATCGTCAAGAGTTCGGCATTGATGTCGTTCTGCTTTGCTATTACCGCCGGGTTGTTCTCAGAGTTGATGACCATCATCCCGCCCTGGAGAATCCTCTGCATTACCGCCGCCTTGAGGGCAGTTCTCTGCAGTTCCGAGGTAATATTGTATGGCGTGCCGTCGGCCAGGTCGGATTCCCGAATCCAGCCCGAAGCCCTTCTGTCTCCGACCAAAAGCCACTGCGAGGCGATGAGGGTTAGGGGTAAAGGCGACCCTGTAATGTTTCAGAGAAAGTGGGACCCCCAAAGCATTCGGGGTCCTCGCAATGACAGCGAGTGCGTAACTCGTATAATTATTTTTATCTGCTCACACGGGGTATCGTTTATACTTTCACGGAGTATCGTCTATACTTACACGGGGTGTCGTCTATACTCACACGGGGTATCGTCTATACTCACACGGGGTGTCGTTTATACTTACACGGGGTGTCGTTTATACTTACACGGGG
>JBFMDM010000144.1:0-5352 GCA_040753835.1 Planctomycetota bacterium
AACGGTCAACCACATCCAGCCCTGAGATGTCCTGATGCGGTTACGGTTAATCCAGCCAAAAGGCCCGCGCTTGACATACTGGACAACGTCAACTATCACGAAAGTATCAACCAGAGAAACCTTATGGAAAAAACCTATGTAAGGCAGATAATTCGGCTGATGGCCAGCAATCATCATATATTATTTAAGCGTCTTGAGTTTATTGACTGCGAAAGAACCGTCCTTTATGCCGCTTTTTATTCCTAGTGACCAAAGCACTTCTTCAGGCCGCGCCGTCCCTTCATTGGTAATCCGAATGGCCAGAAATAACGAATCGTCCTTTAGCTCGATTCTCTGGACATACGCCTTTAGATTAATCCTTTTTGACTCTTTATTCGTATAGTCACGCAGGATTATCTGTTCGGGCTGGAGCATCCAGTTTTTTATCTTATCGGGTGATAACCGCCGAAGTTCATTTCTGGCATCATCCGTGAGCGGCGCAACCTGGTACTCCACGCTAAAGCCGCCTATCGAACCCTGCCTGAGCGGCTCAATCCGCGTGATAGTGATGCCTTCAACCAATTCACGGTTTAGTTTCCGGATTATTTCATCCTGCTTTACCCACTCTGAGAGATGGAAATACATCATTTCATCCTCGGACGAAATGCCGAGAGGTAAGGCGGTCAGGAATGAAATCCGCGGGCGGGGATTAAAACCTTCGGAAAAAACGACCGGGATATCAGACCGGCGGATTGCCTGCTCTATCAGATTAAGCAATTCGCGGTGTGACAGATACCTTGCCTTACCCTTTTTGGTAAAGCGCATCAGGAACGGAAGTTTTGTGGTCATCTCGGGCCGCGCTTATTTGGTTTTCTTATCCTTGCCCTTACCCTTTTCGACCGGTTCAAAAGGCATCGTGATAGGGCTTTCTATATCGGCTATCTTGTCGCTTAATACCTTGGTAGTCACCTCTGCCGTCTTTATGATGCGCGGGGTAACGAATACCAGAAGCCGGCGTTCAGTAAGTGATTTGCCCCTATACCTGAACGGTTCTCCGAGTATGGGAATATCGCCGAAGCCCGGCACCCTTTCCACTGTTTTGCTCAGCCGCTCGTCAACCAGTCCGCCGATAACCGCGGTCTGGCCGCTTTCAATCAGTATCCTCGTTACCACGGTTGACTGCCTCACTCTCGGCAGTTTAATGGACATCCCCGCGACCTCGTATGTCTCGAATCCGGCGTCCTTTCCAGAAAGGTCTTCCAGGCGGGGAATAAGAGTTACCAAGAGTTGGTTTGTTCCTTTGACAACATTGGGCGTAACCCACAATTGGAATCCGACGTTTATAGGCGACGCCTCGGTCAGCGAGTAAAAAGGCAACCCGGCCGATGAATATGCCACTGTTGTCGTTGCATAGCGGATTAATTCTCCGACAAATACTGTCGCTTCCTCGCCATCAAGCGTAATCAGGTTCGGTTCCTGTATAAATTTGCTTCTGGTATCGGTCTTGAATAATCGCAGGACAGTGGATACATCGTAGGTATTCAGGAAGAACTGGTTAAAAGTATCATCCTGCTTACGGCCAAATCCAAACGGCAAACTCGTTGTGACCTGGTTGGGACTCGGTTTGGAAGTCATTATTTCCGACTTGGGGTCTATTGACCCACCGAAATTATATTTCAACCCAAAATTCATCAGGTCTTCATTGCTCGTGGAAACGAACTTCAACTCAATAAGAATCTGTTCCGGAGCCACATCCAACCGTTCAATCATCTTTTCCATCGCGTCAAGAACCACCTTGGTGTCGCGGACAATGAGCGAGTTGGTCTTCATATCATATTGCAAACTGCCGATCGGGGTATCGCCTTTGCGGGTCAGCATATTCCTGAGGATATTCAGCAGGGTAAATTCCGAAACGCTGTCGCCGGTCGGCTTGACAGCGCCAACCGCATAAGGGGTGCTGATAGTCGCCTTGAAAGCGCCGGGCGGCCGGAGATATTTTATCTGGAAAACCCTTGTCTCCAGTTGTTCTCTCAGGGTCTCGGTCCTGACAATACGGACAACATTATGCTTTTCCTGGACTAAACTGAAACCGGTGGTCTTGATGATGCTCTGAAGCGCCTCAAGCCACGGAACATCAGTAAGCATCATCGTGATAGACCCTTTGATGTCGTCGGTCATAATAATATTCACTCCGGCCATCTTGGCTATCTGGCGGATCACCTCATCTAATGGAGCATTCCTTAGGTCCATATTGATTGTCGGCGGCTTTGTCACTCTGAACACCGAAGGACCGGCCTCCTCCAAAATGCACTTTGCCAGATTGGTCGTTTCTTCAAGCGCCTGGCGCCACTCAAGGTTCCGGAATGTTACCGTCACTTTATCCTCGTTCGATATTTGCGTGTCGATTACTATATTAACGTTGCCGACATCTCCGATGGCCTCCAATGCCGAGCGAAGAGGTTTTTCCACCCACTCAACCGTAATAGTGGGCGGCGCTTCCTTGTCCACATTTGCAAGCGGCTGGGCCGGCGCAGGCGCCTTTTCCTGGGCGGACAATATCAGAGCGCCGATCATTAACAAACATACGCAAAGCCCTACTACCCGATAAATATGTTTCCTCATAAACCACTCTCCTTTTTATCTTCCTTTGTATTCTAACGAAATTTCCTCGTTTTTATAATTGAAAATTATTGTATTCGGATGGATTGTTTTGATGGTCAGGTCGTCGGTTATCTTATCACCTTCCTTATAGACCTTGGTGCCGATCATAACCGATGAGGCCTGCACCTGCTTGTAATATGACACCGGCAGGGAAACTTCCGAGCCAAGGAAATAAATAACCAGCGGCGACAACTTCACCTCCTCCGCTTTCATATAGTAAATAATGCCGGTGATGCCGGGCCGGGTGGCGAAGAACTCCTCTATTACCTTTGCCCGACGGGCCCATTCAGTCACCTCGTCAAGGAGCACCTTTACCTTGGAGTAATATTCGGTGTTTTTAAGTTCTTTCCGGTCAGCCAGTTCGGAAATCCTGGCTAACTTCTTTGGAAGTTCCCTATAAAGCCCGAGTGCCATTCCGCCTTCAAAAACATTTTTGGCCTCGTCCCTGATATGTTTCGCCTCGGCATAAATCTTTGCCGCCCCGCCAAAAGTCCGTTCGGCCTCGGCACGGATTTCCTCCATCTCATTTTTTGCCTTGATATCATCCGTAGCATTTACATTTTCATAAATAACCAGTATTCGCTTATACGGCTCCTCCAGCAGTTTGTCCCTTTCATCAGCCGGTGTCTTGTCGTAAATATCCCTCATTAACTGCAATTGCTCCCTTGCTTCAGTGAGCCACGCTATCATCTGCTTGTCTTTTTTATGTTCTGGTGGTTTTCTGTCTGTTTCTGGGGAAACCCCAACGCCTATTGCGGTCAGCCGCGGAACAAATGGGTCAATCCGTCCCTTACGCTGGAAAATACGCTTCGCAGCAGTCAGCCCGCTTGTGTATTGCTCCTGCGGTATTTTAACCACCGAAAGATTAGCCGTGGACTGCTTCAAGACCACTCCATTTAGCCCTATGAAATACTCCATTGCGTCTACGCTGGAAGCCGGGTCTAAAATAATCATAGAACAGATATATCCTTCGGTTGGGACTTCCATTATCCTTTGCGTGGTTTTTTCCTTTATCATCAGATTGGCGTTCGTGAACAAATTGTTCGGGTTATACGAATTTATAAGTTTCAGGGAATATGTCTGATTAACCGACCAGTTGTTGGCAATCAACAGAAGCCCCAGCGCCTGTTCGGAATAAAGAACCTCGCTGCCAGCAAGTTCCAATGGCGGTCCTGCCTCTGATACCGGCTCACCTGAAGGCACCGGCGTGCTGACCGTCGTGGAGAACTCCATCTTGTTTCCGTCTCTACTTCCTTTCAAAGTAATCTCTCTTTTATCTACCAAGGTCATACGGAGCGTTGACTTGATGAACGACATATCAGAGGCGCTGAATTCTGCTTCCTCAGTAAGTTTTGTATACGGCAGCGCAGTGATAGGGTTATTAATTATCGCCTCCTGTAAAAACGCATATGCCTTTTGCGTTCCCGAACTCTCCTGGCTTGATACGGTTATCTCATCAACGGTCGAATGCCTTGAACCGACTCTTTCCCCGTTCAGAATAATGGCATACCAACCATCATCCTTAAGAACACGTCCCGGCTGGTTCTGCTCCGGTTGTTTCCCGTCCACAGAAGGAGGCGGCGGCGGCGTTGCGGTCTGTCCCCATATTATCGCGCCTGACGCCAACGCGCACAGAACCGTTGCTGCTGTCTTATAAATCCACGGTTTTATCATTTTCAATCTACTGTTTTTTCTCCTGGTCCTTGTAGACATAGGAGGTAACTTTTAAATCCATATTATACAGGGTCGCCTTATCGGCTGATACCGGCCCTGACGGCCTAAGGTTAAACTTATTAACCTGAATAAAACGCTGGTATGTCTCAAGAAGATAAATGTAATTGAGAACCTGGAAGAAATCCCCCTGTATCTGCAGGGAATACGATATCTTGTCAAATTGCGCTGCCTGCTGACCGGGTGGGCCGCCCGCCCCTTCATCAGCAAGGGCGCTGCTAAGCTTAACGCCTGCCTCGCGGCTGAATCTGGTGAGGGTGTCCACAAAATTCTCGTATGACGCATCTTCCTTGGTCGGCAGAAGCGCATGAAGCGCCTCTCGCTCCGACTCCAGTTTCTTCAGCCGCTCTTCAAGTTTTCCCATCTCGCTCAACCTGTTTTTCTCATCTTGAATCTTTTTGCTGACATCGGCAATATCCTTGTTCACCTTGGCTATGTCCTTGCTGAACACAAAAAAACCAACCCCGGCGAGAACAATAGCCAACACGGCCGGAATCACAATAGTCAGGATAAGCAGTTGTTTTTCTGTCAGTTTCATTTTTTTGCCCGGTTCATATTAATATCAAACTTAACCGCAAATTCCTCTTTGAATTGCGGCTGCGCCACAACCGTAAACTGGGGCGGCTCGTTAATCTTCAGGTTAAATGTTTCCATCAGTCCCTGATGGGTCTTTAGTTTGATTCGGAAACTGTTCATCCGCTCCGAGGAGAACCCGGCCGCGTAGCAATTTATGCTGATGCCTGCCGAGACCGGCACCTTGCCCCGGTAGCCGCCGGCCGCTCCTTCGCTTGCGTCAAAGGAGGTAATCCAGACATCCCGGGCGCCGTAGATGACGTCCCAGAGTTCATCAACCTTTTCCCACCAGTAGAATTCACGGGTGTTTTTTATCTCCAGCGCCGCCTTGTTCCACTCGTTCAATTTCGCCTCCTTGGCCAGCAGATTATTGTAGTCAGCGGTTTTTTTCTGCAGGTCAGCGAGTTC
>JBFMDM010000145.1:0-5261 GCA_040753835.1 Planctomycetota bacterium
GATGGCGAAGGAATATTATCGGTCTATGCCAGATGAAATGGAAGAACTCCAGCCGGCAGGCGACGGAGCAGACACAATGGCCGGAGGCGAGGCGCCCCTGGAAGACGCCGGAGCCGTGGATGTCTCGGACACGATGGCCGAATCATCCGCGGTAACAGGCCAGGAGGAAATCCCGGGCGCAGGTCCGGTAATACCCGGCGCCAAGACCGCCGCTCCTTTCGGAACTCTCAAACCAAAAAGCAATATCTTCACCTTGCTGTTAATCCTGGCTTTCCTTTGCATCGGACTGGCGATTTATCTCCTGGCGCACGAACTGAATAATTACTACGGCGTAACCTTTGGAGGGATATTGTCAGAGCCCAACAAAACCACTGAGACGACAGAACCGGCAAAATAGGGCTGAGAAATCCTCAAGTTTACCCGTTAAAAAGACGATTAAAACACTTAAAGGGGATGAAATATACCCCCAATTTTATATATCCAATTAAGTCAAGGAGGTTTTGCAATGGCTAATTTTTTAGATGATATGATGGGCATGCTTTCAACCGATATCGGCATTGATTTAGGCACCTGCAACACCCTGGTCTGCGTCAAGGGCGAAGGAATTATCCTTTCCGAGCCGTCCGTTGTAGCCGTGCACAAAGGGACCAATAAGGTCCTGCTCAACGGCCAGGCCGTGGGCAACGTGGCTAAGGAAATGTTGGGCAAGACCCCGGGCGGGATTTCGGCCGTGCGCCCACTGAAGAACGGCGTTATCTCGGACTTTGACCTGGCCGAGGCGCTGATTCGTTATTTCATCCAAAAGGTCCGGACCTACAAGGGTTGGAAACTGATTAAACCCAGGGTGGCGATTTCCATCCCCTCCGGCATCTCAACCGTGGAAAAACGCGCCGTGATAAACTCAGCCGAGCGGGCCGGCGCCCGTCGGATATTCCTGGTGGTTGAACCAATTGCCGCGGCTATCGGCGTGGGATTGCCCATCCAGGAGCCGCTGGCCAATATGATAGTTGATATCGGCGGCGGCACGACCGAGGTGGCCGTGATTTCGCTGGGCGGCATTGTTACCTTCAAGAGCATCCGCGTGGCCGGCGATGAGATGGACGAGGCGATTGTCCAGCATATGAAGAGCACCTATAATCTTCTGATCGGCGAGCAGATGGCCGAGCGAATCAAGATAACCATCGGGTCCGGCTCGGCGCTGGAAAAGGAACTGACTATGGAAGTGGGCGGACGCGATATGGTCGCGGCCCGGCCCCGCAAGGTCATAGTTAATTCCGAGGAAATCAGGGAGGCATTAAAGAAGCCACTGGACGCCATTATGTCCGCTATCCGGGAAACCCTGGAAAAGACCCCGCCGGAACTGTCGGCCGACCTTATCAATCACGGGCTGACGATGGTGGGCGGCGGCTCGCTCCTGCGCGGAATTGACAAGACCATCTCCAAGGAAATCCAGATTCCGGTCCGGGTGGACGAGGACCCTCTGACCGCCGTGGCCAAGGGCACCGGCATTGTCCTGGAAAACCTTGACCTGGTCCAGGAAAGTTTGGAAAGCGGCGAGGACCTGCTGTAACATAACAGTCAGCCGGTTGACCAGTCAACCAGTCGGTCAGTCAGCCGGGAGGCCGACAAACAGGCAGACCGGACGACAGGCAGACCGGAAGACCCGTAACAATGAAACTCTCTCCTCTGATTCTTCTGGTTATCACCCTTATCGTTGTGATTGCGCCGCTGCAGTGCCTGAACAAGCCGGAATTGACCCTGCTCAACCTGGCCCGGCCGCTCACCTATTTCTACGCCAAGACGCCGTCCGAAGATACGATAACACCAGAGATTTACCAGTCGCTCAAGCCCAATGACAAGAACAAGTTCCTGGAACAGCAGGTGGCTGAACTCAAGAGCCAGATTGTCCTCCTGAAGAACGAGAATTCGGCGCTGGCAAACAAGTTAAAGACGGTAAGCGATTTTCGCGAGATTGCCGCATCCGGAATGAATATCAAGCAGAATTACAATATCGTGCTGGCCGATGTGGTGATAAAATCCGATGTGTCGGCCTGGCGCCGGAGTTTCCTGATAAACCGCGGCGCGCAGGACGGGCTCCAGACCGGATTCACCGTGGTATCGGGCAAATACATCGTGGGCAAGGTCTCGGACGTAAGTTCTTCAACCAGCCGGGTGCAACTTATTACCGACCCGGCCTGCCGCCTGCAGGTGATGCTCCTTCCGCCGGCTGATGGGGCCGTTACGACCGAAGGAAGTCCCGCAGGGGCGACCGAAGGGAGTCCCGCCAGAGGGACGAAGACGGATTCTGCGCCTGCGGCAACCAAGCCGGCTGACAAGACCGCAGTCAATCCCGCTGAGCGGGATAAAAAGGCGGATAAGAAACCATCAGACCCCCAGGCCCAATCGTCAGGCAACCAGGCCGGGTTCGGAGTCCTGGTCGGCGTCTCTTTTAACCGCTCGCTGGTAAAATGGGTCTCGCGCGAACTCAAAATCACCGCGGGCTGGAATGTCTTTTCCGCCTCTGACCCGAATGCCATAATGCCATCGGGACTGATTGTAGGGACGGTGGAAAACGTTTCGGTGGACGGGTATTTCTATACCCTCGGCGTCAAGCCGGCGATTGACTGTTATAACCTGAGCAGCGTCATAGTTCTCGTACCCAAAAAATAACTCCACTCTAAAAAGAGAAAATGCGGATATGTTTACTGGCTGTTAACGACGGAGGAGCGTTACAGCCAGTTATCCTGAACGTAGCGAAGGGTTATAACCTAAGCAGCGTCCTGATACTGGTGCCGAAGAAGTAAACCACAGATTTCGCTTTCGCGGTCTCTGCGGAGTTCGCTTTCGCGGTCTCTGCGGAGTTCGCTTTCGCGGTCTCTGCGGAGTTCGCTGCGCGGTCTCTGCGGAGTTCGCTGCGCGGTCTCTGCGGAGTTCGCTTCGCGGTCTCTGCGGAGTTCACAGATATACACAGATGAAGAATAATTTATTTATTATCATTGCGCTGGCGCTGATTTTGCTGGAAACGATGTTTTTCTATAAACTGGAAATCCGCGGGGTCAGGCCGGATTTCCTCTTTGTCCTCATCTTCTTTATTGCCTTTAACACCCCGATTGAAAAGACAATCATTCCGGTCTGGCTGATTGGATTCATCAAGGACATCGTCTCCCAGAGCGGGTTTGGCACAACCGCCCTGCTTTATCTGGTAAGCGTCCTGGTTATCTCGCTCCTGAAAGAGGTGGTCTTCAAGGACGACACCGGAATCCAGGTGGTGGTCCTGCTCCTGAGTTGCTGGGTCTGCCATTTCCTGAACGGGCTGGGGGTATTTCTCTACTATTTTGACGGGATACCGCCCCTGGGCTATATCACGTTGAAATCATTTGTCACCTCGCTTTACACGGTTGTGGTCGGCGGGGCGTTGCTCATCGTGGTTTATAAGATACAATGGCACATCAGATGGCGGACCAGTCAGCCCTACACCCCGCCCCGTTAGATTAGAGCGGGGTGCGGGGCAGGCAATCAATGCACTCCAAAACGAAGGGTTAAAACCAAAGATTATGCGGATTACATCGTTGCCACGCTAATATCCAACCCCAACTGCCTTATTCTATAGCCGGGCTTGGCAGGATTAGGAATATCTTCTGTTATAAAGTTAATATGTGAAGCGACAGCGCCTGTCTGCCGTCCCGTTATGGACAGGCCAGGCAGGGAATCCCGACCTAATCGGCACGACTCGTCAGTAGGACTGAATAGCTCAATGCCTTCCCTGATATATTCGTTGACCAGTTGATTTATCTCCTCATTGGCTTTGTTTATGGTTTCTACGTCATAGTCCTGGGTGATTATTTCACTGCCCCAATGCACGAGCCGGCTGTCTAATTTACGCCTGAATTGGTTGAGTTTATCAGCCCCGTTAGAAGTCAGTTCCCTACTGGCTTTGGGAACGGCGTCCCGCCCTGCGGGACTATTTCTAACGGGGTCCGGAATGACAATATTTACCGGCTCGCCCTCTACCTTGACCTTTTGCTCTTTCAGATAATCAACCTGTCCTTTTGAGCCGGTCAGGGCCATCACTCCCAGGGCGCTCAAGCCCTTGATATGACCGTTCTTATAGCCCTTTAAAGGCCCGATAAATCTGCACCACTGCTGGCCGTATCTCTTTAGCCCATATTCCACCTTTTCTTTATATCGGCCGGATTCAAAGGCCTTCTTCATCGCCTGACGATAACCCTTTTCAGCGCGGACTAAACCCTTATGCGCCTTTTGTATTATCGCATCGCGGGTCAGGCCGTCTTTAGAGATAAACTCCGGGCCGGTAAAAGAGGTAATAGTCCTTTCCATTGGTTTGGCCATCTTTTCCCTGAAATCCTTGCGGGTCTTGATGGCCTTTTTGAGCCCTTTGTAGGTCTTGCCAGCCGCTTTTTTAGCGCCGGCTACCCATTTCGCCCTGATTTCAGGCGGGATTTCCGCAAAATAGGGCGCTATCAGATGACTTCTAAAACCAATTTGCTTCATTTTTATATCTCCAGTAAATTATAGAGTTAGGCAAAACAGGGGCGACCCCCACCCCCCTCCCTACCGCACCCCAGCCCCCTATCTGGGGCTATACCTACGCCCTTCTGGGGCACTGCCTATACCCTTGTACCGTAGCGCCTATGCCCTTGGCCGGCTCTGCCTACGCCCTTCAACGGCTCTGCCTACGGGTTTGAACCGCTCCCCCTACGCCTTTCAACGGCAATGCCTGCGTCTTTGTGCGGCACGGTCTATACCCTTGAACTGTTCTGCCTACTGGTTTGCGCCATTCCGCCTATACCCTTGTAGCGCCCGGCCTATACCCTTGAACCGTCCCACCTATGCCTCTGAACGGCTCTGCCTATACCCTACCAGGGCTATACCTATACCGTCTGACCGGCCTGACTATACCCCTCAATCGCTCCGCCTACCCCAAAAAATTAGATTGATTTGTCAGGAAAGTATTCAGTCAGTTTAATCTCAATGCCTTTGATTTTGGTGTACTTAAGGGGTTGATGAACCGGATAGGAACGAATCTTTTCCTGGTAGTTAATACCACAGGCATCCAGAAAGGTCTTGCCGTTGACCAGGCCGAAGAGCCCGGGCTTGACTAATTTGATTGGTGAGGTAATCTCGCCTATCTGCCGGCTGACTGGCTCAAAGGCAATCTTTTTCATATCCGGGTCATAATGGAGTTTCAGATACTTGCAATCTGTGGGCTTGACAAATTCATCATAGCAGACCCGGTTAAG
>JBFMDM010000146.1:0-5240 GCA_040753835.1 Planctomycetota bacterium
TAACCATCTGTGCCAGGCAGGCCTGCCTGCCGGCAGGCAGGCGCACTCCAGCTATCGCGTAGTAAGGCAATGGAAGAAAGTTATTTTAGCAATCTCACAACCAAAACCATCGGGCGGAAAGTCCTGTGCCACAAGAAGGTTACCTCCACCAATGACCTGGCCTGGCTGGAGGTGGCACGGAACGCCGAGGAAGGCACGGTTATCCTGGCGGACGAACAATTCAAGGGCCGGGGCAGATTCGGACGCGAGTGGTTCTCGCCGGCCCGGAAAGGCGTCTGGCTGTCCGTAGTGCTTTTTCCGTCACGGTTCCCGGAAGAAACGTTTTTACTGATGTCCATCGGCGCGCTGGCTGTGGCTGATTTGCTCAAGTCCAGATTCAACATAGCCGCCTACATCCGCTGGCCGAATGACGTGATTATTAACAACAAAAAGATAGCCGGTATAATCGTGGAAAGCAAATACATCAACAAAATACCAAACGCCACGGTTATGGGCATCGGACTGAATATTGACATAGCGGAACCCGAAATGCCGCCCGAGTTAAAGGATATCACCACCTCGTTAAACAAGGAAACCAACAAGACATCCGATTCAAAGATTGAAGCAATCGCGGCAGATTTGATATGCCACCTTGATAAATGGTATCAGAAAACGTCCGAGCAGGAATTGAAGTCCATTCGCGATGCCTGGCGGGGTTTTTCCTGCGTGTTGGACAAGATGGTCGAGGTAAAGATAAAAGATAAATTACTGGAAGGACGGATAGTGGACCTGGACCCGCTAAAGGGCTTTGCATTATCTGGAAAAGACGGCAATATCAACTGGTGGCGCGGCGAGACCGTGGAGATGCTTCGTTTAATCTGATTTAGTCCGGTAAAACTTGTAATTAAACAGAAGAATATTAATAAATTAAGTCGCCAATGGCTTGAGGACGTTTGAACCAGGAGATATGAAACTCTAACCCCGACAAATACTGCCGGGCTCCGGCAACGACTGCCGGAGCGTAAGAGTCCGTAACTCACTACGTTCGTAACGGACTCTAACGGGGGTGTAGCTCAGTTGGGAGAGCGGCTGGTTCGCAATCAGCAGGTCAGGGGTTCAAATCCCCTCACCTCCAGAGTCACGTATAAACGAAGTGAATTAGTGACTTTTATCCCGTAGCAAAGCGAATGGACTAATGTAATTATCCTGCACATAATAAATTATGTGTGGGATAAGAGCCGGTAACGGTCTTCCGCCCCTTTTGGGTCGGAATCCCTAACCGGCTCTGATGGGCGGTTCGCTCATTAGTGACTGTTAGCGACCAGCCTGACGGCAGGCAGGCGTAGGAGCGTTACAGTCATTTATCCCGACTTTATGTCGGGAGTTGGGAGAAAAGGCTCAGATCCGGCGAATACTGCCGGAGCATAAGAGCCAGTACGTCGCTAAAGATCCTACTGTCTCCAATTGGGGCGGTTAGCTCAGTTGGCTAGAGCGTCTGCTCGACACGCAGAAGGTCACAGGTTCGAATCCTGTACCGCCCACCATTTTACCGGATGATAAGGAGGAAATAATGAATAAGAAACCAGACCGGAAAAAGAAATACACCAAGCCGACTATCCGAACCGAAAAGATATTTGAGGCCAATGCCCTGGCCTGCAGTAAGGCAAAACCGCAGACCCCGGGTTGCCTTAGGAATCTCAAAACGTCATAACCATACTATGGCTTCTATCTGCCTGGGAATCTGCGGGATTACCACGAGAATTAATCTCATAAATGCCGTTGGATTTCATCTGGATATTAGAAAACGATACCGGAATTTCCTAAAACCCGGTCACAGGTTACTGGATATTGACCTGTCCATCAGAATTACAGACAACATCGGCGATGCAGAAACTCCGCCTTCAGTTAGCATGGCCAACAAAACCATCCGTATCAGGGGCAGCAGGATTACTTGCAATATTCACCGCAATCGCGGAAGATGGAAAGGCAGCGGCTCAATAGAAGAAAACATCTACCAGTTTGACACGCTCCTGCGTTTGCTGTATTCACACATTATGCTAAAAGACAACGGATTCCTGATACACGCCTGCGGCATCCGGAATAACAATGACGGATATCTTTTTGCCGGCCGAAGCGGGAGCGGTAAGACCACCCTGGCAAGAAAGACGCCATATCAGGACGTGTTGAGCGATGAACTGGTTGGCCTGCGGCTCTCGGACAGCAATCCAGTACTGATGGGCACGCCGTTCTGGGGTGAGTTCCAGAAAGGCGGGCAACCTGTTTCCTGCGCCCTGAAAGGCATCTATTTCCTCAGCAAAGGTATTCGTCCAAAACTGATCCCCCTGCCGCCTGTATTGGCCCTGAAGAAACTGCTTAAACTTGTTTTATTCTTCGGCAAGGGCGTGCATTCTGCTACTGCGACGCAGAAGATGCTGCATTCAGCCGCCGGATATCTGCTCGGCAAAGGCGCCAAGCAGATAAATCTGGCTAAAAATACACCGTATAAAACAGTATTGAGGATGATCTCACATAATGGAAAGCAATAACTACCTATTGATAAAGTCCGCCGGCTCCAGTATGCGCCCGGCTATCAAAGACGGCGATTATCTCCTGGTCAAACGTTGTTTACTGGATAAGACACGAGCCGGCGATATTGTTGCGGTTAATAGCCGCAACAATCTCTGTATTCACCGGCTGGTCTGGCGGAATCACGCCGGATTTGTCATCAAAGGCGATTCCATATCATCTTTCGGATACTTTACACCCGGCCAGAACTGCGATTTTATCGGCAAGGTTGTCAGCATTACCCGAAACAACAAGGTCATTGCCACTGGAAGGCAATGCAGCAATACCATCCGCTTACTTATCTCGCTCTGCCTGATACCGTGGCAGATTGCAAGGAGGCATTGACTATGATACGACTGACTGACTCGGTGGAAAGAATTAATCACCCCTTCCAGATGATTGAAGGCGACACCATCATCGTCAACCCGAAAGACCGGTTAATGCACCAGTTGAACGATGTCGGTTCGCGGGTCTGGGAACTTATTGCCAGAAAACAGGCGGTAACCGACCTGGTTAACGCCATCACAAATGAATACGATATAGAGCCGCCAGAGGCAGGCGCTGACATAATCCAACTGTTGGAAAAGATGTCGGAACTTAAACTGATTAAAGTAAGCAATGGTTAAAGGTATCCAAACCGTTTCCGGTGACTCCATCTTAGAGGAAATATCAGGCCGGGCGGACCGGTTGCTGATTCCGCTTACGGTCCTGCTGGAGCCGACCCGCCGATGCAACCTCGGATGCCGGCACTGCTATCGCATAGAAGATGCCAAACGCACAGAGATGTCCACGCAAAGGATTGAGAATTTATTGGACGAACTGCGCCAGGCCGGCTGCCTTTTCCTGACTATCAGCGGCGGAGAGCCGCTTCTGCACCCCGATTTTCTCCAGATATGCCGCAAAGCACATTCGCTTAATATGGCACTGAACATCTTTACGAACGGGCTGCTCATTTCAGAATCGCTGGCTGACCGGCTATCGCAACTAAATATCCTTGGCGTCCACTTAAGCGTCTACGGCGCAACGCCAGAAACCCACGATGCCATTACCGGACAGAAAGGCTCGTATGATAAAACCATAAATGCCGCATTAATACTGAAACAAAACAATATAAGCGTACGGTTTAAATACATCATTATAAATGCCAATTTTCTGGAATACCGGGAGATGCTTCGCGTCTCGGAACAACTGCGTATTCCCTATGACATAGACCCGGTCATCACGCCGAAAGACGACGGCGATGCAACGCCGACCAAGTATGCCTTATCCGATGAGGAACTGGAAACCATCTATAAGGATATGTCGCCGTCGCTTACCGGCGCAAAGCCGAGCGACGCTTGCTCTTCGGGCCGTTCTTACTGTGCCATAAATTCGTATGGCGACCTCTATCCCTGCATCCAGTTGCCTGCGCCGGCCGGGAATATCATCAGCAATTCATTTATTGATATCTGGAATAACTCGGAGTGGCTCAATGAAATCCGCCATCTTTGCTCTTATGACAAAGAGCCCTGTCGGGAGTGCAATCTAAAACCCTACTGCCGCCAATGCCCAGGGCTGAACTATCTTGAGAACAATACCCTTTACGGGATTTCCAGGGAAACCTGCCGGCATTCTCGGGCAATAAAGAAAGCAGTGGCTGGTTTGTCTATTTAATCCCGCCGAAGCGGCGCTCGCGGCTGTTGTATTCTTCTATTGCCTTGTGGAAATGCTCTATGGTAAAGTCCGGCCAGTAGGTCGGCGTGATGTAGAATTCAGTATACGCCATCTGGTATAACAGGAAATTGCTCAGCCGATATTCACCGCCGGTCCTGATTAACAGGTCCGGGTCTGTCATATCCGGGTCATAGAAGTACCGCTTGATGGTTTCCTCGTCTATCGTCTGGGGGTCGACTCCATTAGTGCATATCTTCTTTACCGCATCAATAATCTCGGACCGGCTTCCGTAATTCAGTGCCAGGCACAGGGTCAGGCCTGTATTAGAACTGCTCTTGGCGGTTATTTCTTTAATCAGGTCCAGCGTCTTTTTTGGGAAGTCAGTGGTCCGGCCGATGGTGGTGAACCTGATATTATTGGACATAATCTCCGGCTCTTCCCGAATCAGGTACCGATTCAGCAGCCTCATCAGGAAATTGATTTCGTATCTTGGACGTTTCCAGTTCTCGCTGGAGAAGGCATAGAGCGTAAGCCGCCGGACGCCGGTCTTGGCCGCCTCGCGGACAATCTCGTTGACGACCTGAGCGCCCTTTTCGTGGCCCTTGACACGCGACAGACCACGCTCCTTGGCCCACCGGCCGTTCCCGTCCATTATTATCGCAATATGCCTGGGTAAATTCATAATGTAGCTAACAGCGTAGAGCGTATAGGATAAAGTTATTATAAACTTTACGCTCTAAGCCCTATGCTCTATGCTTAATGACGTATTATCTGTTTCTCTTCAGCGCCGACCGAGACCATCTTTATCGGAACGCCCAATATCTTCTCAACAAACGTAATATATTTCCTGGCGTTCTCAGGCAGGTCGGCATATTTCCTGACGCCTGATATGTCCTCAGACCAACCAGGCAGTGTTTCATAGACCAGCTCGCACTTTTCCAGAATAGAGATATCAGCCGGGAAATGTGTCAGCAATTTCCCTTTGTATTTATAAGCCGTTACGACCTTGAGAAACGCCAGGTGCGATAGGACATCCAGTTTTG
>JBFMDM010000147.1:0-5225 GCA_040753835.1 Planctomycetota bacterium
ATAACGTTGCCAGCCGCCAGGACAACAGGCCAGATGCCGTTGGAAGAGGCAATCCAGAAGCGCAGGTCCGTGCGCAAGTATTCCCCAAAGGAATTGACTTTAGAGCAGGTCTCGCAGATACTCTGGGCGGCAAATGGCGCCAATCCGAGAAAGCACTTTATGGGGCGCAATGTGCCATCTGCCGGCGGGATTTATCCGATGACCGTATATCTGGCTGACAAGAACGGGGTCTGGCGCTATGAGCCGTTGACCCATTCACTGGCCCTGGTAAAAGAGGGCGACCGGAGAAAGGAACTGTCCGATGCGGCATTGGGGCAGTCCTGTATCAAACAGGCGCCGGTTGATTTGGTGATTACAGCCGATGTGGCCAAGTGCGCCCAGAGATATCACGAGCGCGCCCAGAGATACACGGACATAGAGGCCGGGCATATCGGACAGAATGCCTCGCTTGAGGCGGTTACGTTCGGCCTGGGCACGGTTATGCTCGGCGCATTCAAGGACGAGGAGGTCAGAAACGTCCTTTCCATTCCGGACAACGAATCCCCGCTCTATATTATCCCGGTGGGCTATGCGGCGGAATAGCCGGATTTTGATTGACTTATCGGTATAATATTGTACGCTTCTTTTGTCTCAGAGAGTTATGCATCAAAGTGATTAGCCGCAGTTGTTCGTAAACATTGCCTGACAAGGAGGTAATTCTTATGAAATTATCAGTTATCCTGAAGTGGCTCTTTGCTGTTTTACTGCTTGCGTCAGTTGCGGTTGTAATAGTACTCTTCCAGCGCACCAGCACGTCTCAGCCGCCGCCGGTTGAACAGGCCAGGCCGGTAGTAACAACCACGGCAACCACCGCACCGCCCCCGGTTGTTGTGAAAGAGAATATTCCTGCGCCAAAGCCCATAGAAACCGCCCAGCCGGTTACCAAATCAGTGGAACATCCGGTTATTTTTGGCATCGTTATGGACGAGAACAGCAATCCGGTTTCCTCAGTCCAGATTACCTTTGTCATTTCAGTAACATCAGGTTCGTCAGTCCAGAGAATGAGTGATAAAAAGGAGAAGAAGGGAATTCTGACTGATATCAGCGGCGAATATAAGACGCCTGTGTTGGCTGTGGGGAAATATACGGTCTATGCCGACTGCAACGGTTATCAACTGGCAAAGGAAAACGCCGAGATTGTGGATGTTAACAATGATGTCCGGCTGGATGTCCAACTCAAGAAGGGCGGATTTATATCAGGCAAGGTTACGGACGAAAGTAATAGGCCGATTAAAGATGTAAAGATAAAGGCGAATGGGAAACATCAAGAGGAAGGGAATGATTGCGATTGCTGGGCTATCCGTTCTGCAGAGACAAACGAGGAAGGCAAATACGAGGTCTGGGGCCTGAGCGCCCAGTCCTGCTGGATATCGGCCAAGGCAGAGGATTATGTCAGCATTGAATACAAGACAGCCAAACTCAATTCATCTGATGTGGATTTCATCCTGAAAACAGGCGGCCGGATGGAAATCAGGGTCATTGACAAGATTACAAAGGAGCCGGTCAAACAGGATGAGGTAAAGATAGACGCCTACTGGAAGAAGACCAGAAACAGTTCACACTCGCGAAACTGGGATGTTTCCACAACTGAAGACGGCAGTTTTCTCCTTAAAGGCCTTCCGGCCGGCGATTATGGAATACAGGTCTCCCCGATTAATAAGGGCTGTTATAAGCCCCCGGAAAGAAAAGAGGATGTCAAGGTAACAGCCGGTGAAACAACCAAGGGTATTGTGATTGAGTTGGAGAAGGGCGGTTCAATAGAAGGCAAGGTCATTGACGGCGCTACCAAACTTCCGGTAAAGGATTGCCGCTTTTCCTACGATAAGAAGCGGGACGACGGCCGTTACCACGGATATTTTGGGGGATATAACCAAACGGTTTCCAAGGAGGACGGTAGTTTTTTCATTGGAGGGTTGGAAGATGGCGCCTATGTAGTGAAGGCCAATACTTATGGCCAGAATTATGCGCCTAAAGAGTCCGATGAGATAACCATAAAGGATGCCGGCGCTGTTTCCGGCATTATAATTGAACTGGGAAGGGGCGGGAGCATTGAAGGGGCGGTGGTTGATAAAATAACAAAGGCCCCAATCAAGGGTTGCCGCGTTACGCCTCAAGCGGACAAGCCGGATTATCCTTATGGTTTTGCGCAATCGTTGACCGGCGATGACGGCAGGTTTATTCTGGGCGGACTTAGAGACGGGACATATACGGTTGAGACAGGTGCGCACGAGCAGAATTATATCAGTGTGAAATCCTCTGAAATCACCATCAAGGACGCCAACACGGTTACCGGCATTACACTGGAACTGGAGACCGGCGGTTTTATCTCAGGCAAAGTGGTTGATGATAATAATTCGCCCCTGAAGGATATCAATGTCTCTGCCAATATGAGGGAAGGCAGCGGCCGCGGCTGGCGCGAATATGGTTACTCATCCGCAAGAACCGATGAGGACGGCCGGTATAAACTCTTGGGATTAAAGGACGGGTCTTATGCGGTCAGGGTGAATGATTATGAGAGCGGCTATGTGCAGGGTGAGAAAGATGATGTTAAGGTAAATTCGTCCGATGTGGATTTTGTATTATGCAAGGGCGGTAAGATTGTGGGAAAACTGATTGACAAGGCGAGCCGGATGCCTGTCGGAGAAAAGGATGTTTATCTTTCCTGTGATGAGGACAAGGGCGATTCAGAGAGCAAGACCCGCAGGTGGTCAACGCGGTATAATCCAGTTGCGTGGGAGACGGACGGCGCCTTCACAATAGAAAATCTCAAGCCCGGCAGGTATTCCATAGAAGTCCGGTCGCGTAACAGTAAATACAAGGAAACGACCTATAAAAATATAGAAGTAGTTGCCGGCCAGACCACCTCGGGCATTATAATAGAACTGGAGCCGGGCGGGCCGACCAATAAGATTAACGGTGTGGTCCTGGAGCAGGGCACCAGAAAGCCGGTCAAGGGCGTTTATGTTTCCGGCTATCCGGCAAAACCATCAAGGGAAAGGTTTTATGGCGGCAATGCAACCACTGATGAAAGCGGCGCCTTTACGCTTGAAGGCCTGTCCCCAAATCAGGATTACCGCTTGAGCGTCCATAGCGATAAATATGCGCCCAATTCAGTAACAATCTCTCTGCTGAATATTGACATCAGCGGCGTGGAGATACTGCTTGCCAAAGGCGGGTGCATCAAGGGTGCGGTCAAGGATTCAACCGGACAGGCATTGGCCCGCAGGAATATTATGGGCTTGTCGGCCAATATCAAGAGTTTGGCGGATATGGCGTCATTAAGGGGTGAAGGGGCGATTCCTTTATACACAAACACAGACGATAAGGGGCAGTTTGAGATTAGAGGGGTTGCGCCGGGCAAATATAAGTTGTTTGTGCTGGAGGAATCATCTTCGTTCTTCGGGCTTCCGGATTTGGATAATTTCCAGAAAGAGGTTGAGATAACCTCGGACGAGACCGTAACCTGCGAGATAATATTTGACAAGGTTAGGCAATCGTTATGCAAGGTCTCAGGCAAACTCCTGAAGGGCGGCCTGCCGGTGGCTAATGAACAGATAATGCTTATTGAGTCCAATATGATTAGTTTCACCCCGGCCCAGGCCGAGACATCAGAGGACGGCAGTTATTCCCTTGAGGTGAAACCGGGTAAATATTTTATTATGGGCGACCAGGTAAAATACGGCGAAATCACCGTGCCCAACCAGATAGAATACCGATTTGATATTATTGTCGCTGTGTTGCACCTTAAAGGCAGGGTTCTGGACCAGCAGAACCAGGCGCCGCTGGACAATGCCCGGATAATTGTGCTCAGAAAAACCAATGAACAATTCTCCGGCTGGCAATCACTGCTCAAAACAGCCGTAGGCGGGACAGAGACGGATGAGAACGGGAATTTTACTATGGAGAATATGCAGGACGGCGACTTTATCATCCAGGTCGCGGCTGAGAATTATGCGGCGGTTATGCAGGAAGTCAGGATAGCCCAGGCCAGTATTGAGGACATCCTGATAAATATGTCAGCCGGCGGCTCGGTCCGGGGCAGGGTTATAGACCATGCCGGCAATCCGGTCTCCAACACCTCATTCAGCATAGAAAATATTGATATAGGCATCCCTATTTTTGATTTTGATGGACCTTTTTCAGGCAACGTGTCGGACAACGACGGCGCCTACCGGCTCAAGAATATCAGGGGCGGCAGATACCGCCTTACCGCGGTCTCAACGGGGTTTGCCTTTGCGATAAAGGATATTTCTGTTACGGATGGCGCAGAGACAGTTCTTGATTTTACCCTGACCAAAGGCGGATGCATCAAGATAAAAGTGAATGATGAAGCCGGCAATCCGGCGGATAAGGTCAACATTGCGCTTAAGACCAAGGAAGGCGCAATGCTGGACAATATTTTTACCCAGTCGCCAGAGGCGATATTCGGCGCTATAGCGGCCACTGATAAGAACGGCGCATACGAGCGCAAGAACATTGCGGCCGGAGAATATACCGGAACACTGAAGAAAGACGGCTACCAGGATACCTCTTTTACCTTTACCATCACGGAAAACCAGGATACGGCCCTGGATTTGGTGATTAAAAAGTAATGCCTTTTCCGCATAGATTTATCAAGTTGGCAGATGAGGAGCGAAGACGAATCAGCCGGGAACTGGAGCGTCTGGCGCAACAGGGCGACTTCCGCAGGCGCAAGCGGCTCCAGGCCGTATATCTATCCAACAGCGGCCTGACCTATGACCGGATTGCCGAGCGGTTAAAAGTATCCTATTGGTCTGTTCAACTCTGGATTTCCACATACCAAAAACTGGGACTGAATGGCTTTCCTGGCCGGGATGAAAAAGTAGCGGAAGATTGTAAAAATGCCCTGTGAAGGTTGTAAAAATAAACGCCGGAATACGGATTTTTCCAACCTTCATCCTGTGGCTGTTGCCGCAACCTATTGGAAAATAAGGGCCATCTCAGGGACAGGGTGGCATCCCCCACACTACACATATCCCCATATTATCCCGGTGGGCTACGCGGCGGAATAGGGATGGGAAAAATATTTTCAATTTATTCTTAGAGCCCCTAACAAAATGAAAAGTTTGTAAGGAATTTTGCCGATATAAGGCATATGTAACCCCATTATTAAAGGAGGTGCATATGGCTAAAGAACTTGTTAGCGATGAATTATGGGTAGAGAT
>JBFMDM010000148.1:0-5124 GCA_040753835.1 Planctomycetota bacterium
ACCGAGATGGATATCTGGAGCGGTCGGGTCCACGCCCAGTTTCACCCGCAGGGACCGGCTCTCTTTTAACTTGCGGACTAATTCCTCTTCTGAATGAATCTCCACCACCCCGCGTTTGATGGTCTCTAATTGTTTGGGAATATCAAGCATCTAAAAGTCAAATTCGGCCACTAAGGCATCCCGCCATACGGCAGGACAGGCGCCAACACCAAGAATTTAACACGAATAAGACAAATCAGAACGAATATCACGAATAATCCACGATTTATTCGTGCGACTCGCTAATATTCGTGTGATTCGTGTTTATCCCTTTCTTTACTTCGTGCCTTAGTGACTTCGTGGCTAATTCCTACGGCACGATAGTAAATTTACCTGAGGCAATCTTCTCAAATGTCTGGGTCTTCAGGAGTTCCACCTCGTATTCACCGACCGGCCAGCCCTCCCGCTTTTCTTTCCAGACGAAATTGTACGAGGCGCCGGGGTTTATGGACTTGGTCTCAAGCAGTACGGTCTCGCCGATGGTCTTATTGGTCCAGCGGGTAACCACCTTGGAGAGCCCCTGAAGCGAACCCTGATTCGTGAAGCAGGCATAAATCCTGCGGTCGCCCGGCTTGAACTGGGTCTGCGGAGTAATCGGGCTGTTGTCAGGATTGACCCTGAGGGTAAACGATATGTTCTCCTGTGGTAATTGGGCCGATGTGGTCTCCACCGGCTTGCCCTGGACTACCTTGAACAGGTTTTTGGCGTATTCGCCTAATTTGGTATCATCCTTGGGTATATCCTCCTCGCTGATACCGGTAAACTGTTTTATCAATCCCTTGACATAGTCGGGCGGCAGCGAATTGACCACCGCTTCAATGGATTTCTCCACCTGCTCGGCCGGCTCGGTCCCGGCCATAAATCTCTTGATGATGTCCTCGGCGCCGGGGATGTTTGCTATTGCCGATGGTATCTCTATCCGGCTGTCCCCCCCGAGTTTCTTGATGTCCCAGGGTTTCTGCATAGGAAGGGAAATGATACTGCCTCTTCTGTTCTTCAGTTTCACCTCTTCGGAAACGATTTCTATCACCTCCCAGTCCTCTACCATATCGCCAATCGTGCAGATTTTCTCCTCCTTGGTGGTCTTATTGGCAATAAAGGCCTTGGGACCGTCCGGCTCAAGAATAGTTCCGGTCAGGATGTAGTTGGGACCTGAAGCCGCTGGCTGAGGTAATTGCACGGTCTTAACCGCTTCCTGCTTGGGATTGAATATATCCGGCAACTCGCCCGGATGCGGCGGCAGGACCGGCGGCGGGTCAATAGATGGCGGCTTGATACTGCCGCCCGTCTTGTTGATATTGCTCAGGATGTCCCTGGCCTCGGCGCTGTTCTGGACAAAATCAGCCACCAGCCAGATGACCAGCCCGACAATGACAGTTAATACGATATAATACAACTTCAGCATATGTATTATTATACCCCTGAAAACTCGGTATGTCAAATAAAATCTACTATTCTATGACCCGCGGGACCTCAAAGAAATTGCCTCTCTTTTGCGGTGCGTTCTGAAGCGCCTTGTCCGGCGGCAGTGAATCCTTACCCGGCGCGTCAGCGCGCCAGACATTGCCGGACCCGGCAGAGGAATGAACCAGCGGCTCAACACCCGCCACATCCACCTTTTTAACGGTGTCCACATAGGAAAGGATTTTTGTGAGGTCGTCTTTCAGCCGTTTTTTCTCATCGGGCGACAGCGAAAGACGGGACAGGAAGCAGAGATGGTCTATTAATTTGTCGGTTATTTCCATACTATTCCTCTATCGTAACAATTTGGTTTGGTCGCACCACATTAAAATTACCGGTCCATTTACCAGGATACCACTGTATCAATAAAGTGATTTCTTTATTATAATCACCCAAGCCGAAGTGCTGGACCAAGGAATCCTGGCTGGTCGTGCCCCGTCCGGCTTTGACTTCTCGGATATATTTTACCTTGCCTGGTGTCAACCCCGCACATAAAGACCTTTCAGCAATCACGGTTTGTGATGTCGTCGGGACCATCTTATCGTTAGAATCATTATTATCATCTCTTATGTGCGGGGTCAAGACAATTCGCGCACCGATAGCAGAGCGATTGCAGTCCTTGCCCACCAGCCGCACCTCAAGAAAATTATGCCTATTGTCCTTTGCCATCTCATTTCTAAAAAGATATATATTGCCTTTGCCTTCGCCTCTGGAAGCGCCGGAAACAATCAGGTCCATATCTCCGTCGTTATCAATATCGGCCCAGGCGCAGCCCCAGCCGTCCGGAACCCGCGTGCCGGTCAGCCAGGTTACGTCCCTGAACCGGCCGTTCTTCTCCTGCTTATAAAGGAACGAAGGCCGCTCTGGATAGACCGAGGTGATATACAAATCCAAAAGGCCGTCGTTGTCAAAATCCACCCAGGCCGGGTCAGAATGCGTCTCCTCAAAGCGAATGCCGGCATTCTTGCGATGCTCGGTGAATTGCCCGCGGTCATTCTTCAGGAGGAAACTCATATTGGAAAAAGTGATGTAGCGCGGATGGGCCAGGTTGGCCTGGAACAAATCCAGGTCGCCGTCGTTGTCATAATCCGCCCAATCCGAGCCGATGGTATGCCCGTAATAACCCTTGAGCCCAACGCCCTCCACCCCAACCTCTTTGGCAACATTGGTAAACGTCCCGTCCCGGTTATTCTTCCAGAGAAAATTCGGATTGAGCCGGTAATTGGAAACGAAGATATCAGGCCAGCCGTCGTCGTTGTAGTCAGCCCAACTCACGCCCCGGCCGCACCGGTCTTTGGACGGCACTACCTTTGCCTCGGCCGTAACATCCTTAAACTCTTTTCCACGGATATTCTGCCAGAGAAAATCAGGATTACCGACTGCAAAGGGATTCTCGTAATTTGCCAGATACAAATCCAGGAAGCCGTCGCGGTTATAGTCGCCCCAGCCCGCGCCTTCGGTCGGAAGCCCATCGCTCAATTTTGGATTAACCTCGGCAGTAACATTGGTGAACGTCCTGCCTGCGTTGTTGCACCCCGATGCCGTTGGATACGGGGCGCTCCGCTCGTGAGCATCGGAGCGCCAGAGCGCATCAGCCCAGCCAAAGGAAAAGAAATCCAGGAACCCGTCGTTATCATAATCAGCCCAGACCCCGCCCGAATATCCGTTGCCCGGCAGGCCCACCTCTTTGGTAACCTCAATAAATGTCCCGTCCCCATTGTTGCGCCACAGGCGGCATCCGTCAATCAGGACATCCTGCCGTCCGTCGTTATCATAATCGCCCCAAGCCAGGCGCCGGCCGGACGCCTTGTCCAACCCGGCCTCAACCGTGATATCCGTAAAATACGGCATTCCCTCTGACTCGGCATACGCCCTGTTGAGATTCCTGAGCAGCGGCTCAAGGAGGTCGTCTTCAACTCCCGGATACATCCTCTTGTGGACCGCCTTTACCTCGTCCGGCAATTCCTTGATATTATCCCTGCAGGCCAACGACCTGGCATAGCATTTTAGAACCTCGTTGGCCGGCTTGCCCTGCTTATCAAACAGTTTGCCCAGGTGATACCAGGTCCGGCTGTCAAAGTCAAACTGCAGAACCGCCTCAACCAAGTATTTCTCCGCCTGCACATAGTCGCCCTGCTTGAAATAAGCCCAGCCCAGGGTATCGTATGCCTCAAACAGCCGGACGTCGTTGTCGCACTGCCACTCGTCATACCAAGCCGTCTTAGGCGAGTCATTCTTTCCAACCAGTTTGACGCACTCGCCTGCCCATTTGACCGCGTTATCCAATTCAATATCCATTTCGCTCAGGAGCCGCGCCGAGACGCGCAGGGCCACGGCTGATTTCGGGCTCTGCTTCACCCAGCGCGCGGTGTATTCCCGAACCTTGTCCTTGTCCGGCTTGTCCTGAGCGCCAGGTGCGAAGGACTTATCTTTCCAGTAATAGGTCAGGATAATCTTGTATGCAATCTCGGCCATCGGATGGTCCGGAAAATCGTTGACATACTCCTCAGCCAACGGCACGCGCTTGGGCCGGTCCTGCTCCTCAAGTATGTTCTCAAACGACTGCCGGCCGATGTCCTTGATGACCTCGCTCTTGGGGAATTCCTTAAGAAGATGCTTGCGCATCCGGCCCCGCTTTTCCCGCTCTTTAAGCATATCATAGGTGAAAAAGGCGAGCGAATAGAGTTTATCGCCCGGCTTTTTCCGGAGCATCTCATCAAGGGTTGATTCTATCTCTGACCTGACCTTATTCTTGGCAGTGTCGTCCTTGGCGTCATTCCACTGCTTTTCCCAAAGCGGGTAATAGGCATCATAGCACTGCGGGTCAAGCGCGATGGCGGACTTGAATTCCTCCAGGGCCTTGTCGGTCTCACCCAGCGCCTGATAGACCTCGCCCAATTTGCAGCGGGTATCGGCATCTGCCGGGTCGCCCTTAATCAATCCCTCAAGATATTCCTTTGCCTCTAAGAGTTTGTCGTTCTCGGCAAGTTTATCCACCCGCTTCTTCTGCTTCTCGGTCAGTGAATACCCCGAGGAAGACATTAAGAAAACAGCAGAAACGCAGAGAGAAATTACAAACACGAATCTCACTAATACCGCGAATGACACGAATATATTTCTTATTCGTGGAATTCGTATAATTCGTGCTATTCGTGTTCCCGTCTTTATATCTTTGTGTCTTTGTGCCTTTGTGGCAAGCATTTTATTTATTGTATATGAGATTCATCGCCTCGGCGCGGGTAGCCGGGTTATTGCGGAAGATGCCGCGCACCACCGAGGTGGTCATCCGCGAGCCGGGCTTTTTGATGCCCCGCATCGTCATACAGAGATGCTCGGCTTCTATTATAACCATCACGCCCTTGGGCCTGAGGGCTTTCATTATCGTCTCGGCAATGCCGACCGTAAGCCGTTCCTGGACCTGGGGCCGCTTGGAGAATATGTCCACGACCCGGGCCAGTTTGCTCACCCCGCTGATGCGGCCCTTGTTAGGCAGGTATGCCACGTGCGCCTTGCCGATAAACGGCAACAGGTGATGTTCGCAGATGGAATAGAACGGAATATCCTTCAGGAGAATAATCTCATCGTGCTCCTCGGAGATGAGCGGCTTGATGATGCGGGTCGGGA
>JBFMDM010000149.1:0-5094 GCA_040753835.1 Planctomycetota bacterium
GTGGATGAGGTCAACAAGCAACTCGGCCGGATAGATATTCTGGTCAATAATGCCGGTATTACCCGCGACAACCTGATTATGCGGATGAAGGACGAGGAATGGGATAAAGTCCTGGCCATTAATCTCAAAGGCACATTTAATTTCACCAAGGCGGTCTGTCGGTATATGTTCAAGCAACGTTCTGGAAAGATAGTCAACATCGCGTCCGTCATCGGCATCGGCGGCAATGTGGGCCAGGCCAACTATGCGGCCTCCAAGGCCGGCGTGATTGCCTTAACCAAATCCTCGGCTAAGGAATTCGCGGCCCACAATATCAACGTCAATGCCATTGCCCCTGGATTCATCCAGACCGCAATGACCGAGGTACTGAGCGAAGAGGTCAAGACCAAGATGAACGAGCGTATCCCCTTGCAGCGGCTGGGCACGGTTCAAGACGTGGCCAATGCCGTTTTGTTCCTTTCATCTGATAAATCCAATTACATCACCGGACAGGTCCTGATTGTGGACGGCGGGATGATTATGTAGTCAGCAAAATAAATACATATCAAGGAGGTTATTGTGAAAAGAACAATTCTATTCTACCTGATAACTATTATCTGTGGCGTCATATTCAGTCTGGACGCTGAAACCGGCGTGCAGGAAAAGACCAGTTAACTGATAGCCAACCGCCTATTCTACCAAGCCAGCGAGGATTTGAGCATATCGGCCAAGGCGTATATGTCCGAGACGACCAACGAGACGACCGGGTTAACCGAGGCGAAATTCACCGAAGGCGGGCTGGCGTTTGCCTACAGGCCGGTGAAGTATGATAAATATAACTTCATAGGAAAACTGAATTGCCTTGAGGAGCAGGCGATGCCGGCGCAGAGCATACCGCAGGGGGTGACGACCGAGACCAGGGCGATGGTCCTGGCAGGTTAGGGGTAGATCTACGAATACACGAATTACAAATTAGGTCAAGATAATTTAGAGCGTCTAACATAATGAAACCACAGACACAGATAAACACGGATAGCAACCACAGATTACACAGATTTCGCAGATTTTAATCCGTGTAATCGGTGAAATCTGTGGTTCCGGTTCTTTTTGTTTGGGGCTCTTATTTGCTGGAGTTTTATTTCTAATGTATAATCTCATTTTGTTAGACGCTCTAAATAGGCAGTGGTATCTCAGGCATAAGATGCCGGCCAATGCGACATTGGAGCAGAGAATCAAATGGCACCTGGCGCACGTCAGGCACTGCGCCTGCGGGCCCATCCCGGATAAACTGATGGCGGAAATCAGGAAGAGGTCTTGCTGATTATCTTTCCAATAGCCCCGATATTCGCTTCTTGGTCACTGCGGTGTTCATCGGGATAACTGCCACTAACTTACGTAAGTGGCAGTAACTGTATAGCCGTGGCCTTGATGAGGACGCTGATTGGTTTGCCGGCTGATAATCCTAATTCCCGGACCGACTGATGCGTGACCGAGGCGGTTAGGTGCACACCATTGCAATCAATCTCCAGCCAAACCATATATCTTGATGGTATGACCTTTTTGATAGTTCCTTGGAGCGTATTGCGCGCGCTGCTATGTAATTGCGGTGGGTCTGTTGCTATGGTAATTGATTCAGGCGGGATAAGGCAGAGCACTTTGTTCGTATCCGGTTTAGCGCCTGAGTACAAAAAATGAATGCTATCTGAGAGCGATAACCGGAGCATATCATTGTCATTCCCGGTTATCTCTGCCGGAATGATATTCCTGATGCCGATGAATTCGGCCACCTCTTTGCTGGCCGGATTGCCGAATATTTCATAGGCCGTGCCGGACTGGATAATCCGGCCTTTTATCAGCACCATAAACCGGCTGGCCAGTTGATAGGTCTCGTCCTGGTTGTGCGTGACGAATACGGTGGCGCATCCGCTGCCGCTTAATATCGGCAGGGTGTCTTCTATTATAGAGCGCCGGACCGGTTCGTCCAAATCAGCAAATGGCTCGTCCAGGAACAGGATTTTGGGATTTAACACCAAAGCCCGGGCCAGCATCACCCGACGGGCCTCTCCGCCGGAGATGCTCAGGGCATTGCGATTAGCCAGATGCCCTATCTTCAGCGCCTTGAGCATTCCATCAACACGTTCGGATATTTCATCGGGACTGATATTGCGAATCTTCAAGCCGATAGCCACGTTATCTTGGACAGAACGGTTATACAGCGACGGTCTCTGGGGCACAAAGGCGGTTGAGCGGTGATAGTTCAGTATGTCTGCCCGGCTCTTTATTTCACCACCATCATAGAGGATGTTCCCCTTGTCCGGTCTCTGCAGCAGGGAGATTATCTGCAGGAGCGTGGTCTTGCCCGCGCCGTTCGGCCCGATGAGCGCCACCCGTTCGCCCTGGTTTAGCTCAAAGCGTGGAACGGATAATGTAAAATCACCCCGTTCTGAATAAGAGAACTGTAAATCTTTAATAGTTAATAATGTCATAACAGCACTCTACGAATTACGAATTGGCGAATTATGAATAATTCATTAGACCGCCTTGCAGGCAATTCGTAATTAGTCTATTCGTAATTAGTAGTGGTCCGTCCGTTTTTGTTGTATTAACGTCAGCGCCAGGTTAACGATAAAACTAATCGCCAGCAACACGCCGCCCAGAATCAGCGCCTGGTTGAACATTCCCATCCGTGTTGACTGAAGTATGCCGGTGGTCAGGACCGTGGTCTCGCCCCTGATATTCCCGCCCACCATCATCACGGCCCCGACCTCGGAGATGATGCTTCCGAACCCGGCCATCAGCGCGACCAGGATGGTCAGTCGGGCTTCCTGTATGATGATGCGGAAGAACTGCAGGCGCGTGGCGCCTAAAGATACGGTCTGGCGAATCAGTTCCGGGTCTATCTTCTGGATGCCGGCAATGGTAAATGCCGTGACCAGCGGCAGGGCAATGATGGTCTGGGCTATGACCATTGCGGTCCTGGAATACAACAGTCCCAGGAATCCCAGCGGTCCGCTCCGGCCCATCATCATCACGACCACCAGGCCGACCAGGACCGGTGGCAGGCCCATTCCGGTATTGACCAGGGCAATCAGCCATTTCCGGCCTCTGAACCGGGATAATCCGACTATTACGCCCAGGGGAATTCCGATGACCCCGGCGATGATAAGTGATAATCCCGATACTTCTAAAGAGGTCCGGACGATGTCAAATATTTCGTTCATAAGTAAGTAGATAAGATGATAAGTGGATAAGTTGATATGGGATTTTACTTATCAACCTGTCAACTTATTAACGTATTAACTATTTACCCATAAGATAGAACAGCGGCTCGCCGTATTTGTCCCTGCCGTATTCGGAAATCAGTTTTAACGTTGCCGGCGAGACAAGGAAATCGGCAAATGCCTGTGCGCCGGCCAGGTTTACCCAGCTCCTACGCGCAGGGGCTGGGTTTATTTTGGGAAACTTATCGGGATTCAATACGATTACCGAATAGTTATTCTTCAGGTCCGGCACGCCATCACGGACAATCTTGAGCGCTAATTTGGATTTTCCGCCTTCGGCGGAAAAGGCCAGATAGGTCCCTTTGTCCGAGAGCGTATAGGCCTTCTTTTCACCGGCGATTAACAGGGTCTGGCCCATTCCCACTCCGGCCTGGATATACCACTTGCCTTTGGGGCTGGCGCTTGTTTCCTTCCACAGAGCCGTCTCTTTCTTGTGCGTGCCGGAATTGTCGCCGCGTGAGATAAAGTTTGCCTGCTTTTCGGCTATCCTGGCGAATGCCTCTTTGGCTGAAGCGGTTTGGGAACAGCCGGCCGGGTCGTCAGGCGGCCCGACTATAACAAAGTAGTTATACATAAAGGTTGCCCGGCTTTTTCCGAATCCTTCCTGCATAAATGTTTCCTCGTCCTTGGGCGAGTGAACCAGCAGGACATCGGCCTCGCCGCGCCGGGCCAGGGCCATTGCCTCGCCTGAGCCGACCGCAATGGCCTTAATTTTGTAGCCGGTTTCCTTCCTGAATGCGTCCGTCAGGACGTCCAGCAGTCCGCTGTCCTGCACGCTGGTCGTGGTGGCCAGAATGATTTCCTTGTTGTCAACGTTCGTTCCGCAGGATATCAGGGCCGGCAACAGGATTGTCAACAACAAGTAGTATGTTATTGATTTCATATGGATTTTTTATATAATACTTTCGCACTTTAATCCAATAAAACTATTCTTGTTTTATTATGGGAATTTGTGTTAATCTGGGTAATCTGTGTAATCTGTGGTTGAGTTTTCTTGACCTGATTTATCCGCGCTATTGCCTGATTTGCAGTGCCTCCTTGAACAATACAGACCGCAAGGCGCTTTGCACGGACTGCACGACTAAGATTACCTTTATCAATCAGGATACGTCCTGTCCCAGATGCGGGATTGATTTGGGTCCGTATGTCCAGTCGGATACGCTCTGCCTGGAGTGCCATGCGCATCCGCCGCGCTTCACCAGGGCCGTTGCCGTGGCCGGCTATGACGGTATCATCAGGGATGCCATCCATAAACTGAAATATGGCTGTGAGCGCGTATTGGTAAACGAACTGTCCGGCCTGCTCATTGCCCGCTGGCAGGGCGTCAGGCACTTGATGCCGGAGATGGATTGGATTATGCCGGCTCCATTGTATAAGAAGAAACTCAAGGAGCGCGGATTTAACCAGTCCCAACTTCTGGCTGAACGGTTGAGTGAGGCGACAGGGATTCCTTTGGAACTAAATAATTTGGTCAAGACCAGGCCCACGTCGGACCAGGCCGGATTGGATTCAGTCAACCGTAAGAAGAACCTGATTGACGCCTTTGAGGTGACTAACCCCGAATTCATAGATGGGAAGAATATCCTGCTGATAGATGATGTGTTGACCACCGGCACCACGGCTTCGGAGATTACTCGCACCCTCAAGAAAGCCGGGGCCAAGGCAGTGTATGTTTTAGTTCTGGCAAGGTAAATATTTGCCACCAACCTGCCTGTCGGCAGGCAGGGACACTAAGGCATCCCGCACATAAGTTATGTGCGGGATAAATTCCGAATTCTTAGTGTCGGCGCCTGTCCCGCCGGATGGCGGGATGCCTTTGTGGCTATGAATTTTC
>JBFMDM010000150.1:0-5035 GCA_040753835.1 Planctomycetota bacterium
TCTTATAATCGCCGCTGCTAATTTATCCGGCTGATAAAGCGGCACCACTATACCGCATTCACTCTCACGGACAATATCGCCTGTGCCTTTGATATCCGTCGTAACAACCGGCTTGGCGCACGACATATACTCAAAAACCTTAATTGAAGATGCCGAGGTCTTGCGGCTGATGTCACCGCCCAAAATGTATGGCGCAACGCCGATGTCAAAAGCGTTTATGTATAATGGGATTTTGTCAAACGTAATCTGGCCGGTGAAAACAAACCGGTCTTTGACACCCAGCAAGTCAACTTTATCGCGAAATTCCTTATCCAGTTCTCCAGAACCAATAATAATAAATCTTGACTGGGGAACCTCCCTAAGAATTGTCGGGGCAATACTGATAAGGTCGCCAATCCCTGACCAGAGGTAAAAGGAACCTATAAAACCAACGTATAAATCATCAACCGGCAGGCCCATTTCAACCCTTGCTTTTCTGGTCTCAATCGGCCGGCATTTTTCCGGATTAGCGCCCGCCTCAATATGGATTATTTTATTGAGCGGAATTCTGTATACCCTGCTAAGCATTGTTCTTACCTCATCGGTTATTGCAATAATCCTGTCCGCAAAACGGTAGTTAAGCGTTTCGCATAACCGGGTGAGTGCCAACCTCAACCGCGAAGCCCCAGCCCATTTAAGGTCTTCCAGTTGCAACTCCATTATCTCTGCGATATGATGGCACCTCAAAAGCCAGGCAATAAAAATGGGGTGGAATGCATAAAATGGCGTCCTGACATACAAGATATCCGGCTTGGCTTTAAGCCCACAGTAAATCATGTAAAGCACTACTAATACGCACTCAAGATAGTAGCCGATAATCCTGGGTTTGATATTTAAGGATGGCATATAAACAATCTTAAATAAGGTCTCAAACTGGTATCTTCCCCTGTCAAGCGCAAAGAGAGAGATGTCGTGACCGCGTTTCTGCAGTTCCTCCATTACTTCAATGATATGCCGCGCAGAACCGCTTGGAATATTCATGGCGGCATGGTAATAATAAAAAATTCTCATACTTTTCGGGCAATACATAAAATATTCGGATAACAGCCCATGACAGCGCTAACGGTTTCAAGTATATATCCGCGCCAGGAAGGTTTCAACTTATCTTTTATATCAGCCCGGCAACCTACCACTTCAAAACCGCATTTCGCCAGCAACCGCTGGAGCGTTGCTGGAGTAAACTGGAAATAGTGAACCTCGGCTGAGTCAGCGCCAAAAAAATTGCTTCCTATAATAAGTTTCAGGCGGGAAGCCAGGGAATCAAAATTCGGCACCGCCACAAAGACATAACCGCCTGCTTTAAGAAGACGATGCGCATTCATCAATGTCATATGCGGGTTCAGAGTATGCTCCAGCGTGTGCCACATAGTTACAGCATCAAACTCAGCATTCGGCAGTTCGATGTCATCGAGATAGCCGGTCCGGTAGTCATACCCCTTGCCTCTGAAATACGACGCCTCATAGTCCATCACATCCGTGGCAGCCACACTGAATCCCGACTGCCTTGCCAGCGTGATAAACATCCCCTGTCCCGCTCCGATATCAAGCAACTTACCGCACTGGACATATTGCCGCACAACATCCAATCTTAATTCGTTAAGGCGCTTAGTCCGGCCGTAAAGCGGCCCTTTCCTGCTATAGAATTCCTCTATTGTCTGATTGTAATAATTATGAAAATATTGCGGCTGATGGAATCTGTGATGCTCACTTCGAGACGGCCTGGGATTAAGAAACGCCAGTCCGCACTGCCGGCATTTGACCAATCCAACCGGCTGCGGCTTCTGCAATATAACCGCCTCCTCACTGCCGCATAATACACAGGAAACATTTTCCAGTTCCATTCTGATAGAGAATAATTATAATCATCATAAAAACAACTAAATTTAACCATTTTAGGAAAGCACATAAAACTTGACCATATCCTATTGCTATACTACGATTTATCAGAACTAAAATGAAACCGTTAGTTTCTATCATTACACCGACTTATAACCACGAGAAATATATCCACGCCTGTATCCAATCAACTATTGACCAGACATACACTGACTGGGAAATGATTATCATAGACGACGGCTCGACCGACTCAACCACGCAGATAATCAGTGAATTTGCGGACCGCCGCATTAAATACATTCGGCAGGACCACCTTGGAGTTTATCAATTGGGCGCAACATATAATAAAGCACTGGCCCTGGCGCAGGGCGAAATTATTGCTATCCTTGAAGGCGATGATTTCTGGCCGGCCGATAAATTGGGGCGCCAAATAACATCATTTGACGAGCCGAGCGTGGTCTTGGATTACGGCAGCGCCATACAGGTTGATACCAACGGCGCAATGACACGCAAACTCCAATCCTTGTCGCACAACAATCAACCCATCGGCTCCATATTACCGTTACTTCTAAACCCATTTGAATCCAAGATTTACTCGCCCACTGTCTGCATAAGAAAAAATGCCCTCCAAAAAATAGGGGGATTTGTCCAGCCGGATTATCTGGCTTCGGTTGACTACAGCACCTACTGCCACCTGGCGTTAGAAGGAGAATTCAGATACCTGCCCGAAACGCTCGGCTACTGGCGGCGGCATATCCGTAATACCAGCTTGTCAGAGAATGTCAGATTTGAGCAAGGCCGGGTAAAATACTCGCTATATTTCCTTGATGCATATAGCCATCAAATAAATTCACTCCCCGCAAGGATTGACGTTGGCAGTATCAAGGACAAACTGCTCAAACTATCGTCAAAATTGGAACTCGGCAGGGAATATTGGCTGGGCCGCCAGTTGCTGGAGCAAAAAGAACCAGACAAAGCCCGACAGATGTTTATGGCTTACTTAAAGCGGCGCGCAAAATCAACATCATCAAGCATCCTGTCATTAGCCGGCATCGTTTCCTCTTACATACAGGTAAATCTTATAACCATAACCGGCCGATTGGCCAAACTGTTCAAATATAATCCAAAATGAGCGCTGAGATTATTATCAAGAAATACAAACCGCTGGTGTCGGTCATTATCCCGTCTTTGGACGGGTATCGCAACGGAAATGTTCCGAAACTGGTCGCCGACATAAAGAAACAAAGCACTCAGGACCTGGAATTAATCCTGGTCAAAGGCGTGATGCCCTGCGCCCGGGCGCATAATGCCGGCGCCAATTATGCCACCGGAAAGATTATCGTCTTCTTTGACGATGACATCATCCTCGGCAATAACCGGGTAATAGAAAACCTGGTAACGCCATTTGCCGCCCACCCAGACATCGGCATCACCGGCGCCTCGCAACTCCTGCCGCCTGACGCCAGCCGTTTCCAGAAGAGATGCAGCAAGGAATTTGACCGCTTTCAGTTCCCAATTGTTAATGAACTGATAGAATCCGACATGGCCACCCATGCGGCAATGGCAATCCGCAAAAAGGTCTTTGTGGAAGCCGGACAGGAAAACGTCAATCTCATCTACGGCGACGACCCGGAATTCAGGGCACGCCTGCGCAAGGCCGGATATAAAATAGTCGTCGTTCCCCAGACATGGGTCTATCATCCGCCGCCAAAGAATCTCATCAGTTTCCTGCGGATGTCGTTCCAGCGAGGCAAAGGCGCGGCGCACGACTGGTGGCACTACCCTGACCTAATATACGAAACGCCGCCGGCTGCGGCCCAAACCTTCGTGCCCCGCCGTTCGCTGCCTTACCGCGTTTTAAGGGCGGTTATCCAGAATATCAGCGCAGTCCTTAAGTTAAAACTCATCTTCCTTTCGGTAAGAATATCTTACGCTCTTGGATACGCACTGGGTATTATAAAGGAATTCTCCATAAGCAAACGCAAAAATGAACATTGAGAACACCACCCATTCCAAAAACAATGTAGCCCTGGTGGCTACCCTGTTTCTTATTCTATTTGCCCTGTGCCTCTATGCCGGAATGGACTGGTATTACGCGAGTGAGCACGCCGGCCGCATCCGCTCGCTCATCATGCCAATTTTATCCGCGGTTTTTGCCTTGGCTTTAGTTTGGCAAAGGCAAAAACTCGTACCGTATGTCGCTTACGCAGTAATTTCCATATCCATAATCGGAGTCATCGACCTGCTTATCCATAACCCGGGCGCTTCGCTGTTCGGGCTTTCGCCGCGTTTCCCTGACGACTTCAATATTAATTTTTACGGCGCCCAGGAATTATACGGCTGCGGAGATTCCCCGTATGACATAAATTCAAAGTACCAACTAACAAACACCTCCAACAGTTTCCCGTTTCCGACCTATCTGATATATTGGCTGTGTTCCGGGCTCGGATATTTGGGGAAGAGCGAGTCCGGCCTTGTCCTGACCATCCTTAATCTACTCTTAGCATTCTTACTAATCAAGAGAAGCATGCGGATTGCCAATATGAATGTCCCTTCATTATTCCGCGATGATAGCAAGTGGCCGGCATTAATTCTCGTATTTCTCGTCCTGGACTCAATGCTTTGGGGGGTCATAATGAACGGGCAAACGCCAATTATAGCCGCCTATTTTTTAATAGCCGGCCTATGGTATACGGACAGACAAAAGATATTATACGAGGTGTTTTGCGGGTGCTGTTTTGCGCTGTCTATAATGATAAAACCCAATTATGCGCCATTTCTCCTCTACTTCATAATATCCTGGCGTGGCGCGCAGAACTATCATTGCCCAAGAATCTTCCTGTTTATAATTTGCGCTGTTGTCATATTCATCATCTTAACCATCGCTATTCCCGGCGGAGTTCATCAGGGCACCTATTCGGAATTCATAAACAAGGTTATGCCTGTCCTTGAATCAAAGACCGCCAACTGGAGCGTATCATTGGTCGGGATAATAGCAGCATTATTTCCTGACGGCATAACACCTTATGTATTGTCCATTATTTTAACTGCACTCGCCGTGATAATCGGCCTCTACCGCAAATTATCCTGGCATACCTGGTTGGTCATATCCTTGCTTCTTTCCCCGATTACCTGGCCGTCATACACGGTGGTTCTCCTG
>JBFMDM010000151.1:0-5009 GCA_040753835.1 Planctomycetota bacterium
TGCGCAGTAGTTACCTTCAAGCCAACTTGCTGTCAATAGGCAACCGCTCATACACGCCGCCGCAGCAACCTCCCCTTTTGGAGGAGGAATCGCAAGGACTGGCGCACAAAAAGAAAAGCAAATTGCAGCTATCGCTTCATCTAAATGTAAATCTATTAGAGCCTCTCCCCTACATTGAAAATAACACAACCAATAACCATGTAACCCAGACGGGTCAATCATATTTACTGGATTGTTTACTACATATGAGTACAAATTAATCTCTGGAGGATTCAGTGGAATATTTTGTAGTAATATCATCTTTGTATTAGACATTTTTTTACAAGAAGATTGTGATCCAAAATGTGGAAATGATAGCTGTCGACTCGTATCACGTTTATCTAAAAGATGTTCCATTATATCAAAGATACTAATTTTGTATCCAGTGGGATCTCGCCTTAGAAATCTACCAACCACCTGATTATACTGCCTCGCACGATAATGATAGGTGGTTGATTCGTTATCCCACTCCCTCCCCGTATATTTATACCGATTAGGCACCCCTCCGGTCTCAGACAGCATCTCGCCAAAGGCGTAATAATCATACTTGTCAAAGAGAATCTGGTCTGAGCGGATAAGAGAACGCACCGAGCCAAGCCCATCGTGGAAGAAATAGTAGGTTTTGCTACCGGTTTCCATAAAAAGATTGTCATCCAAGAATGGAGTCACGTAACTGGCCACCAGCACATCCGAGCCATTATAATCCGCAATTACATTTGCGCCGTCATATAAATACTTTTCAGTTACTCCGTTGACTGTTCTATTAACCCTGTGCCCTGCGGCATCGTATCCATAAGTAGAGTTGTTAAGCGGATTCAGGATGTCGGTATAAGAAATCTGCCTATTCTCCCAATCATAACCCCACTGGGCTACGGTTATACCACCTACCTTCTTGACCGTCATATTTCCATTGGCGTCAAATTCATAATCATTTGTCCCGTCATTAACTAACTGATTGGCATCATTGCAGGTGTAAGTGGTGGTTATTGTCCCGTTCCACTGCGTCAGACGATTCCCAACATTATCATAAGTCCAGGCACGTTGATAAGCCGTGAGTCCGGTGCGGACCTCGCTGATAAGTTGATAAGTGTTGTCATAGCCATAAGTAACCACATCACCACCGTAGAGCGCCATTGTCCGCCTGTTGCCGACCTTGTCGTGCGTGTAAGTAAATGACGAGGCAATGATATTATGCGCAGTCCAACGTTTGTTGACTACTGAGGTCAGCCAGCGGGTCGTGGGGTTGTATCCATACTGCGTAAAGGCATTGTTACCGTAGGTCAGTTGAGTCCGTAAGCCAAGTGCATTATAATAGTAAGTCCCAGCCGAGGCGCCATTTCTCTTTACGGTCTTGAGTCGTTTCGCCTTATCATAGGTATATTCAATAAAATTACTTTCGGGGTCGGTCATATTTTGACGTGTCCCATCATCATAATATCCATATTGAATTAGTTTTGCCGGTGAATAGGTTGAGTCGGTTATGACCGTTAGGCGATTGAACTCGTCATATTGGTTTACAGTATTCGTGTTATTGTCGGTCAGTGTCAGGACATTGCCGGTTGCGTCGTAAATATAAGAAGCACTGTAACCGGTATAATTCTTGGCGGTCAGGCGATTGTTATTGTCATACTGGTAATTTATCGTGTTCCCATTAGCGTCTGTCTTGGCAGTTAAGTTCCCGTTCCCATCATAACTATTGGTTGTAACATTCCGTAACCCATTGTAACCCGGTAGGTCTGTAACCTCCAAAAGGTGGTTCAGATAGTATGTATAGTTTGTATAGATGGGCGTGCTCTGGCGGTAATAGGCGACCGAGGTGCGCAGGCCGTCCAGGTTATATCCGTAGTCCGTAGCCGCGCCATTTGCGTTAATCACCTTGACCAGTCGTCCGCCCAGGTCATATAAATATTGAGTCATTTGGGATTCGGCATCAGTCACCCGGGTTTGTTGCCCCCGATTGTTATATATATAATAGGTAGCATAGGTCAGGTCATTAACATACGGCTTGACGTATTTTAACCAGCCGGTGTTGTAGTATTCATACCAGGTGGTGGTGGCTAACGTCGTGCCGTATGCCGCGGTGACCTCTTTCTGCCTGCCCAAGCGGTCATAGACATAGAATGTCCGCTCGTTTAGGCCGGTCGGGTCAAGCGCAACCATCTGGACACGGTTATTATTATCATACTGGTACGTGGTTACAGTCCCGACCGGGTCGGTTAAGGTCGCCACATTGCCAGAGGCAAAGTAGGTATAGGTGTTCTGGAGCCGGCCGGGTGTGTTGATATATGTCTGATAAACCCGGTCTGCATTGTCGTATGTGGTGTAGCGGGTGGTAGGCACCTTGGTGGGGAAGCCGGCCGGATTGACGCTCTCGCCTGAGTCATAGACGCCGTTCTGGTTGGAATCATACCACGGACCGGTCACGGCATAGACCCGGCCCAAACGGTCGTATGTATAGGCAGTGGTGATATAATCAGGCGCAGGCCCGCGGACGAAGACCACCCTTTTTAAGGCGTCATACTTGGTATAGGTGGTGTTGCCTCTGGGGTCTGTAACCCAGGCCGCAGCGCAACAACCGCAGTCCTCATAGATATATTCAGTGGTGTCAATTATGCTTCCGCTTCTCGGGACATTGACCTTCCAGAGTTTGTCCAGTTCGGTGTATTCGTAGGTCGTGGTGTGTCCTTCAGGGTCCTGGATGGCCGTAACATTGCCGTTGCCGTCATACCAGTAATAAGTCCGGGCAATATCGGTCCCATTCAGCGGTTTCTGGGTATAATACAGCCGTCCGTTGGGCCAGTAGAAATAATTGGTGGTCACGGTCTCAGGGTCGCGGGTCCAGATTACCCTATCGTCTCCATCGTATCCGTTTGCAGTGGAGATATTTAATCCGCCTGGGCCCGCATCCACAACGGTTGAAACAAGGCGGTTGAAGTTATCATATCCGTAGGTCGTAAGAACCGGCGCTGGTCCTGTAGAGTCCTCTATTTTATTGGTCACGTTATCCATTCCGTTATAGTCAAAGAGAGTAACTATTCCGCTTTGGTCTGTGATGTCAGTGAGATTGCCTCTGGCATCATAGGTATATCCGATAAAGACGCCGGGCAAGTCCGGCGGCTGGTAGCCGTTATAGGCCTTAGTCATCCTGCCCAGGAGATTATATTCGTATTCAGAGGTGATATTGAGAATGCCTGAATCCACGACCTTTTTGGTAAGGTATCCGGCTGTATAGAAATACTCGGTAACCACATTAAGGCCTGAGGGGTTTTGGATGATTTGCGGGTCGCGGATTTCCTTCCAGAGTGCGCCGCCAGGATAATACTCGTATCTGGTGTATCTTAAGGTCTCAGGGATAGAGCCCAGGCCTTCAACCTTTAGAATCAGATTACCATTGGAATCATAGGAAAAGAGAGTGGAGATATTGGTTTCAACCTTGGTAATCTGGGTGGGCAGGTCAGGATTAGCCGGGTCTTCATACCTGTAGGCCGTCCGGCACAGAGGGTCTCTGATGGTGTCAATATTGCCTCTGGCAAAATAGGTATAATAAGTGGTATAGCCGCGGGCATTCCTGCGGCTGATGAGATTGCGATTGTCGTCAAAGGTGTTGACCACAACATAGCCCATTGCATCCGTGATGACGTTCCAGGCGTCCAATGAATAATTATATTGATAGGTGGTTGCGCCCAGGCCGCTGTAGTCGGTCAGGGTAACCGTATTATTGGCATCGTCATAAGTAAGAGAACGGGTATAGGGAATGGTGTTTATGGTCTTGGTGATATACTGGACGCGGTTATTGAGCGTATACTGGAAGGTCTCGCTTCCGCCCAATGGGTTTATTACCTCAGTAACCAGGTTCGTGCCGGTAATAGGGTCGGTGATGGTGAGATAGTTGAATTGCCAAGGCGAGGCGCCGGGCCTGGTGAAACTCTCCAGCAGTCCGGTTGTGACGTTATAATTAATAGTAACCTGGTTCAGGGCCGGGTCGGTAACCGTGGAGATGCGGCCCTGGGCGTCCAATCCCAGGACGATGGTGCGGCCATTGGGCAGGGTGATGGTCAGGTCGGTGGGATTATATGTGAGCGTTACAGGGTTGTTGTTGACGTCAGTGATATTGGTCAGGTAGCCGTCGTTGTTGAAGCTCAGGACGGTTCGGTCTGTCCGGGTCAGGACAAAGGCCGTGCCGGTATAGGTTACGGTTGAATAATCACCGTATTGGGAGAATGCCCTGTACACGCCCTCTACAATATCAAGGTAATAGAAGACCCGCGAGCCGTCATAATTGATATAGACCAGATAATTATTACCGAGTCGGCTCATCCGCTGGTTGAAGTTATGCGTCCAGTTCTGGCCTAGGGGCTTGTAGGAATCGGGCCATTCTGATGCGAGTTGGTTGGATTCCAAACTGTTATAATAGATGCTGAAATTATGGGGCAGGTTGTTGCCCGCGGTCTGGGCGATGTTAGTCAGGTCAAAGGCCAGATTGACATTGCCGCTGGAAACGTCTATAGTGCTGCCTTTTGTCTTGGCGTCAAGGGGCGTCTTGGTCTCGCCCATATTGGTCTGCTGGTGGGTCAAGAGGTGGTCTGTGACCGCATAAGGCGGCCAGCCGTGCGCGCCGCCGATAGCCCGGCCCTTGGCATAATAATCGTGCACCGAGGCGGTTCTGGTAACTATAACGCTGAATTCCAGCGGGGCAAAGCCGTTGCCGGTAATATAAAGGCCGTCCTCGTATAAGGCCCACTGCGTTACGAAGGCCGTTGGGTCAAGGGACTTGCCTTCAATATGCACAGGGAATTGCTCGCCCGGCACGGTAAGAAGCGGCACGGTCAGGGTGATGACAAACTCGTTAGGGATGTCCTCCCTGACTGTAACCTGCTGGCCGGAATAGGCAAAGACACTCGTCTGCGCCAGGGTAATAAGCAGGAAAGTTAATCCGATGATTCCGAGGTTTCTCGTGATGCGTCTGATGA